>JAZRFT010000001.1:0-5029 GCA_045643805.1 Acutalibacteraceae bacterium
ATGGAAGAACATCCTCGCAGCTAAGGAAAACGACGAAGTTGTTGAAGCAGTTGTTTCAGAAGCTGTAAAGGGTGGCGTTATTGCATATCCTATGGGTGCAAGAGTATTTATCCCTGCATCACTCACAGGCCTTGCAAAGGACGAAGAGCTTACCAAGCTTGTTAAGGAGAAGGTTAAGTTCAGAATCATCGATATCGATGAGCAGAAGAAGAGAGTTGTAGGCTCAATCCGTGCCGTTCTCCGTGAGGAACGCAAGGCAGCTTCAGACGCATTCTGGGCTGACATTGCTGAAGGTCAGGAGTTCACAGGTACAGTTAAGTCTCTTACAAACTACGGTGCATTTGTTGACCTTGGCGGCGTTGACGGTATGGTACATATCTCAGAGCTTTCATGGAAGAGAATCAAGCACCCCTCAGAAATTGTTAACGTTGGCGATACCGTTAAGGTATTCGTTAAGGCTCTCGACGCTGAAAAGAGAAAGATTTCTCTCGGCTACAAGAGAATCGAAGACAATCCCTGGGAAATCCTTAAGAGAGATTATCCCGTTGATTCAGTAGTAACTGCAAAGGTTGTTAGTCTTACAACATTCGGTGCATTTGCAACAGTTATCGACGGTATCGACGGTCTTATCCATATTTCACAGATTGCTGACCGCCACATTGCTTCTCCCAAGGAAGTTCTTTCAGTAGGTGAGGAAGTAACTGTTAAGATTACTGAAATCGACTACGATAAGAAGCGCGTAAGCCTTTCAATCCGTGCACTCATCGAGCCCGCAGCAGAAGCTGAAGAGGCAGTTGAAGCAGAAGAGGTTGCAGAGGAAGCAGCTGAATAATTAAAATATAAGCCTGTCCGGAGTTTTTTCGGACAGGCTTTGTTTTTTTTATGAGTTTTCAACAATTTTTACTTACGATAAATATAAAGGCTAACACTAGACTTTTTTTTAATGTTGTGTTAGAATTGTTTATATAATGCAAACTCATTAAAAAGGAGAGTATGTTTGTGAAAAGAAAAATTTTATCAGTTATTTCATTAGTGCTTTGTCTTTGTATGATAATGCCTACTTGTGCCTTTGCAGCTGAAACGGAAAATACCTACAGCTCTGTTGCTGAATATGTTGCCGAGTCAGAGCAGAAGAATGATGCAAGCTCACAGCAGGGTCTTGCAAAATTTGTTAATGCCATCAGCAACTTTTTCATCAACGATGTTCTCGGTAAGATACTCACAATCTTTATGCCTGATTCTGCCGCAGTAGGTGATTACGAGGAGTTTGACATCAACACTTACGGCAATTTCTATAAGGGTATGGATACTTTTATTGACGAGCCTCAGGGTGAAAAGGTATGGAGCCTCGGCTACGGTAAGGCTTCAATTCTTCCCGAAGACTTCGGCACAAAGAGATACGCCAAGGGCGCTTATGTTCCTTACATTTACGGTGACGGAATGTATAAAGACGATGACGGCAACGAAGAGGACCTTATGGCAAGAGTTATTGTTATGAATGACGGCTCAGGCAGAGGTAATGTTGCTTTTATTTCAATCGATGCTATGGGTCTTGCCAATGCTGATGTAAGACTTATCCGTGAAGGACTCAAGGATGTTGCCGAAAAGTACAACATTGTCAGCATCAATGTTTCCTGCACGCATATTCACACAGGTATTGACTCCCAGGGTGTATGGACCGATCCTGTCGGTGTAATGTTCAACAACTTCTCCTCAAAGAATGTTAAATACGGTGTTGAGCGTTCCTTTATCGATTCACTTGTAAAGGGCTCAAGGCAGGCTGTTGAAGCAGCTCTTTCCGATATGACAAGCGGTGAGCTCTACTATTCAAAGCTTGAGCTTGAAGGCTACCTTTCCGACAGAACTGCTCCTATCGCTCTTGATAAGAACCTCTATAAGCTTGAGTTTGTACCCTTTGATTCAAGCGCAACTCCCACAATTGTTGCAACTTGCGGTGTACATCCCGAGGCGGCAAGCTATGACTGGGCTGTAACAGGCGGAAGCTCACTTATTTCCATTGATACAAAGTTCAGCGCTGACTTTATCTGGTATACAGAAAAGCTTCTCAATCAGGCAGGCTACAACTTTATCTTCATTCAGGGTAATGTTTCAACTGTAACAAGTGCAAGAAGCAAGACAAGAGATATTTTTGAGGATGAAACTGCACACGAATCAGTTATCCGTTACGGTTATGAAATCGGTTATATTCTTCTTGGTATGAGCATGACAAAGGAAGAGAGAATACAGCTTAATGCCAAGCTTGGTGACAAGCTCGGTGTTGAACAGTATGGCTCAGAGGAGGGCTATACAATCTGGTACAATGGTCTTGAAACCGCAAAAGAAGAGAAGGTAGAGCCTGTTCTCAACATTCAGCTTAAGCAGTTCACCGTCCAGATTGAAAACAATGTTATCTCACTTCTTGCAAAGGCTTCAATTCCCGATAACTTTACTCTCAAGGATGATAAGGGTAGATATTACACCGTTTCAGAGGTTGGTTATCTTGAGCTTGGTGACAGCGTTAAGGTATATATGAGCCCCGGTGAAACCTTCGGTGAGCTTCTTATCGGCGGTAACGGTGCCGCAGGCTTCGAGCTTGCTCCCATCAGAGAGTATACAGGTGAGGACATCATCATTATGGACCTTATGAATGATGCCGCAGGCTATGTTGCAAATCCTGCAAATTATGTACTTGCAGGCTATCAGTACAACGAGCATACAAACGCTCTTGACAGCGACACATGGTGTCTTATCTCTTACGGTAAGAACGCTGCAACAACCTTTATCGGTAACTTCTACGAGATTTATGACAGCGTAAGATAAAACCGAATAAATAAAACAGTCGGGATTTCCCGACTGTTTTTATGTGTGTAAAAAATCAGCAGGTATTCCCGTTTGAGGAATACCTGCTTTAATATTATTTACTTGCTGTTTACTGCTTCCTTCTCATTTTTAAATACCTTTGTGAAATTAACCGTAAACAGGAAGATTTCAATAAGAGCAATAGGAATCATTTCCATAAGTGCACTTTTACCTATAAATACGAAAATAACAACAAAGGACATAAGAATCATCACCGTGCATACAGCAAAAATGATGAAGTTCTTGTTTTCCTTTCTGTGTTTGATGAAGGGGAGCAGAAGCGGCACTACCGTGAAAGCAATGAAAAGTCCCGTTGCTACCCAGTGGGCAATTCTTTTGGGGTTCCAGTCTTCAATACTGTGACCGAGAGTCAATGCAACAACACAAACTCCTATAAAGGAAAGAAGGCAGAAGAAGTTTGAAACCTTACTTTTTATGTTGTATTTTGAGTAAAGAAGCTGAGTGTTTGCTATAATGCTTCCCGAGGTGAGAATACCCCAGAGCCAGAAGAAAATCTTTTTGTCGGAATCCTCACAAAGAAGAGAGAGTGTGCCAAGCTCGGAAGCGGGGTTATTGCCCCAGAAGAAGGGGAGTGCAAGACCGTAGATAAATGCGGGAATAAGTATTGCCAGACAGAATGTTTTTGAGTGGAAAATATTCTTTTTCATTTTTATTCTCCTTTAATTGTTTTTGGTTTTATTTTTGTTTTCACGGATTACACCGAGAACCTCTTTTTCGTTGTAAAGGGCAAATACTGCAACTGCTGCAAGGCAGATAACACCGCCTACAATCGCAGAAAGCATAAGACCCTTTCTGCCTACGTTTTCACCGCTTAATGCACCGACGGCAACAAGTGAGGGAACAATCATTGTAGCAATTGAGGTGCCCATCTTTGTGATGAAGCTTCTTGCCGCACCGAAAATACCCTCCTGATTAACACCGCTTGTGATGGTGTCATACTGAATAACATCACTCATCATTGAGCCGGGAAGAACGTTGAGAACTGCAAAGGGGAAGGAAACAACAAGAGCGAAGGCAATAGCTATTGTCATGCTGTCGCCGGGAATTTTATCGCAAAGGCAGATTACAAATTCACTCAGTGCAAAAATTGTACAGCCTGCAATCATAGGAACCTTCTTGCCCTTGTTCTTTGCCCATTTGCCGATGAAGGGATAAAGAGCAAGCGAGCCGACAATTGAGGTAGCCATAATGATAATTGACTGGTCCTCGGGAATGTTCATAAGGCTTGTGATGTAGTACATGATACATGCCTGGAAGAAGGACATACCGGTACCCTCAAGAAGCTGACCGATTGTAAGAATAATGAAGTGCTTGTTTTTGAAAGCATGCTTGAGTGACTGTGCAAGGGAAATTTGCGGAATAACAGAGTTGACATAATCCTTTTCCTTGATGGTGAAGCAGGGAATGTAAAGGAGAATGACACCGATAACCGTGAAAACGGCAAAGGTTGCACGCCAAGCCATAAGGGGTGTGAGCGAAAATGCATTTTTCATAAGAGCAACAATAGCTGTTGTTGCATAACCGAGCATACTACCGGTTACAAAGAAAAGTGAGTGCATTGTGTAAGCGCTTACTCTCTTTTCAGGCTCGTTTATCATTTCGGGTAAAAGAGCGTTGTGGGGAATCATATACAGAGTATAGAATATGTAGTAAAGCCAGATGAACACGCCTACCCAGATGTTGTTGAGCATACCCGGTGTATTTGAGGGTGCCCAGAAAATCATAAGCGCTGAAACAGCAAAGGGTAAAGCAAACTTTTGCATGAGGGGGATTCTTCTGCCTTTTTTGTTTTTGCTTCTGTCTGAAAGGTTAGCAACAAGGGGATCGGTAACCGCGTCAATAACATGACCTGCCGCCTTGATAAAGCCTATAACGGTAAGAATTCCGAGAAATACAGTTCCCTGCGTGATAAGTGTAGGAAGTCCCGAGCTCTCAGTAGGCTGATAAAAATAGATAAGATAGTTATTCAGCATTGTTGTAAAAAGACCTACAGCAAATTGTGGCAGACAAAATTGAATAATGGTTTTGTTTGTAACTTTTTTCATTTTTAACTCTCCTTGATTTTTTTTTACATTATACAATAAAGTGTAAAAAAATACAAGTTGAAAGCGGGAATATAAATAAGTGTTAACCGATAATCAAAAATATG
>JAZRFT010000002.1:0-83738 GCA_045643805.1 Acutalibacteraceae bacterium
GGCGGTATTTGCGGTGCATTGCTTACCAACCTCTCCGCTTGGCTTTCAGGAGTGTGGTTTGATTTGAAGCTTGTGGGAGGCTTTTTTGAAAAATTAGCAGGAGCTTTGCCATTTTTTCACGCAGTAGAAATGGAAAAAGCTTTGTTCAGCGGAAGCTATGAACTTACTTTTAGTCATATTCTTCCCATTTTTCTTTACAGTGTATTTATTACTGCGGCAAGCGTGTTCTGCTTCCTCAAACAAATGAAAAAACAATAAGGATTTGAAGTGATGAAATACAAACTGATTATCGATAAAAATTCAGACGAAGAAATAATCGCAATAGTTCATACACCATCTTTTCTTACCGAGCAGATAGAAAATCTTGTATGCAGTTATTCGGGTACAGACAGCATTATGGGATACAGAGATGATAAGATGAGAAAATTGACATTTTCAGAAATAGAATGCATTACTGTTATTGAAAAGAAAGTAATTGCTATTGATACTAACTGCAACAACTATACACTCAAGGAAAGGCTCTATGAGTTGGAAAATATTTTGCCCTCTTATTTTATACGTATTAACAAATCCACCCTCGCAAACGAACATCGCATTCTGCAATTTGATGCGGTATTCAGTGGCGGTGTTGATGCTGTATTTCAATGTGGCTATCGTGATTATGTTTCAAGACGTTGTTTTTCACAGATAAGAAGGAGGTATGAAGGAATATGAAAAAGTTTGTTTCAGAATTCTTCCGACGAGGTTTAGTGGCCTGTGGCTTTGGACCAATAGTTTTAGCAATTGTATATATGATATTGCATCAGACAGTAAATGTTCAAACTCTGACTGTAAGTCAAGTTTGTATTGGCATCTTCTCGATAACCTTACTCAGCTTTATTGCAGGCGGTATGAATGCTGTTTATCAAATTGAACGATTGCCCTTGATGATTGCAATTCTTATTCATGGCGTTGTCTTATATGTCAGCTATTTAGTCACTTATATTCTCAATGATTGGCTTGAATGGGGCCTGACACCGATTTTAGTTTTTACCGGCATTTTTATTGTTGCTTACTTGGTGATTTGGGCAATAATTTATTCCATAATCAGAAGAAATACAAAGCAGCTCAATAAAATTCTTAAAGAAAAACAACAAGCAAGGGAGAATGTGTAGAATACTATGTTTGAAGCCGGTTTTACTTATACTTTGAGTAAATCCCTTATGAACACTCGCACCATATTTTTGAAAAGCACTCACTTGAAGGTGGGTGCTTTTTCTTTTGTTCAAACAAATTTCAAAAACAGCATATTGACAATTGAGAATTTACGTGCTAATATCATATAAGCACTTACTTATAGCGTATAAGGAGATATAAAAATGGACAGAAGAGTTTATGATAATTACGTTATCCAGATAGTAAAACACGGAAATCTCAGCAAGGCTGCTGTACAACTCGGCATTTCACAGCCTGCATTAAGCTCGGGCCTTAATGCTCTTGAAAGTGAACTCGGTTTTAAAATTTTTAACCGTAAAAGAGTACCCATCACCTTTACTCCCGAGGGTGAGATTTATTACGACTATATAAATAAGATGCAGGTGCTGTCAGAGGACTTTCAGCAAAGAATCAGCAGCTACCGTGAAGAGTTCGGCTGTAAGGTTACTATCGGCGGTCCCGTTGCCTATGTTGAATCAATGGTAACAGATGCTATCATAAAGCTTCGTAAAGAAAATGCCAATTATCAGGTAGCAATAAAATGCTCTCCCTTATCCGAGCTTATTGACATGGCATCAAAAGGGGAGGTTAATTGCTTTATTTGTACAAGTGAGGATATTCCTGCAAATTTTGAAAAGCGCCTGATAAAAAAAGAAAAGGTTTATTTGTGTATTCCGCGTAATAATCCTGTTAACGAAAAGCTTGCGGAATATATTGTCAAGCCCGGTGCTGTCGGTCCTATGTTTGACTTTTCAGTCCTTGACGGTGAAGAGTTTATATTCTTGCAGGAGGGTCAGCCTCTTCGTGAACAGATGGAAACATTCTTCCTTGAAAACGGCATTGTGGCTGAAAATAAGGTTGTTGTGAATCAGGTATCAACTGCAGTTAATATGGCGACAAAAGGTGAAGGCATATGTATGGCTTCGGAATTTGCTCTGGAGAGTAATGTCAATCTTGACAGTGTTTGCGTTTACTCGCTTCCCGACAGCATTTCAGGCAGAAACATATATATCGCATATAATAAGGAGCTTTTTATGCCTGCTGCTTGCGAAACCTTGATTGATATATTAGTAAAAGATAACATTTAATTACGGAGGTCAAAAATATGAAAAATGTAAAAAGAATAGCTGCAATAATTCTTTGTATCGGTATGTTAGTGTGCTTTGCAGCTTGCGGCGGTTCATCAGACAAGCCGGAAACACAGACCCTTACCATCGCATACCAGGGCGGTATCGGTTATGCACCTGTTCACGTTTTAGAAGCAAAGAAGCTTATTGAAAAAAATTACGGTGAAGAAATTGCTGTTGAGTTTGTAAAGCTTGATTCAGGTGCTGCTATCAACGAAGGTATTATCGGCGGTACTATAGATATCGGCTGTATGGGTGTTGCTCCTGCAATTTCAGGTGTTGCCGCAGGTATTCCTTATAAAGTAATCTCAAACCTTTCATCACAGTCACACGGCCTTATGACTAATGATAAGAATATCACCACTCTTGCTGATATCAAAAGCGAGGATAAGATTGCTCTTGTCAACACCGGCTCAATTCAGCATATCCTCCTTTCAATGGCAGCAGAGAAGTCACTCGGTGACGCTCATGCTCTTGATAACAACATTCAGGCTATGTCACACGCTGAAGGTATGGCTGCACTTGAATCAGGTACCGTAACTCTTCATCTTACATCTTCTCCTTTTATTTATCAGGAAAGAGAAAATGAAAAGTACACAGAGCTCAATGAAATCAGTGAAGTATGGCCCGGTGGCAGCAGCTTCCTTGTAGCAATGGCGTCAGAAAAGCTCAGTCAGAATGAAGCTTTATTTACAGCAGTAAGTGCGGCATTCAAAGAGGCAATTGAGTTCATTAACACAAACAAGACCGAAACCGCAACAATTGAATCAGAGTACCTCGGTCTTGATATAGAAACAGTAAACAGCTACCTTGCCGAGGAGGACTGTCAGTACTTCGGTGAGCTTTGCAATGCAGATAAAATGGCAGACTTTATGTTCAGTGCAGGCTTCATTACCAAGGAAGTAACAATGGACGACTTTAAGTACAGCGTGGTTAAGGTGACAGTAGTCGAACCTAATAAGGTTTAATAGGGTATATTTTCACCGTAACTTCGTTAAAAAGCCTTGAAAGGCGTCAGCCTTTCTGCGCTTTTCGCCTCGTTACAATAAAAATCTTCTCCCGTTAAACTTCGAAGAACCTTAAATGTTCGAGTTATAGTGCATTTGAGGATTTCTTCGACGAAACAATACTCGCGTCTTGCGAGGAGAAAAATCATCAAAGGTGCTGTAAATCGGACATTTAAGGCTTATTAGTTTCGACTACTGTCACCTTAACATTAAATAATTGCAGGAAAGAGCGAAAATAAAGTTATGTTAAATATATTAAAGAAGTATAAAACCCAGATTGCACAGGTACTCTTTCTTGTTGCTTGTGTGGCATTCTGGCAGATTTATGCAAATCAGAGAAATATAATGGGCTTTCCCCCCATTGATAAGATATTTGAAAGCCTTATTGAGGGATTCACAAATCCGCAGAGAAATATGCTCTCTTACCTTGGAAACTCAATGGTTTCAATCCTTAAGGGCCTTGGCATCGGAATTGTTCTTTCTGTAGTATTCTCGGGGTTATCGGCTATCAGCAAAACCTTTTATGCAATATATAATCTCGTCGTGTCAATTTTTGACCTTTTGCCCGGTGTGGCACTTCTGCCTATTCTTATGATTACTATCGGTGCAAATGACACTTCAATCCTTGTTCTTGTAATACATTCTGTTGTATGGCCTATGTCAAGAAATATGATTAACGGCTTTCAGACAACACCGCAGATTTACATCGAGTCGGGCAAGAATATGGGTCTCGGTATGTTCAGACTTGTTTTCGGTGTGTACATTCCTGCCTCGTTTACCAGTATACTTTCAGGTGTGAAGGTTGGTTGGGCAAGAGCCTGGAGAGGTCTTATCAGCGCAGAAATGATTTTCGGTGCCGCACAGTCAGCAGGTATCGGTGTTTATATCAACAATGCAAGAACTGTATGGATTGACTATCAGGGTGTTTACGCCGCCATTGTTCTTATTATCATTGTCGGAATCATCGTTGAATACGGCATCTTCAATACCATTGAAAAGAATACTGTCAGAAAGTGGGGTATGGTAAGATGAAAGAGATTTTAAAAGTAGAAAATCTTACAAAGTCATATTTTTCGCAGAATAAGTCAACAAACATTCTCGAAAATCTTAACCTCACGGTATATGAAAATGAGTTTATATGTATCCTCGGTCCCTCGGGCTGCGGTAAGTCAACTCTTCTCAGATGTGTTGCAGGCTTTGAGGATTATCAGGGCACAATAGAATGTAACGGTAAAAAGGTGACCTCACCTTCAACAGACAGAATTATGGTTTTCCAGGACTATAATCAGCTTTTCTCATGGAAAACAGTAGAAAAGAACATTCAGTACCCCTTGAAATTAAAGGGCATTAAGGATAAAGCAGAGCTTAAGAGAATTTCAGACAAGTATCTTAAAAAGGTAGGGCTTGACGGATATCAGAAATATTATCCCCACGAGCTTTCAGGCGGTATGAAGCAGAGAGTTGCTATTGCCAGGGCACTTGCACTCAGGCCTCAGATTATCCTTATGGACGAGCCTTTTGCAGCTCTTGATGCTATTACAAGAAACAGTCTTCAGCGAGAGCTTTACCGTATCTCAACCTCTGAGGATGTGACATTCATATTCATCACTCACAACATTCAGGAGGCTATTACTCTCGGCACCCGTGTTATTATGATGGGTAAGCAGGGACAGATTCTTATTGACGATCAGAATATGATTGAAAAGCCTGTTACACCTTCACGTGCAGGCTACGGTGAAATGTGGGATAAATTCTCACTTGCACTTGAAAAAGCAAGTGCTAAAGATTGATTGGTTAAATTAACTGTAAACAGTCGGCGTTTAAGTCGGCTGTTTTTTTGTGATAGGCTTTGTTGTGCAAAATAAAATCCCGTAAATCCTTTTACAGATTTACGGGGCGTTTGTTTTTATTTGATTTTGGGAAGGCTTGCAGCAGCAACTGACTGACCTACACGGCGTGAGTTCTCATCGGGAATGTGAAGCTTGATTTTTGCGGCAAGCTCGGGGAATTCCTTGTCAAGAACCTCCTGTGTTCTTTCAAGAAGGATTGTTCCGCCTTCACCTGAGGTTACACGGCCCATGATGATAACGTGCTTGATGTCGTAGAACTCGGTGTAGTATGCAATTGCATAGCCGAAGTAAGCACCGATTGTGTCATAGATTGCGGCGGCTCTTTCGTCACCGTTTTTCATAAGCTCCTGAACAACCTTGAGCTTTTCGGCAGGGGAGAGGCCTTCGTCAAGCTCAATGCCTGCGGCAGGAGCAAGCTTGATTACGCCGTCCTGGGAGAAGTACTTAACACCGCAGCCGTAGTCGCCTGACCACTCGTCAACCATCGCGTCCTGGCATTAGTCAACGGGAACAAATGCAAGCTCGTTAAGCCAGCCTGTGATGTTGCCGTCGGGATCAATGTAGCCGCCGGCTTCACTTGTACCCATAGCAACACCGAGTACGGAGTCGTCGTTGAGGTCCATTGCACCTGCAAGAGCAGTTACGTCACCGTCGTTTGCAACCTCGATGGGAATATTCTCACCGATTTCCTTTGCAATGTCAAGGTACATATTCTTAACTCTCTTTTCGCAGTCTTCTTCGCTTACCTTGATAAAGAGTGAAGCCGCCATAATGCGGTTGTTAACATAAATACCTGCTGATGAAACGCCGATAGCATCAACTCTGGGCATTTTTGAAGCCGCAGTCTTCATGGCCTCGAGTATGCCCTGATAGTGATATTCGGGGTCGGAGTTGAGCTTGGGGAACCATACAACCTCTTCGGAGTAAACGCTTTCACCGTCGATAACGGCGCTTACCTTTCTGTCACTTCCGCCTGCATCAAAGCCGATACGACAGCCGTCAAGGTGTCTGCCGAGAGGAGCAGCTGATGACTTGTCCTCGGGAGCGTCCTCAAGGGCGCAGATTTCAACCTCGAAGTCCTTTTCATAGGTCTTTTTCATATGACCAACGTCAAAAGCACGAAGTCCTGTGGGAGTATAAGCCTCCTTGATTTTAGCGCCAACACCGTCAGCGCCTGCAATAACAAGCTTCCACGCACCTGCAACCCA
This sequence comes from Acutalibacteraceae bacterium, assembly GCA_045643805.1. GTDB lineage: Bacteria > Bacillota > Clostridia > Oscillospirales > Acutalibacteraceae > UBA6857. The sequence goes on from JAZRFT010000002.1 coordinate 6,387, forward strand.
TACAAGGGATTTTGCAATACGCTCAATAAAGCGGAAGTTTTCCTCGTCGCGGCCTGTGCCCTCGGGGAAAATTCTTGTTTTATATGTAGTGGTGTAGCCGTCGTTTCTGATAGCGGCAATGATAACATCCTGACCGTTTTCCTTTGTTGCCTCCTTCATTTCACGAATAACGAGTGAAAGGGGCTCAAACTGGGGGTCAAGCTTTGCAGGAACTTTAAGCTTCATATTTTATCTCTCCTTTGATAATTGTTTTTTCTATATTGAATTCACAGTCGGTAATGATGATGTCAGCATCCTTACCTGTTTCAAGTGAACCCTTTGTTTTGTCAATGCCAAGTATGGTGGCGGGGTTGAGTGATGCACAGTTTACGCATTCGTAAAGAGGAATATCGGAGTTTGAATAAACATTCCATACGCCCTTATTAAGATGTAATACGCTGCCTGCAACTGTTCCGTCCTCAAGGCGGCACACTATACCTTTATATATAATCTTCTGACCGCCGAGAGTGTACTCACCCTCGGGAAGTCCGCCTGCAGGTAAGCAGTCGGTGATGAAGCAGAGCTTTCTGCCCTTGAGCTTCCACAGCATATTGTAAAGGCTTGCGTCTACATGGAAGGTGTCAACAATAACCTCAACGCTTGCGTCAGAATTAAGTGCCGCACCGACAACGCCGGGTGCACGGTGCTGGAGGGGAGTCATAGCGTTGAAAAGGTGAGTTACGTGCTTTACACCTGCGTTCACGCTTGCCATTGCTGTTTCATAGTCAGCAGAGGTGTGGCCCATTGAAATTACAACGTCGGTGTCGCGTGTGATTTCGCGTATTGCCGAGAAATCAGCCGTATCCTCTTCGGGGGCAAGGGTGATTGTTTTGATAATATCTGCATATTCTTTTACAAAGCCTGCATCGGGCTTAAGGATATATTCCGCCGCCTGGGCACCCTTTTTGCTTTCGCTGATGAAAGGACCTTCGGCGTGACAACCGAGGATTTCACTTCCGTCCCAGGTTTTGCTTTCTTCTTTAAGCTTACGGCACACATCAAGTGCCTTGCGGATAGTTTTCATATCCTCTGTCATTGTGGTAGGCAGGTAGCCTGTAACACCGTTTGCAAGCAAGCCTTTTGAAATTGTGCGGATACTTTCTTCCTCACCGTCGCAAACGTCCTTACCGAGGTAGCCGTGAATGTGCAGATCAATAAGACCGGGGGCAATATAGCCGCCCTTTGCATCAATAATTTCAGAATTTTCGGGAAGGCTTTCAGCCGGTACAATGCCCTCAATCACATCGGAAAAAAGCAGGGCACAGCCTTCGGCAATTCTGTCTTTGAGTATAATTTTACCGCCGACAACAGCTTTCACACCATCACTTCCTTTGGAAAAATATTTGTTCTATTATATTCTATCAAAAGAAATGTTAAAATTCAAGGGGGATTATAAATTTTTCCTGCGGGTAAACCCTCGGAGAAGGAGTCGTAGAGGACGGGCTGTGTGTCGTCACTTGTTTGATTTAATATGATGTTTGGGTGAGGGCGGACACACAGGTCCGCCCCTACGCGTTATCTCACACGTTGATGAATTCTTAGCTCTCCCCCTCGGGAGAGCTGTCAACCTTTGGTTGACTGAGAGGGCAAAGCCACCGAGGATAAATTCCATAAAATAATTTTTAACTTTTTTGTTTTAAATCATTGACATTGTGTGAACAAGGGTGTAGAATTTATGTGAATATAAAATGGCTATAATTATATAGTCAATTATAGGAGGTTATAAAATATGAAAAACGGATTATTCAAAAAATCCATGTCAGTATTTCTGTCAGTACTGATGCTCCTTACCTGCTGGGTATGGGTAGCACCGACAGAGGCAGAGGCTTTGGCTAATATTGACACTTACAGAAAAGCTGACCAGTACGGTACACCGTTTTGGAATGGTGCTGATACCTATTATTCCAAATGGAATTCAGGTGGAAGCTATACCACCATTAAGTGGCCGAAACACATTTATTTGGATGTAAGTGAAACACTTCAGTCAGCGGGTTATTACTATGACATTGAGTGGTACTATGGTTCAAATACAGACTACCGTATAATCAACAACGGTTTCATTTTCGGTGGTTACGGAATTGGTAGTGGTTGGCCTGATAGCTACTACACAATGACTAATATGTTTAACAATTACGGACTTGATGGTTCTTTAAGCAATGGCGGCTTTCAGCAGACTTCAAACTCGACTGATGGTGACCTTTACATTGGTGTGAGCGGTCTTGACTGGGACGGAGCAAAAACTGTTATTTTCAGAAGCCGTCAGACTACCAACAATGAAAAAGTGTTTATGCTTGGTACTCCCAAGGCTACAGGTACAGGTAGATATTCAACCAGTGGTAATAAACCTAACAGCTTTGGCGGTTGGCAGCAGTGGAAGAGTAATAAATGGCAAAGTGCAAGTGATAAATACACCAAAGATAATGGCAGCGGCAACTGGACAACCGACTGCTACGAGGGCGAATGGAAAGAAGTTGCATTCGACATTACCATTTACGACAAGTCAACACTTGGTGAAACTGTAACTGAAGCTGAGAACATTGTCAATAATCTTGCAGCTAAATATACTCCTGCTTCATTGAACAACCTTAAGACAGTATTGAATAACAATAAGGGTGTTCTTACAACCCGTGCAACAACACAGAGTAACATTGATACTGCAAATACAAATATCCGTAATGCTATTAACAATCTTGTTGTAGCTAAGTATGAAGTTCTGTTTGATAACCTTATTGACTTCCGTGATTGGAACACCTCATCCGCAAGCAAGGGTACTATTTCAAATGTTGCAAACGGTGGTTTTACACTTAAAGCAAATAGCGACATCGGTGCCACGGGCGAAGCCACATCATCGTCACCTTACTTCCCTGTTGAACCCGGCAAGAAGTACAAGGTTGATATTGATATTACAGGCGACAACTGGGATGTTTATATCTTTTTCTGTAATCAAAACGGAGATTGGATTGATTTTGCTGACGGTCCGACAAACAGATATTCTACAACTACAAATTGGGGCTCTACATTTACCGCTCCTGATTATTCATCGGTAGTAAAAGCTCAAATCCGTGTTGATGCTAACGGCGCAAATAATAGTGTTGATTTCCGCGAAATCCGCGTTTACGAAGAAGGTAAAGTAGCTGACGGTGTTTCCTACGTTCCCGGTAAGACATATATGGGTGCAGATCCACTTGGCGAAAAACTTGATGTTCCCACAAGAACCGGCTACAAATTCATGCGTTGGTACGCTGATAATAATGGAAACGGCATTTATGATTCCGGTGAAGAGGTTACGGATGATAATGGTAATGTTATTTCCAGTCTCCAGTTATTTTCTATCACTCAGAACTGGATACTTTACTCTGATTGGGCTATAAATGAGTATACAGTCGAATTCATAAATTATGCGGGTGATGTTGTATCAACACAGTCAGTTGAACACGGAAAAACTCCTGTTACGCCTGCAAACACAGCAGCATATAATGATGACAACGGTCACTATGCATTCTCTTGGCCTGAAATCAGTGTTGCAACAGCTGATGCTACATATAAAGAAAACCGAACAAGTTCAAAACACTCCTACACAAAAAGTGTAACAAACCCCACGTGTACAACTGAGGGTTATACAACATACACCTGTACTATTTGTGGAAAATCATATAAAGACGATTATACTCCTATGTCGGAGCATAGCTTGACTGAGACAATTCATGAAGATTATATTAAGAGTGAAGCAACCTGTAAAGCTAACGCAACTTATTATTATTCATGTGAAGTTTGTGGTGCTATAGATACTGAAAAAAACTTTTTTATGGTAAAAGATACAAAGCTTCCTCACGACATGAAGTTAACCTCCGCTAAGCAGGATGCCACATGTACAGCAGCAGGTAAAGAAGCAGTTTACACTTGTTCCTATAATTGCGGAACTACTCAAGGCGGCGAAGTTATTCCTCAGCTTGAACACAAAGACGAAAACAAGGACCACGTGTGCGACTACAATTGTGGAAATCCCGTTGGCGAGTGTTTGGACGAAAATAAAGACCACAAGTGTGACTACGGTTGCAGCAATGTTAATATGGGCACACACGCTGATTCAGCAAGCGATAATGACCACGTATGCGACTACGGCTGTAAGGCAGTTCTTGAAGCTTGTTCAGATAAGCCAAACGACGGCAACCACATGTGTGATGTCTGCGGTAAGGACAACATCACTGAGCACAGCGATGGCGAAGAAAAGAAGGAAAATATTAAAAATGAAACCTGTACAGAAGCAGGTAGCTACGATTCAGTTTACTACTGTACTGAATGTAATGTTGAACTTAAGCGTACAAACATTCCTGTTCCTGCAAAGAACCACGATTGGGGTACAGCAACATACTCCTGGAGTGAAGACGGTAAAACATGTACAGTAACGCGTATTTGCGGTAATGATGCTGCTCATACAGAAAGCGAAACAGTAAATACAGTTGGTACAGTTAAAGATCCTGCAACTTGTACAGAAATGGGTTCAACAAAGTACACAGCAACATTTACAGTTGCATGGGCAACTGAAGCTCCGACAAAGACTGTTGTGGATATTCCTGCAAAGAACCATGCTGACGCTGACAAGGATCACGTTTGCGACAACGGTTGTGGTGTAGCACAGGGTAACCACGCTGACGCTGATAAGAACCACGCTTGTGATTATGGCTGTTCAGAAGCAATGGGCACACACACTGACTCGGCAACAGATAACGACCACGTTTGTGACTATGGTTGTAAAGCAGTTCTTGAAGATTGTGTAGATGAAAACACAGATCACGCTTGCGACAATGGTTGTGATATTTACTTCGGCGAACACACAGACCCTGACAAGAATCACGCTTGTAACTACGGTTGTTCAGTAACAATCGGTACACATGCTGATTCATCAGAAGATAAAGACCACGTTTGTGACTACGGTTGTAAAGCAGTTCTTGAAGATTGTGTAGATGAAAACACAGATCACGCTTGCGACAATGGTTGTGAAATTTACTTCGGCGAACACAAAGACGTGGGCAAGGACCACAATTGTGACTACGGCTGTTCAGAAAAAATCGGTGAATGTTCAGATTTATCAACAGACAAAGACCACATCTGTGATTACGGTTGCGGTGCTGTTCTTGAAGATTGTGTAGACGAAAACACAGATCACGCTTGCGACAATGGCTGTGAAATCTATTTCGGTACACATGCTGATTCATCAGAAGACAAAGACCACGCATGTGACTACGGTTGCGGTGAAACTCTTGAAGCTTGTGTAGATAATGATAAGGACCACGCTTGTGACAATGGTTGTGAAATTTACTTCGGTACACACACAGACCCCGACAAGAATCACAATTGTGACTACGGCTGTTCAGAAAAAATCGGTGAATGTTCAGATTTATCAACAGACAAAGATCACATCTGTGATTACGGTTGCGGTGCTGTTCTTGAAGCTTGCGTAGATACTGACAAGGACCACGCTTGTGACAATGGCTGTGAAATCTATTTCGGCGAGCACAAGGATGAGGATAAGAACCACACTTGTGAATATGGTTGTGCTGAAAAAATAGGTGACCACATAGACGCTGATAAGAACCATACTTGTGATTACGGCTGCGAAGAAGCAATTGGCACTTGTGAAGATACAGATAAGGACCATGCTTGTGACCACGGTTGCGGTGCAACATTTGGCGAGCACAAAGATGGTGACAAGAATCATACTTGTGATTATGGTTGTTCAGAAACAATTGGCAAATGTGAAGATGCTGATAAGGACCATAGGTGTGACCATGGTTGCGGTCAGTCATACGGCACACATGAAGACAAAGACTTTGACCATGCTTGTGATTATGGTTGTAAAGAAGTAATCGGCACTTGTGAAGATGCTGATAAGGATCATATGTGCGACCATGGTTGTGGTGCAGAGTTTGGCAAACACGAAGACGGAAACAAAGATCATACTTGTGATTATGGTTGTGAAGAAGCAATCGGTACACACGCAGATTCAGCAGAAGATACAAACCACGTTTGTGACTACGGTTGCGGAGCTGTTCTTGAAGATTGCGTAGATAACGATAGAAATCACATTTGTGATAATGGTTGTGGTAAGGATGATTTCGGCACACACGCTGATTCAGCAGAAGATAAGGACCACATTTGTGACTACGGTTGCGGTGCAATTCTAGAAAAGTGTGAAGATACTGACAAAAATCATGCTTGTGACAATGGTTGTGACAAATACTTCGGTGAACACAAAGATGGTGACAAGAACCATACTTGCGATTACGGTTGTTCAGTAGCAATCGGCACTTGTGAAGACGCTGATAACGATCACGATTGCGATTACGGTTGTGACAAATACTTCGGTACACACGCTGATTCAGTAGAAGATACAAACCACGTTTGTGACTACGGTTGCGGTGCAATTCTTGAAAAGTGTGAAGATACTGACTTTGACCACGCTTGTGACTATGGTTGTGAAATTTACTTCGGTATACATGGCGATTCATCAAATGATAGTGATCACGTCTGTGATTACGGTTGTAAAGAAGTTCTTGAAGATTGTTCACCTGCAGAAGCAGTTCAGGAAGATATCAATGACTCAACCTGCTACGAAGAAGGTTCATACAATTCAGTTGTTTACTGTTCAGTATGTGAAGAAGAACTTTCAAGAGAAGAAAAGACAATCGCAAAGAAAGATCATACAGCAGGTGAAGCAGTTGTAGAAAACGAAGTTGACTCAACCTGCTATGCAGAAGGCTCATATGATTTGGTTGTTTATTGTTCAGTATGTGAAGCTGAAGAAATAAAAACTGTAATGAGCAGAGAAACAAAGACAATCGCAAAGAAAGCTCACACTCCTGCAGAAGCAGTTCGTGAAAAGGAAGTTGCAGCAACATGTGGTCAGGCTGGTTCATACGAAGAAGTAGTTTACTGTTCAGTAGAAGCTTGTAAGTATGAAATGAGCAGAACTCCCAAGACAATCGATGCTCTCGAGCACGAATGGATTGCAGCAACATGTACAGCTCCCAAGACCTGTAAAAACTGTACAGCAACAGAGGGTGAAGCTCTCAACCACGACTGGGTAGCAGCAACATGTACAACTCCCAAGACCTGTCAGAGAGAGGGTTGCGGTATAACCGAAGGCGAAGTTTCAGGTCATACACCCGTTGTAGGCGAAACAATCAAAGCAACCTGTACAACAGAGGGTGTTCAGGGCGCAACAGTATGTAGCGTATGTAAGGAAGTACTTGTACCGGGTCAGATTATCCCCGTAACAGACCATACCTACGGTGCAGCTCCCATTGAAATTATCCCTGCAACCTGCAAAAAAGCAGAAATTTACGTTTACAAGTGTATCTACTGTGGTAAGTTAGATAACAGAGGCGGCGAACCTATCGAAAACGGACCTCATATGCACATTGTGGAAATTGAAACAATTCCTGCAACCTGTGAAGAAGACGGTCTTCGTAGCTTCATCTGTATGGATTGTGACGGAACAGTTAAGACTGAAGTACTCAAGAAGCTCGGTCACGCTGATGAAGACGGAGACGGCGAATGTGATAATTGTGGCGGCGCTTATGTAAACCAGCACGTTTGCAATTGTATCTGCCATAAGCAGAGCGGTATCATGAAGTTCCTCTACAAGATCGTTCGTTTCTTCTGGAAGCTCTTCGGTATCGGTAAGTCATGCGGCTGCGGTACAGTCCACTATTAAGCTTTAATGTAAATTAACATAAAAAGTTCAGTACCTTCGGGTACTGAACTTTTTTTATATTTAAAATTACCCTTGACTGTTTACATAAGGTGTTGTATAATTCATCTGTGTTATTGTGACAAAATTTGCTTAATTTCATTTGGAAAGGAGAAGCGTTGTGGCGAAAAAAATAAGAAAAAACGGCTTTGTTGAAGGTGCCGTTATTTCCTATGCGGCTATTGTTATCACAAAGCTGCTCGGAGCTTTTTACAACATTCCTTTTTACAGTATTATCGGTGAGCGTGGCAGTATAATCTATTCCTTCGCTTACAGTATATATACCTTGTTCCTTGACATTTCAACCTCGGGTATTCCTATTGCAATCAGCATTGTTTTGAGTGAGTACGCAGCTAAGGAAATGTACCAATCCAAGGAGAGAGCTTACAGCCTCGGTAAACGCATTGTTATGGCAGTGTCGTTTGTGGCCTGTGCCTTCCTTTTGATTTTTGCCCCTCAGGTTGCGGGCTACTATATTGGTGATATGACTGACGGTGTTACCGTTGCAGAGGTTGCACCAGCAATCCGTGCTATATCACTTTGCCTTCTTATCGTGCCCTTCCTTAGTATGAGAAGAGGTTACCTTCAGGGACATAAGTGTGTCGGGGTTTCGTCGGAAAGTCAGGTTGTTGAACAGCTTGTACGAATTCTTGTTGTTCTTGCAGGTGCCTATGTTACCATACACGTCCTCGATCTCGGTGTAACCAACGGTGTATGCGTTGCACTTTTCGGTGCATTCTTAGGCGCATTACTTGCCTTCGGTTACCTTAAAAGTAAAGAGCGAAACAGCAGAGAGCTTTTCTTCCTTGACGCTCCTGCGGAAGAAAAACCTGATAAGGACAGCGTGATACTTAAAAAGCTTTTCACTTATTGCTCGGTTATTACAATTGTTTCAATTGCTTCCGGCGTGTACAATCTTGTTGATATGAAGCTTCTGCTTGTCGGTCTTGAAAAGCTTAATTATTCTGACGAAAATGCACAGCTTATTGCAGGTCTTGCCTCAACCTGGATTCCCAAAATCTGCATGATTGTTACGGCTCTTGCCATGGGTATGACAAACAGTATCGCCCCGCACGTTGCGGAAAATTACGCTTCGGGTAACCTTGAAAGGGTTAACCATAATATGAATCAGGCAATCAGCACAATTTTTGCAGTTGCAACACCCATTGTCTGCGGAATGATTATATTCGCCCGTCCTGTTTTCAACATCTTTTACGGCGAAAACCCCTTTGGCAGCAATATGCTTCAATGGGCATTAGTGCTTAATATTTTTGCAAGTGTAGTTTCGGTTATCAGTATGGGCATGCAGAGTATGAATATGGGAAAGGCTGTTTGCCTTACAACCTTGCTTGGCATTGTTGTAAACACAGTTTTCGATCTGCCTTTGATTTACTTGTTTGATTTCATCGGCATTCCTGCTTATCTTGGTGCAACTGCCTCAAGTATTCTAGGTGAGTGTGTTACACTTTTGGTGTTGCTGATTATCCTTAAGCGTAAGCACGGTTTCCATTATTCACCGTCAATCAAGGTCCTTGCAAAAACCCTTTATACCGTTGCAATTATGGTAGCTGTTGTTGTCGGACTTTGCTTTGCTATGCCTCTTAAAGATGGCATTCTGATGTATATTCAGGTTGCAGTTTACGGCGGCATTGGTGTCCTTGTGTTCCTTTTTATCAGTATCAAAAACTCCTTGTTGGTTGATGTTCTTGGTGAAGGGATGATTGACCGCATAATGGGTAAGGTTAAGCCTTTATTAAAAAAGCTCCGCCTTATGAAATAAAATAACATTTAATCGGAAGTTAAATTCAAAAAATTGTGAGGAAAAAATGAAAAAGATAAGATTTTTTATTGCCCTTTGGGCAGGTAAGCTTCTGCTGTTCATTTTTAAAAGAACAGGCAGAGTAAGAGACGATAAACCGGGTATGGCATCAATGCGCCTTTGTGAGGATTTTCTTGCACAGGTGGCAAAACCGAAGCTTACAATTGCCGTTACCGGTACCAACGGTAAAACCTCAATTTCAAGTATGGTAGCCGAAATGCTCCGTAAACAGGGCAAGACGGTTTCCTATAACGATTGGGGCGCAAACCATCACGCAGGTCAGGCAAGATGTATCCTTGATACTGTAAGCATTTTCAACAGACCTATCAAGGACGCTTGTGTTATCGAGTCCGACGAGCTTATTTCACCTATAAATATACCTCGTATCAAGCCTCATTATATGATTGTGAATAACGTTGCCCGTGACTCAATGCTTCGAAACGCAAATCCCGAGTACATTGCTGACCAGCTTCGCAAGGCTTGTGAAAGCTCACCTGAAACTGTTGTTATCATCAATGCTGATGATCCCTTGTGCTGCTTCATCGGTGAAAAGAACCGCCGTGTTTATTTCGGTGCAGATAATCTTAATACAAATCCCTTTGAAAACATTGCAAAGGATTTTTCTTCCTGTCCCGATTGCGGTGCATCTGTAAACTATGATTACAGAAACTACCGTCATATCGGTCACTTTACATGTACCGATTGCGGTCGTTCAACGCCCGTAAGAAATTATTTTGCAAACAAGATATCCGAGGACGGAAAGAAGTTTTTTGTTGAAGAAAAGGGCGGTAATTTTGAATATCCACTTATTTCTTCTGCGGTACATAATGTGTACAATACGGCGGCTATAATTGCCTTTATGCGTGATTTAGGCAACTCACCTGAGGAAGTTTCAAAGCTTCTTTCAATGACCAAATTGCCTGAATTCCGCGAAACTGCCTATAGCGTTGACGGTGTTGAAGTTATCAGCCGTGTTGCTAAGGGGCAGAATGCAACCTCTGTTTCAACAATTTTTGAGCAGGTTGCAAAGGATGAAAGTAAAAAAGAGATTATTATTCTCCTTGACGAAATTTTTGAAAATCCGAAAAAGCAGGAAACAATTGCCTGGATTTACGATACAGACTATGAATTTCTCAATAACGAAAATATAAGGAAAATAGTTATCGGCGGACCCAGATGCAAGGACCATTATCTGCGTTTACTCCTTGCAGGCTTACCCGAGGAAAAAATCTGTTGTGTAAAGGATATCTTTGAAACAGCAAAGCTTGTAAATCACGAGGGCGTTGATAAAATCTTAGTACTTCATGATGTTAACTGCGTTTCAAGAGGTCACGCTGTACGTGATGCTGTAATTGACTGCATTAAAGCGAAGGGGGGCAAAGTAAATGCGCGTTGAGGTTCTCTTTCCCGAATTCGGCAACCTTTTCGGTGACACTGGTAATATCCGTTACCTTAAGGCAAGTGCTCCCGATATTGAAATTATCAATACCGATAACCGTTCCGTTCCTTATTTTGTTAACAATGATGTTGATATGATTTATATCGGCTCAATGTCAGAGCGTAAGCAGGAAATCGCTGTCAGCAGACTTCTGCCTTACAAAGAAAGACTTATGGAGCTTATTGAAAAGGGTGTTGTTGTTCTTGCAACAGGTAATGCCCTTGAGCTTTTCGGTGAATATATCAAGGATGGCGACAAGATTATCCCGATGCTTTCAATCTTTCCTTTTTATGCCGATAGATATATCAGAGAAATCCGTCATAATTCAATGTTTATCGGCACATTCAAGGATATGAAAATTGTGGGATATAAGTCGCAGTTTTCAAATTGCATCGGTGAATTCAAAAATCATTTTATCGATGTCAGCGGAGGCTATGGAAACAGCAACTCCGATAAAGACAAAAAAGAAGGAATCAATTACAAGAATTTCTTTGCAACCTATCTTCTTGGACCTTTCCTTGTGCTTAATCCTCCTTTTACAAAGTATATTTTAAAGCTTATGGGACACGACGACAGTCTTGCTTTTGAAGAGGAAGCAATGGCGGCTTACAATGAGCGCGTTGAATGCCTTGAGGATGAGAGTACAGTATTCTGGATGGACGAGCACGGTTAATAAATTAAGCGCAGAACAAAAAGCAAAACACAGATATTTCACACGGAATCGTGTAGGAATATCTGTGTTATTTTCTTATAGATTTTGTTTTGCTTTTTTAGGCGTTTTTTCACCCGCTCGGAGTATAAACATACGCCTTCGGGGTGAGAAAAACGCCTTCTGCATCTTAATTTAACAATCCTATCGGGTGTTGCTTGTTATTCCGTAAACTCTGCGCTCCAACAGAAGTTGAACTTTTCTTTCTTTTCAAGCTTCTGTATGCCGTCCTTTTGTGAAAAGTCAGGCTTTTTAATCTGCGAATCGTTTACGCCGTACCAAGGCTCAATGCAAACATAAGGTGCACCGGGCTTTGCCCAGATGCCGAGGAAAGGTGCCTTGCCGAGGTTGAATTTAATTTTTCTGTCAGTATCCTGACTTACAAGGGTGATATGCTCTGAAACAGCTCCTTCAAAAATAAGGGCATCCTCGTTGAATACATCCTCGGTAACGGTTATTACCTTTTCATCGCGAAGGACGGGAGTGGTTTCAGCAAGTCTTAAGGAACGCACAAGGTCAATTTTAATAGTGTCGAGGTTTTCATTTTCATCGAAAATCAGCTTGTCACCGATATTGCAGTTGAAGGCAGGATGTGCGCCGAGTGAGAAATACATTGCACCGTCGTTTTTGTTTATAACCTCGTGGTTGACTGTTAGCTTTTTGCCGTCAAGGGTGAAAGTAACAATCAAATCGAAGGCATAAGGATAGCATTTGAGCGTTTCCTCGTTTTCACTGAGGATGAAGCTCATATTATCAGCATCCTTTGAAAGGGGCTTCCATGGAAGCTTTCTTCCGAAGCCGTGCTTGGGCATTTCGTAGTCTTTGCCGTCAAGAGTATATTTATCGTCAATGAGTCTGCCGATTATTGGGTATAGGATAGGTGACTGTCCGCCCCAGATTGAAGGGTCACCCTGCCAGAGAAATTCGAATCCGCTTTCCTTTGAAATAATGCTCGTAAGCTCACAGCCGAATTCTTTTACGCCGACTTTAAGAAAATCGTTTTCAATATAGTGGATCATTTCAATCAGCCTTTCTTTATTTTGTAGGATATTCGAGCATTTCGGCGGTCCAGTTTTCGAGAACGGGACCCATAGCGGCGGCTTCCTTTTTTGCACCTTCAAGGTTGTGGTCACGGTAGTTGCCGCACTCTGCAGCTGAAACGCCGGGAATATCTCCTTCAAATTCTGCACAGAAGGCAAGAGCTTTTTTTGTAAGTTCAACTGCATCAGCTTTGCTTACTTGGTCTGTGGTGATGAAGTAGAAGCCTGTACGGCAGCCCATAGGACCGAAATAAACGACGTTGTCCTTATGCTCGCTGTTTCTTACATAAGTAGCAAAAAGGTGTTCAAGGGTGTGAATTGCTCCGTTTTCCATAACCTCTTCAACGTTGGGACGTCTTGTACGGATGTCATAGGTTACGGTGTTTGCGTCAACTCTTGAAAGGTACATACCCTTGGGGAGAATTGTATGGTCGATTGTAAATGATGCGATTTTTTCCATTTTATGTTTTCCTTTCTAATTAAGCGTAGAGCCTTTATCTTTTGTAAAAAGCTGTGCAACAGCCTTTCTTAAGCGTATATTTTCTTCATTTTTCAGCCTGGGGTCAGCCTTGAGTATTTCTTCGCTTGCTTCCTTGCTTTCACGGACGGTGTCCATATTTTCTGTAAGTTCGGCAATTTTAAGTGTTGGAATACCCGACTGCCTTGAGCCGAAGAAATCACCGGGACCGCGCAGCTCAAGGTCTTTATCGGCAATTTTGAAGCCATCGGATGTTTTGCACATTATGTCAAGGCGTGACCTTGTGCTTTCCGATTGTGTATCACTGATGAGTATGCAGTAGGACTTGTGTTTACCTCTGCCCACGCGACCTCTTAACTGATGAAGCTGTGAAAGACCGAAGCGCTCGGCATTTTCAATAACCATTATTACGCTTTCGGGAACATCAACTCCCACTTCAATTACCGTTGTTGAAACAAGGAGATTGATTTCACCGTTTGCAAAGTCGGACATGATTTTTTCTTTTTCCTTCGGCTTCATTTTTCCGTGAAGCAAGCCGACCTTGTAATCCTTAAAATGCTTTTTCTGCAGTTTTTCTGCATATTGCTTTGCGGCGGTGAGGTCACCGTCATTTTCCTCAACAAGGGGACAGACTATGTATGCCCGAAGTCCCGTATCGAGATGTTTTTTTATGAAAGCATAAATCCTTTCGCGGTACGATGTATCTACGGCATAGGTTGAAATTTTCTGTCTGCCCTTGGGTAGTTCGTCAATAACCGTAAGGTCAAGGTCACCGTAAAGGATGAGTGAAATTGTTCTCGGAATAGGAGTAGCACTCATAACAAGAGTATGAGGATTTATTCCCTTGCCGTTGAGTGCACTTCTCTGTCTTACACCGAAGCGGTGTTGTTCGTCGGTTATTACAAGTCCCAGGCGGTCAAATTCCGTATCGTCGGTAATTATGGCGTGAGTACCGACAATAACCTGTGTATCACCCGATTTCAGCCGTTCCTTTATTTCCTTTTTCTTTTTTGCCGTAACTGAACCGGTAAGCAGTTCAACTGTTATTCCTGTTTTGTCAAACAGCCTTGAAAGGGTTTCAAAGTGCTGACGGGCAAGGATATCCGTAGGAGCCATAAAGGCACTCTGAATATTGCTTTTAGCCGCAGTATAAATAATTGCAGCCGCAACAACGGTTTTACCGCTTCCCACGTCACCCTGAACGAGTCTGTTCATGGGTGTTTCCTTTTTTATATCGGCTATACAGATGTCAATGGCCTTTTGCTGCGCATTCGTAAGCTCGAAGGGAAGTGAGCCGATAAATTCCTTTGAAAAATCCTCTTCAATAATGAAGCTTGTTTTTCCACGGTTGCGACTTTTAAGCAGCTTCATACCGAGCTGAAGGGTGAGAAGCTCTTCAAAAATCAGCCTGCGCTTTGCAATTTCAAGGTCGTGGGAGCAGGAGGGATTGTGTATTGTTTTAAGTGCAAACTGCTCATGGCAAAGAGAATATTTACGGCGTATTGCATCGGGGATGCAATCACCATGGTTTTCGTTTTCATAGCTTTGCAAAGCGTTTGAAATTATTTTTGTCAGGATTTTATTGCTGAGTCCTGCCGTAAGGGGATAAACAGGCTGCATAATATATTCGGTGTCAATTTTTTCAACAATGGGGTTTGTTATTTCAAACATGCCTCTGTTGAGGGTGATTTTGCCGTAAAAATAATATTCTTCACCTTCAACAAGGCCTTCGGCAAGGTAAGCACTGTTGAAAATATTAAGGTGCACCGAATATTCGCCGTCAATAAGCAATGTTTTATAAATTGTCATTCCTCGGCGGATTTCGTTTTTTACGGGAGTATATCCCACAAAGGCACGAAAACAGGCGGTTGTATCCGGAATGAGCTTATTTATAGGCGTCGGGTCGGAAAAATCAAGATAGGTACGTGGGAAATAATGAACAAGGTCGTAAAGGTTATTTATGCCGAGCTTGCCGAGAAGCTGTGCTCTTTTTTCGCCGACTCCCTTAATGTATTTCAAGGGGATATCCTTCATTATTTCACCGCCTTTCAGAGATAGCTTTGTAATCAGTTGATTATCATTTTTGATGTTTCCCAGGAGTAAATGTTTCTGTAGGGCTCATATTCATTTCCTGCACCCTCAAAGGTAACCTCATTTGAATAATAGGCTATGCTTGTACGGTAGCAGAGGGGAATGAAGGGCTTTTCTTCTTCAAAAACGCTGATGAAGGTTTTGATGTCAATACTGCCTGACTTAAAGTCGTTATAAGCGCTTGAAATTGTACCGAGAGAAATGCCGTAGGTAGCCTGACCGCCCTTTTTGAAAAAGCAGCTGAGGTCCATATTGGGTGAAATTTTAACCTCACCGATGTAAAAATCGTAGTTGCCCTCTGCAAGAGCCTGACGGTAATCGTTGAAGGACAGAGTGCTGAGAGTAACCTTGAGGCCGAGGTTTTTAAGGCTTGTTGCAATCTGCTTTGCACAGTTTACCTTGATTTCACTTTCCTCATTGGCTATAATTTCAACCTCAAAATGACCGTCGGAATCATAACGGAAGGTCTTTTCTGTGGGGGAATAGTTGTACCCGTTTTCGTCAAGGATGTTGCCTGCCTTGATAAGGTTGTATTCGTATGAGGGAAGCTGAATATCCTTGAGTGCATACCAGAGAGGGTTGAAGGGAGTATCTGTAAGAGTACAGAAATTATCAAACACAGTATCGGCAAGGGTGCTTCTGTCGATAGCGTAGCAGATTGCGTTAATAACCGATTTGTCTGAAAGGCTTTCAACCTTACTGTTATAACCGAGATAAACGAGGTTGTTTGTAGGTACGGAAAGGGTCTGTGCGGTGAGCTTTGTGTATGTGCCTGTATCCATATCGTTGTAATAGTAGCTTAATTCACCGGTCTGTATACGGTAAATTTCATCATTTTCCGACGTTATGGGAGTAAGACCTATCATAGCTGTATTGAGGTTTTCGCCTCTTGTACTTGTAGGATTGGCGGAAAGCACATACTTTCCGTTGATGCTTCTTAAAATATATCTGCCGCTGCCTATGGGAAGTGCGGCGGAGCCTGTGCCGTTCTGCACAATGGGGAAGGTCAGACACTGCTGTGCATACAAATCGGGCTGATTAAGGGTAAAGGTAACCGTGTCCGCACCTGCAGTTGCACCTGCAAAGTTTGAAAGCCTGCCCTTGAAGGCACTGCTTTTTTTAGCAAGATTAAAGGAGTAAACAACATCATAAGCCGTAAGTGAAGCGCCGTTTGAAAAAACTGCACCGTCAACAAGCTTAACTGTTACCTGCTTGCCGTCGTTTGTACAGCTTGTTGCAATCAGTCCCGTTGATGACCAGTCGTCATTCATTACAAAAAGTGAATCGTAAAGCAGGGATGCGATAGCAAGGTTTGTCGGGCTGTTTGACTTGAATGGATTGATTGCCTTGCCCTTATAGTATGGAAGATAAACATCGCGTGCTTCCTCCTCAAAGGCCTCGGTTACCGCCTGCGTAGATTCGGTATCAGGCTCCTGAGTTTTAAATTTTCCCGTAACAAGGATAGCCGTAACAACAAGCGTTACACATAAAATAGCAATAATAATTTTTTTCATTTTATCAGTTCCTTATTCGAATGATACAAGTTCTGTTGAAGTACATTTTCCGTTTGTTTTGTCAATGGTAAAAATACATCCGTTGGCCATTGCTTTGCCTTGCGCCTTGTCAAAACGGACGGGCATATTGAAACGGAATTTTTCGATGATAATGTCTTTATCTACGCCAAGCACACTTTCCTTTACACCGCACATACCTACATCGGTTATGTATCCCGTGCCGCCCGGTAAAACGGTGTTGTCGGCAGTAAGCACATGGGTATGTGTGCCGAAAACAACACTTACCCTTCCGTCAAGGAAAAAGCCCAAAGCCTTTTTTTCACTTGTTGCTTCTGCGTGAAGGTCGACAAAAATAATACTGGTTTTGCTCTTGAGCTTTTCAATTTCCTTTGCTACGGCATTGAAAGGATTTTCAAGATTTTCCATGAACATTGTGCCCATAACGTTTACTATGCCGATAGTATAAAATCCGCAATCAACAACCCTTGAGCCGACACCGGGATTTTGTGAGGGGTAGTTGCAGGGCCTTACGATGAACTCACTTTCGTCGAGCAGGTCGTAAACCTCTTTTCTGCGGTAAACGTGATTACCTGTTGTGATAAAATCAACACCTGACGAGAAAAGCATCTGTGCCGAATCGGGGGTGATTCCGTTGCCGTCAGCGGAGTTTTCACCGTTGGCAATACAGAAATCAATGCCCTTGAGCTTTTTGAAAGCGGGGAGGTTTTTCCTGAGAAAATTACAGCCCTCACTGTTTACAACGTCGCCTAATACAAGAATGTTCATACTGTGCCTGCCTTTTTTATTATACGTATTCGCTGATATCAAAATCGTCATCGTTGGGAATGTAGTCCCATCCGTCATAGTAGTTGCCTTCCTTTTCCTCCTCGGGCAAATCGGGAATCTGCTTTACCGCTTCAAGCTTGTGACCCGACATCCACAAAAAGTGTGAAAGGTAAAGGGTGTATCCGCAACCTGAAGGAGTAAGCCACTCTGAAACAGAGGCCTCGGGGATTGCGAAGTTTGACATAAGTGCGGAAATAACACCGCCGTGAGTGATAATTGCAACATTGTCTGTTCCGGTCTTGAGTATACCGTCAACAATTTTTACAAAGGTTGAGCAGATTCTGTCAGCAAATTCCTTGTTGCTTTCACCGAAGGGGGGTGTGATGTTTTTTTCACCGCGTAACCAACGGTCAAAAAGGGGCTGCTTTTCGTGAAGCTGTTCAGCAGTCTGTCCCTCAAATTCACCGAAGTTATATTCTGTAAGCCCGTCAATTTCAATGGGATTGAGCTCCGGATAAAGTAGCTTTGCTGTTTCCTTACAGCGGGGAAGGGGAGAGGTGAAAACAAAATCAGCGTGAGGATAAACATATTCGTCCTTCATCTGCAAAAGCTGATTTTTACCCTCGTCACAAAGGGGTGTATCGTTTCTGCCTGAGTAAACACCGTCAAGGTTGTGCTGCGTAAGACCGTGTCTGATAAGATGTATTTTATAGTTCTTCATTGTACAATCACCTTACAATTAAAGTTTTTCATATTATTATATAATAAATATTACTTAATTTCAAGGAAATCCGTATAAAATAATAGTTCTCTTTGTATTGATTTTTTTGTAAGTTGCTGATATAATTGATTATCAATGTGTAGATTTCTCCAAGGAGGTTTATGATAATATGAAACGTACTGAAATTGCAAAGCTTTACGAAAATGCCGCTTCTTTTAAGGACAGCAAGGTTACCGTATGCGGTTGGATCCGTACTAACCGAGATTCCAAGGTTCTCGGCTTTATGGAGCTTAACGATGGCAGCTGCTTCAAGGGTGTTCAGGTTGTTTTTGAAAAGGATAAGCTTGACAATTTTGCAGAGGTTGCAAAGTATAACGTAGGTGCGGCAGTTGTTGTTGAGGGTGATTTTATTCTCACTCCCGAAGCAAAGCAGCCCTTTGAAATCAATGCTACAAAGGTTACTCTTGAAGGTGCATCAGCTCCCGAGTATCCCTTACAGAAAAAAAGACATTCACTTGAGTACTTAAGAACAATTGCTCACTTAAGACCCAGAACTAATATCTATTCAGCCGCTTTCAGAGTACGCTCTGTTGCCGCTCAGGCAATTCACCGCTTCTTTGAGGGTGTAGGCTTCATCTATGCACACACACCCCTTATTTCCTGCAGTGACTGTGAGGGTGCAGGTGAAATGTTCAGAGTAACTACTCTCGATATGAAAAATCCTCCTCTTTCCGAGGACGGTGAAATCGATTATACTGAGGACTTCTTCGGTAAGAGTGCATTCCTTACCGTTTCAGGTCAGCTTCAGGGTGAAATTATGGCTCAGGCCTTCGGTAAGATTTACACCTTCGGCCCCACCTTCCGTGCTGAAAAGAGCTATACACAGCGTCACGCAGCAGAGTTCTGGATGATTGAGCCTGAAATTGCATTTGCAGACCTTTGCGATGACATGGACCTTGCAGAAAGAATGATTAAGTTCGTAATCAACTATGTAATGGAAAACTGTAAGCAGGACATAGAGTTCCTCAACCAGTTTGTTGATAAGGGACTTATCGAGCGTCTTACCGCTGTTGCAACATCAGACTTTGCAAGGGTAACATATACCGATGCAGTAAAGATGCTTGAAGAAAACAACGACAAGTTTGAGTTCAAGGCTTACTGGGGCTGCGACCTTCAGACAGAGCATGAACGCTATCTTACAGAGCAGATTTTCAAAAAGCCCGTATTTGTTACCGATTATCCCAAGGAAATCAAGGCCTTCTATATGAGACTCAACGACGACGGAAAGACCGTTGCTGCTTGTGACTGCCTTGTTATGGGTATCGGTGAAATCATCGGCGGTAGCCAGAGAGAGGAACGCTACGATGTTCTTCTTGAAAGAATCAAGGAGCTTGGTCTCAACGAGGAGGATTACTGGTGGTACCTTGACCTTCGTAAGTACGGCGGTACAAAGCACGCAGGCTTTGGTCTCGGCTTTGAAAGACTCGTAATGTACCTTACAGGTATTTCCAACAACAGAGACGTTCTTCCATTCCCAAGAACGACAGGCTCAGCAGATTTTTAATTTTATTTTCCCCAGGAGGTTTTCAAAATGGCAGAATTACGTTCATATTCAAAAGAGCAGTTAACAGAGTTCAAAGCAAAGCTTGAAAAAGAATATGCAGAATATAAGGCACAGAACCTTAAGCTTGATATGTCAAGAGGTAAGCCCGGCTCAGATCAGCTTGCAGTTTCAAACGGCCTTCTTGATGCAGTTACATCAAGAGACTGGGAGGATGACGCAAGTAATCACAGCCTTGAATACAGAAACTACGGGCTTCTTACAAGTATCATCGAATGTAAGGAAATCTTTGCAAAGCTTCTTAAGGTTCCCACAAAGAACGTTATTGTTTGCGGTAACTCAAGCCTTAATATGATGTTTGACTACATCACACAGTGTATGCTTACAGGTAGCGGCGGAAAGCCCTGGAAGGATCAGGGAGAGCTTAAGTTCCTTTGCCCTTCACCCGGTTATGACAGACACTTCTCAATTGCACAGTACTACGGCATCAAGCTTATTCCCGTTGCAATGACAGGTAAGGGTCCTGATATGGATGCAGTTGAAGAGCTCATCAAAGACCCCACAGTAAAGGGTATGTTCTGCGTTCCCAAGTACTCAAATCCCACAGGTGAAACCTACAGCCACGAAACCGTTGAAAGAATTGCCGCAATGTGTCCTGCAGCGGATGACTTCCGTATCATTTGGGATAACGCTTACATTATCCACGACCTTGCAGAGGAAAGCGACAAGCTTGAAAACATTTTCGATGTGCTTAAAAAATACGGTCACGAGGATATGGTTATTGAGTTTACTTCAACTTCAAAAATCAGCTTCCCCGGTGCAGGTGTTGCAGTTCTTGCCGCATCTGACAAGAACATCGATATGATTATCAGCCGTATGTCAATTCAGACAATCGGCTACGATAAGCTTAACCAGTTCAGACACGTTAAGTACTATAAGGATGTTAAGGGCATCAAGAATCATATGAAGCTCCACAGAAATATCCTTGCTCCCAAATTCAAGGCAGTTATTAACGAGTTCAAGTCACAGCTTCGCGAGTATGATATTGCTCATTGGACAAAGCCCAACGGCGGTTACTTCATCAGTCTTGATGTAATGCCCGGTACAGCAAAGCGTGTTTACGAGCTTTGCAAGGAGGGTGGCGTTACACTTACAACAGTTGGTGCAACCTTCCCTTACGGCATTGACCCCGAGGATAAGAACATCAGAATTGCTCCCTCATATCCTCCCGTTGATGAGCTTATGACAGCAACAAAGCTTCTTTGCCTTTGCGTAAAGCTTGCCGCTGTTGAAAAGCTTCTTGCAGAATAAGTTAAGTTTTTAAAAATTCTTGTCCGGTCTTGAGGAGTTGTCGCTAAGACAGAATTTTTTCGCAAGTGAAATCTCCCTCGGCTCAGTCGGGGGAGTCTTTAATTGAGAATAATAAAAGTTTTTGTACTTTTCTGAAAGTAAATGAGGTGTATGTATGAGCAATACAAAACAAAAACAGAACAACACTAACAAGCTTGCTTTGATTATAGCAGGTCCTGTACTGTTTTTCCTTTGCTATTTTTTACTTCCTGAATCAATATTTGAAGCCCAGGAAGCAAGAGCGGCAGTAGGTACAGTTTTGTGGATGGCTCTTTGGTGGATTACAGGCCCCGTGGATTTTGCAGTTACTGCACTTTTACCTATCGGCCTTAATGCTGTTTTCCAGATGACTGATATGTCTGCTGTTGTATCCAATTATGCGTCTGAAACTATTATGCTCCTTCTCGGTGCTTCTTTGCTTACTGTATCCTGGGAGGAAACAGGTCTTGACAGACGTATTGCCGCGAGATTCCTTTCTCTTGTCGGCAGCAGCGTAAGAAAGCAGGTTGTTGTCTGGTATATTCTTTGTGCGGCTCTTTCCGCAGTTCTTCCCAATGCCGTTGTATGTGCAGCTGTTACTCCTATTGCAGTATCAATGCTTAAATATGTCGGTGAAAAGGAGATTTCCAAGAGTAAGGTAGGCTCATTGCTTTTATTGACAATTGCTTACGCTACAGGTGTAGGCGGTCTTGCTTCACCCTTGGGCGGTGCAATGAATCTTGTTACCGTTGACTATCTTCAGCAGCTTACCGGTAAGGAGTATATGTATACCTCGTGGGTAATCCGCTTCCTTCCTCTCGTAGTTGTTCTTGTTGCAAGTAATATATTTATGCTTCTTATAGGCTGTAAAAAGGGCGCAGAGCTTGGCGGCTCAAGAGAATTCTTTATCAAGCAGTACAAGGAAATGCCTAAAATGAGCTCTGAAGAAAAGTGGTCATTAGGTCTTTTCCTTCTTGCAACTGTTCTTTCATTCTCACGTTCTCTTTATCAGGATTATCTTCCCGGTCTCAAGCCTGCTTATGTATTTGTTATTTTTGCTATCGTAGCCTTCTTTATCACCCGTAAGGACGGCTCAAGACTTATGCTCTGGAAGAACACACAAAAGAAGATGGTGTGGGATCTTATGTATGTTTTTGGTGGTGGTCTTGCTTTAGGCACACTTGTTAACAAGAGCGGTGCCGCAGATGCTATCGGCGGTCTTGTTGCAAGCTCCAACCTTACAGGCGGATTTGTAACTGTTCTTGTTATAGTTACTTTTACGGTAATTCTTTCTGATATAACAAGTAACACAGCAACTGCCGCAGTTGCTCTTCCGATTGTTATAAGCGTAATTCAGGGCATTGATAAAAATCCCATTCCCTTTGTTTACATAGCTTCAATCGGTATCAATCTTTCCTATATGCTTCCCACCTCAATACGTGCAATTCCCGTAGGCTACGGACTTGAGCCCAAGTATATGCTCAAAAAGGGTGTACCAATGACTATTGTTGTTATAATTCTTATGAGTGTTATGAGCTATCTTATGTTAAGGTACTGGCCTGCATTCAGTGAAGTTTAAGGAGTGAACAAAAAATGTTTAATTCAATTGTTGAGGCTGTTTTTCATTATGCGCAGTCACAGCCTGAAAAGTTGTGTCTTGCAGACGATAACAAAAGGCTGACTTACCGTGAATATGCAGACCTTATTCTGCAGTATGCTGCTGCATTTTCAGCAGACGGTATCGGCAAAAACGATAATGTTGTTATTGAGGCAACACAGACCGTGGATTACCTTGCCATTGAGCTTGCTCTTCAGCTTATCGGTGCTGTTTTTGTGCCGGTTGAGAACAAGTGTGCCGAGGTTAAAATTATCGGCTTTGCTGAGCGTGCAGATGCAAAGGCTATTATTACCGTTAAAGCTCTTGAGCACAGCACCGAGCTTCTTTATACCTACAAAACACTTGCTGAAAAGCTGTCAGCCGACAAATTATATAAGGCTGAAAGCTTCCCCAAAAAAGAAGATGTAAGTGAAATTCTTTTCAGCACAGGCACAACAGGTAAAGAAAAGGGTATTGTTATAAGTCACGGAAACAATATTGCTCTTGCCGAAAATGTTATGTACGGTGTTGAAATGCAGAAGGATAATGTTGAAATGATTCCTTCACCGTTGAATCACTCACACGGTCTTCGCAGATATTATGCCAATATGTATAACGGCTGTACGGTAGTAATTCTCGGCAGTCTGCTTAAGGTTAAGCTTTTCTTCGATAATATCGACACTTATTCCGTTAATTCAATGGACCTTGTTCCTTCAGCACTTACACTTATTCTGAAGCTTTCAAAGGACAAGTTTTCCGAATACAAGGACAGACTCAGATACATTCAGTTCGGTGCAGCTCCTATGATGGAAGCAGATAAGATTAAAATCTGTGAGCTTCTTCCCAATACAAGGCTTTACAACTTCTACGGAAGTACTGAAAGCGGCTGTATCTGTATCTATGATTTTAATACCGAAAATGACAAAAAGCATTGCATCGGTAAGCCTACACACAATGCAGATATTTTCATTGTCGATGACGACCGTAAGCCTATTGTTTCTTCATCTGAAAACACAGGTCTTCTTGCGGCGCGCGGCGGAATGGATATGGTCGGCTACTGGAAGGATCAGGAAGAAACCGACAAGGTACTTGTTGACGGGGTTGTTTATTCAAATGACGTTGCATTTTTTGATGAGGACGGAGATATTATCCTTCTCGGCAGAAAGGGCGACGTAATAAATGTAGGCGGAAACAAGGTTTCACCTGAAGAGATTGAAAATGCTACAAAGACTCTGCCTGATGTAGAGGACTGCGGTGTTATTCCCGTTCCCGATCAGAATAAGGGTCACGTGCCCAAGCTTTTCGTTCAGATGAAAAACGGTTGTAAGTTTGATGCTGTGGCTATCCGTCAGTCACTTGCGGCAAAGCTTGAACCATATAAGGTTCCTGCTATTATCGTAGAAATAGAACGCATTCCCAGAAGCTACAACGGTAAGCTTTTAAGAAAAGAGCTTAAATAAATCACAATGTCCTCGATCGTTTGTTGATTGCACGGTCGGGGACATATTTTATTGCGAATTATAGGGTTGAATTTATTATCATATATTGACTTCTTCTTTGATTTGTGTTAAAATCCTCTTAATATTGCAAAGCGTTGAGCGGGAGGAGTAATTCCGCCTTAGCCTTTAAAGAGAAAAGACGGTCGGTGCAAGTCTTAAGGCAGGGGAATGAAGGTAGCCCGTGAGCTTCGGGAAGAAAGCAAAGGTGAGTAGACCCCGACGTATTTCTGCGTTAAGGATTTTGAGTGCAGAGGTTATTATCTCTGAATTCAGGTGGTACCACGGAATTTTCTCCGTCCTGATTTTCAGGACGGGGTTTTTATTTTATGTAAACGCAGGAAGCAACTCTTGTTGCTTCGTTCAATTAACAGATCAGGAGTGAAAACAATGGCAAAAGAACTTGCAAAGCTCTACGATCCCAAGGACGTAGAGGACAGAATTTACAAAACCTGGCTTGACGGAAAGTATTTCCACGCTGAGGTTGATCCGAAGAAGAATCCTTATACAATCGTGATTCCTCCTCCAAACATCACAGGTCAGCTTCATATGGGTCACGCCCTTGACAATACCCTTCAGGATATTCTTATCCGTTTCAGAAGAATGCAGGGCTTTGATACCCTCTGGCTTCCCGGTACAGACCACGCTTCAATTGCAACAGAGGCAAAGATTGTTGAAGCAATGAAGGCAGAAGGCATTTCTAAGGAGGATCTTGGCAGAGAAGGCTTCCTTGAAAGAGCCTGGGAGTGGAAAGCACAGTACGGCGGCAGAATTATTGAACAGCTTAAGAAGCTCGGCTCATCCTGTGACTGGGACAGAGAACGTTTCACCCTTGATGAGGGCTGCTCAAAGGCTGTTAAAGAGGTTTTCGTAAACCTCTACGAAAAGGGTCCTATCTACCGCGGTGAAAGAATTAACAACTGGTGTACTCACTGTAAAACATCAATCTCCGACGCTGAGGTTGAATACGAAGAAAAGGACGGCAACTTCTGGCACTTTGCTTATCCCTTCGCAGACGGAAGTGGAAGCATCATCGTTGCAACAACCCGTCCCGAAACAATCCCCGGTGATACCGGTATCGCTGTTCATCCCGATGATGAAAGATATAAGGATGTAATAGGTAAAACTGTAATTATGCCCGTTATCGGCAGAGAAATTCCCATTGTTGCCGATACCTATGCTAAAATGGATAAGGGAACAGGTGCGGTTAAAATCACTCCCGCACACGACCCCAACGACTTTGAAGTTGGTCTTCGTTGCAATCTTCCCGTGCTTGACGTTATGACCGATGACGGCTATATGAACGAAAAAGCAGGCAAGTACGCAGGCATGAACCTTATGGAATGCCGCAAGGCTATTGTTCAGGATCTTACCGATGCAGGTGCTCTTGTTAAAATTGAGCCCACAAAGCACGAGGTTGGTACCTGCTACCGTTGTCATACCGCAGTTGAGCCCAAGGTTTCAAAGCAGTGGTTTGTAAAAATGGAGCCTCTTGCAAAGCCTGCAATCAAGGTTGTTCGCGACGGCGAGGTTAAGTTCATTCCCGAGCGCTTTGACAAAATTTACTATAACTGGATGGAAAATATCCGTGACTGGTGTATTTCCCGTCAGCTCTGGTGGGGTCACAGAATTCCTGCCTGGTACTGCGCTGACTGCGGTGAAATCACCGTAAGCAAGGGTGAGCCCACAACCTGCTGTAAGTGCGGCAGCAAGAACATTGAGCAGGATCCCGATACCCTCGATACCTGGTTCTCATCAGCTCTCTGGCCCTTCTCAACCCTCGGCTGGCCTGAAAAGACTCCCGAGCTTATGCATTATTATCCCACAAGCACACTTGTTACAGGCTACGACATCATCTTCTTCTGGGTTGCAAGAATGATTTTCTCCGCTTGCGAGCAGATGGGTGAGGTTCCTTTCGACACCGTATTTATCCACGGTATTGTACGTGACGAGCTTGGTAGAAAAATGAGTAAGTCCCTCGGTAACGGTATTGATCCTCTTCTTGTTATTGACAAGTACGGCGCTGACGCCCTTCGCTTTACTCTTGCAACAGGTAACAGCCCCGGAAATGATATGCGTTACAGCGACAAGAAGGTTGAAGCAAGCCGTAACTTTGCTAATAAAATCTGGAATGCCGCACGTTTCATTCTCATGAACCTTGATGAAAATGAGCCTGCACCCCACATTCCTGCTGACCTTGCACTTGAGGATAAGTGGATTCTTTCACAGTTCAACAGCCTTGCAAAGGAAGTAACAGACAACCTTGACAAGTTCGAGCTTGGTATTGCCGTACAGAAGCTTTACGACTTTATCTGGGACCTCTTCTGCGACTGGTTTATTGAGCTTGCAAAAATCAGACTTCAGAAGGGCGGCGACGAGGCAAAGACCGCAAAGGCAGTACTTGTTTATGTAATGAGTGAAACCCTTAAGCTTCTTCATCCCTTTATGCCCTTCATCACAGAGGAAATCTGGCAGACCCTTCCCCACGACGGCGAAACAATTATGAAGTCTGCATGGCCCGTATTCTCTGATGCTCTTGTTTTCTCAAAGGAAGAAGAGCAGATGAATATGATTATGGATGCTATCAGAGCAATCCGTAACAGAAGAGCAGAAATGAATGTTCCTCCTTCAAGAAAGGCTCACGTTTATGTTGCAACAGATAAGAAGGACATCTTTGAAAAGGCAGTTGTATTTATGCAGAAGCTTGCTTCAGCATCTGACGTAACAGTAGGTGACAGCTTTAACCTTGAAGGCAGTGTAAGCATTGTTACTGCAGAGGCTAAGATTTACATTCCCATGGGTGACCTTGTTGACTTTGAGGCTGAAAGAAAGCGCCTTATGAAGGAAAAGGAAGCAGCTGAAAAGAAGCTTGCACAGATTAACGGCAAGCTTAATAACCCCGGCTTCCTTGCAAAGGCTCCTCAGAATGTTATCGACGGACAGAAGGCTGATGCAGAAAAGCTTACAGAAAAAATCAAAATGATTGACGAAAGCCTTGAATCTTTAGGTAAATAATTGATATAAGGAGTGTTATTTATGTCAAAAATATTTGCACACAGAGGCTTCAGCGGTAAATATCCTGAAAACACAATGCTTGCCTTTCAGAAGGCGGTTGAAATCGGTGTTGACGGTATTGAAATGGATGTTCACCTTACAAAGGACAACGAGCTTGTTATCATCCACGATGAGGATATCAAGCGTACCTGTAACGGGCAGGGCCTTGTAAGAGATATGACCCTCGAAGAGCTTAAAAAGTTTGACGCTTCCGCAACCTATGTGGGTGTTTACGGTGTCAACCCCATTCCTACCTTAAGGGAATACTTTGAGCTTGTAAAGGATACGGATATCATTACAAACATCGAGCTTAAAACGGGCATTTTTGAATATCCCACAATCGAAAAAAGAGTAATTGATATGATTTACGAGTACGGTCTGCAGGATAAAATCATCCTTTCCTCCTTCAATCACTTTACGGTTAAGCGCTGTGAGGAGATTGCACCCGAAATCAAACGAGGCTTCCTTTGCGAAAGCTGGCTTATCAATTACGGCAAGTATACCGCAGAACAGAATGTTCAGTGCTGCCACCCCATTTTCTGCAACCTTTCACAGGAGGTTGTTGATGAAATGCACGGCGCAGGCTGTGAAATCAACACATGGACAGTAAACGAGTATGAGGATATTGAACGCCTTGCTTCAATGGGCGTTGATGCTCTTATCGGTAACTTCCCCGACAGAATGATTGAAAAACTCAGATAAAAATTTTAAGGTAGTGGTAGTTGGACTGTTGAGGTCTGACTACCTCGCCTTGCATTTGAGGTGAAACAATGAGATTACTTGTAATTGACGGAAACAGTATTGTCAACAGAGCCTTTTACGGCATAAAGCTGCTTACAACAAAGGACGGACAGTTTACAAACGGCATTTACGGTTTTATGAATATACTCATAAAGTTAAGGCAGGAGTGCGACCCCGACAGAGTTGCCGTTGCCTTTGATGTTCACGCGCCCACCTTCCGACATAATATGTACGATGCCTACAAGGCAGGCAGAAAGGGTATGCCTGATGAGCTTCGCAGTCAGATGCCCGTTTTAAAGGAGCTTCTAACTCACCTTGGCTACACAATTGTTGAAAAGGAAGGCTTTGAGGCTGATGACATTCTCGGTACACTTTCGGCGCAGTGTAAGGGTGAGGATAAATGCTTTGTTGCAACAGGTGACCGTGATTCACTGCAGCTTGTAAGCGACAACACGACTGTGCTTCTTGCCGCAACAAAAATGGGTAAGGCAACAACTGTTGTTTACGACAAGGCAAAAATTATGGAGGATTACGGAGTTGAGCCCAAGGGTATGATAGAAATCAAGGCTCTTATGGGTGACTCCTCGGATAATATTCCCGGTGTTGCAGGTATCGGTCAGAAAACGGCCGGAGACCTGATTTCACGCTTCGGCTCAATTGATTATATCTATGAGCACATTGATGAAATAGACATTAAAAAGGGTGTACGTGAAAAGCTTATTGCCGATAAGGATAACGCTTACTTAAGCCGTACCCTCGGCACAATCAACCTTGAAGCACCGATTGACCTTGATATGGACAGCTATGTAATCGGTGGCGGAGACACGGGTAAAGCTATCCGTCTTCTTTCACAGCTTGAAATGTTCGGCATAATTGAAAAGCTCGGACTGACGGCTGAAAAAATCACCGTAGCTGATGTAGAAACACAGGAAGCGACACAAAAGCTTACCTTCCGCTATGAGCGTGACCTTATGGGGCTTCTCGGTAGATTCAAAAATGAGGGCAAGGCTTACTTTACCTGCGATTTTGCCGACGGTGACATCACAAAGCTTTACTTTCTTTTTGAAAATGAAGTTCTTTGTGTTGAGGGCAACTGCCTTGATTTTTACGATTTTCTCCCTGCCTTCTTTGAGGGTGAGTGTGAGAAATATACAACCGACACAAAGCTTATCCACAAATACGCTCTTTCCCACGGCTATAGCCTCAAAAATGTAAAAATGGACCTTGCACTCGCGGGGTACATTCTCAACCCTGCGGCAAATTCCTATGATACGGAACGCCTTGCGGCAGAATACGATATTCCCTTAACTTCACTTGATTATGAGGGTGAAGAAAATGAAGATATTAAAAAGGCAACAGAATGCACCTGCCTTAAAAAGCTTTGTGAGCTTTTCCGTAAGCAGATAAGTGAAAACGGTCAGGATATGCTCCTTGATGAAATTGAAATTCCTCTCGCCGGGGTGCTTGCAGGAATGGAAAATGAAGGCTTCCTCGTTGACAGAGAGGGCATTGAGTCCTTCGGTGTTGAAATGAGTGAACGCATTGAAAAGCTCACCGCCGAAATATATGAAAAGGCAGGCTGTGAGTTCAATATCAATTCACCCAAGCAGCTTGGTACGGTGCTTTTTGAAACCCTCGGTCTTCCCTGCAAGAAAAAGACAAAAAGCGGTTACAGTACCAATGCGGAGGTTCTTGAAGAGCTGGCAGGGGAGTATCCCATTGTTGCCCTTGTGCTTGAATACCGCACCCTTGCAAAGCTTAAATCAACCTACTGTGAGGGACTTTTAAAGGTTATCGGCAAGGACGGAAGAATCCGCTCCACCCTTAATCAGACGGAAACAAGAACGGGCAGAATTTCTTCAACAGAGCCTAATTTACAGAACATCCCCGTAAGAAGCGAGCTTGGCAGCAGAATGCGTAAATTTTTTGTTGCCGATGAGGGCAATGTGCTTGTTGATGCTGACTATTCACAGATTGAGCTTCGTGTTCTTGCTCACCTTTCAGGCGACAGAACAATGATTGACGGCTTTATCGGCGGAGAGGATATTCATCGCATTACCGCTTCGCAGGTGTTCAATATGCCTATGAATATGGTAACACCTCTTATGCGTAGCCGTGCAAAGGCGGTTAACTTCGGCATTGTTTACGGTATCGGAGCATTTTCACTGGCAAAGGATATCGGTGTAAGTCGAAAGGAAGCCGATAGCTACATCAAGGGCTACCTTCACCACTATGAGGGCATCCGCCGTTATCTTGAAAAGGTTGTCGCTGATGCAAGGGATTGCGGATATGTTGAAACAATGTTCCGTCGCAGAAGATATCTTCCCGAGCTTACGGCAAGCAACAAAATGCTTCAGGCCTTCGGTGAAAGGGTCGCAAAAAACGCTCCCGTTCAGGGCTCGGCGGCTGATATAATCAAAATCGCAATGGTAAAGGTTGCCAAGCGACTCAAGGATGAAAACTGCAAGGGCAGACTCATTATGCAGGTGCACGACGAACTGATTATTGAATGCCCTGAAAATGAAAGAGAGCAGGTTGAAAAAATCCTTAAAGAGGAGATGGAAAGCGCCTGCGAGCTTAAAGCTTTCCTTAAAGCTGATGTAAATACGGGTAAAACCTGGTTTGAAACCCACTAATATGTGAAAATTTTATTATTATTTGATTAAAATGTTGATAATTATTCTTTTTTGATGTAAAATTATACCAATCAAAAAAATTGGAGGAGATTTTATCATGAAGAAAATTATCAGCATTTTACTTTGTCTGCTTATGGTGTTTTCCTGCACAGGTGTAGCCTTTGCTGCGGATAGCGGAAATACCTATACTCCCGATTACGACAACACTCCCGTTGTTGTGCTTCACGGTATCGGTCAGAATAACACTTATATTCTTGACGAAAACGGCAACAGAAAGGTTGACGATAGCGGAGATTATATTACGGGTTGGCCTCTTGAAATTGATGTTGCATCACTTGTTGCAACTGTGCTTCCCAATCTCTTTTATTCAATCATTACCCGTAAGGATAACGGACTTTCCGATGCAATGAGAGAAGGTGCATATAAGCTTCTCTATGCAGTACACAAGGATAACGAAGGTAACTACGAATATGATGTTGAGGTGCCTTGCTACAACTGTCCTATGTCAGAAATGCCCAAGGATGTAAGAAATCACATCTATGATATGATTCCTCTTAACCGTTGCGGTGAAATTATCGGTGAAGAAAATCTTTTCTACTTCGGTTATGACTCACTCGGTGACATTCAGGCTACAACCGACAGACTCCACGAGTACATCAGAGAGGTTGTGCTTCCTAAGACAGGTGCAAGTCAGGTTAACATTCTTCCCATCAGTCTTGGCGGTACTGTTGCGGTTAATTATATTGACAAGTATCCACAGGACCATGACCTTATCAAAAAAATGGTTTATGTTGTGCCTGCAATTGACGGTTCCGATATCGTTGGTGATGTGCTTACAGGTAACCTGAGCATTTATGATGACGATACCCTTTATAACAAGCTTCTTGTTACACTTATGGGTGATACCTATACTACTTATCTTCTCAATATCGTTCTTCGCATCCTTCCCTCAACTGTTTTAAGGCAGGCTCTTGAGGGCCTTTGCGAGGGTGCCGTTGAAGCCGCAATCAGGAACACAACACAGCTCTGGGCTCTCTGTCCCACAAAGTATTATCCCGAGGCAAGAGAAAAGTGGCTCTCCGATGATGAGCACGCTGTTATAAGAGAAAAGGTCGACGCCTTTATGCAGGCAAGAGCAGACCTTGAGGATAACACAAATTCAATTATTTCAAAGGGCGGCAGAGTTTACGATATCGTATGCTATGACCTTGAGTTGTTCCCTCTTACCGCGGATTACAGAACAACAAACTCTGACGGTATTATCCAGTCAGCATCAACCTCAATGGGTGCAACCTTTGCTCCTTTAGGTACAACTCTCGGTGAAAACTATGTTGCAAAGGGAACTTATTGCAGTAATCCCTCACACAACCACCTTTCACCCGACGGTGTTGTCGATGCCACAACTGGTCTTCTTCCCTGCACAACCTGGTACTTCAAGGGTCAGTCCCACGAGGACCTTGCAAACAATGACGTTGTTCTCGGTCTTGCAACAGAGCTTATGACTGATGAAAATATGATTGATGTTTACAGCAATCCCGTGGCATATCCTCAGTTCAACAATGCAAGAAGCATGAGACTGTTCAACCGTAACATTTCACTTTGGAATACAGTTGATAAGTCGGCTTTAAATCAGGATAAAATTGAGCAGGTTGAAAAGGCTATTGCTGATATCAAGGCTCTTAAAAACGAAACTGTAATCGACAGCGAAAAGTGGATTGCAGCCGAAAACGCTCTTGAAGAGGCTCTTATTTCAGCAGGAGTTAAGGAGGATTCAACTCCCGGCTTCTTTGACAATGTACTTAACGGTATGTTCAAGGGTATGAATCAGGCAGTTAACGCAGTTTTTTCAAAAATTGATAAGTAATTATAATTGGGCTTGCGGAGTTTTCCGTGAGCCCTTTTTGAAAGGTATATATGAAATACGACAGAATCATCAAAGGTACATTCATAAAAAGACTCAACCGTTTTGTTGCTGTGTGCAAAATTAACGGCGAGGAAATACATTGCCATGTAAAAAATACGGGGCGCTGCGGTGAAATACTCATTGAAGGTGCCGAATGCTACCTTGAAGAAGCGGAAAACCCCGAAAGAAAATACAAGTATTCCCTGATTGCTGTGAAAAAGGGTGAAAGACTTATTAACATTGACTCACAGGCACCTAACAAAGCGGCAGGAGAATTTTTAAAAAGCGGTAAGCTTTTTGCTGATATCAGCAAAATAAAAGCGGAAAGCACCTACGGAAAATCCCGTTTTGATTTTTACTTTGAGCATGGGGATAAAAAGGCTT
Organism: Acutalibacteraceae bacterium; assembly: GCA_045643805.1. GTDB lineage: Bacteria > Bacillota > Clostridia > Oscillospirales > Acutalibacteraceae > UBA6857. Next base: position 39,476 of record JAZRFT010000002.1, read on the forward strand.
ACCTTGAAGTAAAGGGCGTAACTCTTGAAAAGGACGGTGCTGTACTGTTTCCTGATGCACCCACAACAAGGGGAACAAAGCACCTTAATGAGCTTTGCGACTGTGTAAAAGAGGGTTATGAGGCTTATGTGCTGTTTGTTGTGCAGATGAAAGACGTTATCAGCTTTTCACCGAATGAAAAAACTGACCCTGATTTTGCATCTGCTTTGTGTAAGGCAAACGAACAGGGGGTAAAGGTGCTTTGTTATGATTGCACTGTTACGGAAAATGAAATGAATATTGAAGATAAAATAACGGTAATACTTTGAGTGTTACCGGCTTTTATGTTTATAAATACTTAAAAAAATTATTGCCAAACAGTTAAATTTGTGATATCATTATTGAGAATAAAAACAATTACTCCGAAAGGTTCACAGAATGAGTTTAAATAAGAAATTTACTTCATATATTTTAATTGTTGCAGTAATTATCTGCAGTACATTTTTTTCAGCAGGAGCACTTTTTGAAAAGGAAATTGCAGTAGGAAAGTTTTATTCTGCCGAACAAAAGCTTCTTTGCATCTCTCACAGAGGTGACACAGAGAACTATCCTGAAAATTCTCTTGAAGGTATAAAGTCAGCATTGAAAATGGGTGCCGATTTTGTTTCCGTTAATGTGGAAAAAACAGCAGACGGAGTTTTTTATCTTTGCGAAAGTGAAAGCCTCGGCAATATATGTAATGCATCTTATGACAGCCTCTCACAAGCAAATTCATCTGAAGCTGACAGCTTTAAGCTTTACGATATTTTTGGCAAGGAAACAAAATTTACCCTCACATCACTTGTTGAGCTTATAAAAAATACTGACAGCGAGGACGGTATTATCCTTGATGTAAAGCCCGAGGATAAGGACGCCGTTTATTCCGTTCTTTCTGAACACAGTGCACTTGACAGAATGATTCTGCGAGTGAAGGAAAGCTCTTCTCAGCTTATCAAGTGGGCACAGAGCAAGAATGAAAAGGTTTATGTAATCGGTGTTTACGGTGGCAATATTATTTTCAGCACTGTTTCTGCCGTCCGAAATATGACAAAGGCGGAAATGCCTGCCGTACAGTATCAAAGCAAAAACTATTTCAACGTTGCTTACGGTGAGTTTTTTGCAAACAGATACCTCACAACTGAAAATGCACGTGCAATAGCGGTAACCTATTCACCCGACCTTTGCGGTCAGCGCGGTGACGGCTCGGACTGTTGGAATGAGCTTATTAAAAAAGGATATTCTGTAATTGAAACCAATAATGTTGAATCATTTGTTGAGTACAGAAATGAAACCGTAAAGCTTGAAAAAACAATTGCAGAATTGCTTGAAAAAGCTTTTTATGTTGACCCTGCTAAATATTCCGAGGTAAGTCTTTCAAATCTTGAAAAGGCAAAATTAAACTGTGAAACTATAGCTTCGGGTGTTGTGTTGTTTTCTCTCGATGAAGCACAGCAGGCTTACTCACAGCTTCTTTTTGCTCTTGAGGATATGAAAATTTCTTCGGGAGAAGTTGATACAAGAGGGGCACTCAATGTTACTGCAGGAAAAATAATTGCCACATTGCTCGTCGGTGCGGCACTTCTCGCAGGACAGATATATGTATTTAAAATGCGAAGGAAGAGCAGATAATCAAGGAGAAAAAATTCGCATTAAACATAAAAGGAGGAAGAAATATGCAAGTAAAAGAAAAGTCAACCTGGCTTGAAAGAGCAAAAACACCTGAAGAGGTCGGTGTATCCTCAAAAGAGGTTAAGGCTTTTGTTGACCACTGTATGGAGCTTAACAAGGAGCTTCATTCGTTTCTGATTATCCGTCACGGCAAAATTGCCTGTGAGGCTTACAGAGAACCTCTCGGTCCCGAGCACAAGCATATGATGTACTCGGTAAGTAAGTCCTTTACATCAACGGCAATCGGTTTTGCTGTTCACGAGGGATATTTGACTGTTGACACAAGAGTTGTTGATATTTTCCCCGAGCTTCGCGGTAAAAAGCCCGACGAATATCTTGAGGAAATGACCGTTGAAGACCTTCTTACAATGCGTAGCGGTAAGGAAGTAAGTGTTTTCCTTGACAGAACAAGTGACACCTGGCTTGAGGATATTATGGCCTCTCGATGGATTTCAGAGCCCGGAACAGAGTTCCTTTACATAAGTGAAAACATGTATGTTCTTTGCTGCATCATTCACAAGCTTTGCGGTATGAGTGTTATGGAATATCTCAAACCCCGTCTTTTTGATCCTCTCGGAATTGAAGACCCCTTCTGGGAAACCTGTCCCAAGGGCATTGAAGCCGGCGGTTGGGGTATGATGATTAAAACAGAGGACCTTGCAAAGTATATCTACTGCTATCAGCAGGGCGGTAAATTTAACGGTAAGCAGGTTATTCCCGAGGAATGGGTAAAGGAATCAGTACGCTATCACGCGGATTCAGCGGCTACTGCTACTGATGAAGACTCAAAGGTAGGTTACGGCTACTGCTTCTGGAGAAATGCCGGTTATGAAAACAGCTACCGTGCAGACGGTATGTTCTGTCAGTTCGGTATTGTGTTTGAAGACCTTGACGCTTGCTTTATTTCAACGGGCGGTGAGGTTAATGAGCAGGGAATGCGTGACGTTATCTGGGAGCATTTCCCCAAGGCTTTCCTTGAGGAGAATGACGGTGAAACTGTTGAAATCAGCATTCCGCCTTATGAAAAGCTTCCCGAAAAGAAACGCTCTGCCCTTGAGCAGCGTCTTGACGGTAAGAGTATGAAGCTTTCAAAGCCCATCGCAGTTAATATTGCAGGTTATCCGACAAGTGTTGTTCCTCTTCCTGCACTTTTTATGGAAAGTGACAAGGCAGGTAACATCAGTGACTTAAGCTTCAGATTTTATGAAAATGATTGCGTTATGACCTGGACCGAGGGTGACGAGATAAACAGTATAAAAATCGGTCTTGACGGTGAGTATCGTTGGGATGACATCGTTATCGGTAAAATTCCTTATCACACCTGTTCAACGGGTTGTTGGAACACCGACAGCGAATTTGAAGTGCATATCCGTTGCATAGAGGTTGTATCGGAAAGAATTCTCACATTCAAGTTCAACGGTGATAATGTTATTATGCGTCCTTCATCAAATCCGTCAATCGGAGTTATGGCGGAAACCCTTAAGGAAACCGTAAAAGCTGTTATCAAGCAGCCGCTTATTCAGGGTGCTGTAACAAGAGTGCTTCCCAAGGTTGTTCCTCTCATTGATGCTGTGCAGCGCGGTAAAATAAAAGATTGATTATAAAAAAATAACGGAGGGTTATTATGTTTCTTAAAATACTTCTTGCACTTGTAATTCTTGCTGAATTTTACACTGTGCCTACATTCCTTAAATATTATTGGCCTAAAAAATGCAAGCAGTCCCTTCTCTTCAAGATGATTTCTGCAACACTTTTTGTTCTTTGCGGTGTGCTTGCCGTAAAGGTGTCGGGTAACAATACATCTTATGCCTCTCTTATGGTGCTTGGTCTTGTGTTCGGCTGGCTGGGTGACTACTTCCTTCACAGCCTTAAGGACAGAATGGTTGAGTTTATTATCGGCGTTGTTGCCTTCCTTATAGGTCACATTTTCTACATTGCAGCCTTCTATCACGCACTTAAAACACTCAAGCCTGATGCACAGCTTATCAACTGGTATGATTTTGTTGCTGTTGGCATCGTATTGGTCCTCGTTATTCTTTATGTAATTTTCATGAAGATTTATCAGAAAAAGGGACCTATGGTTATCGGACTTATACTTTACGGAATTTTCCTTACGGCAATGGTTGTAAAGGCTGGCCTTTATATGTATGCTGAATGGGAGTACGGCATCAACGATAACATGGTTCCTGCACTTCTTACCGTGGGTATCGGCTCGGTATTCTTCTTCCTTTCTGACTTGTCTCTCTTCTTTATCCTTACAGGTGATGAAGTAAAGAGGAGCATGCGTAATTTCAACATTATTACATATTTCATTGCACAGATTTTACTTGCAGTAAGTATTCTCTTTGTAAGAAGTCAGATTATTATGTAAAGCTTACTAAAAATTCAGACAACCGTCAGTATTACTGACGGTTGTTTTTTTATATCTGCAGTCAGTTTTTTATCCGTTTTCTATTGCTCATTTACTTATATTATGCTATAATTACGTGATAATTATTGTGAGGTAGTATGTCATGATTATTTTGGGTATTGACCCGGGCTATGCTATAGTGGGCTTCGGTGTTCTTGATTACAGAAACAATCACTTTTCTGTTATAGATTACGGTGCAATTCTTACCGATGCCAAAACACCCTTTAATGAAAGACTCGAAATAATTTATGACAGACTTTGTCAGATTATAGAAAACCATAAGCCTGATGCTATGAGCGTTGAAAAGGTGTTTTATAACAGCAACGCAAAAACCGTAATTGACGTAAGCCAGGCAAGGGGAGTAATAATGCTTGCGGCACAGAAAAACCGCATTCCCGTTTTTGAGTATACACCCTTGCAGGTTAAGCAAAGCGTTGTAGGCTACGGCAGGGCTGAAAAAAATCAGATTCAGGAAATGACTAAAAGAATATTAAACCTTGAAAAGGTACCAAAGCCCGATGATACTGCCGATGCCCTTGCAATGGCAATCTGCCACGGACATTCAAGCGGATCCTTATCAACCTACGGAAACATGAAAATCAGAAAGGGGATATAACCGATGTTTTACAGTTTAACGGGAAATGTGGTCAAAACAGGTGCAGGCTTTGTTGCCGTTGAGTGCGGCGGCGTTGCCTTCAGATGTCAGACTTCAAACCAGACCCTTTATGAAATATCAGGTGAAAAGCAGGTTACCCTTTACACTTACATGAATGTAAGAGAGGACGCCCTTGATCTTTTCGGCTTTTCAACGGAATATGAGCTTGAATGGTTTAAAATGCTTATTTCCGTCAACGGTGTCGGACCAAAGGCGGCACTTGCAATTTTATCGGAGCTTTCACCGGATAAGCTTGCATTGAGCATTTCGGCATCCGATGAAAAAGCAATCTGCCGTGCACCCGGTGTCGGTAAAAAGATTGCACAGAGGATTATTCTTGACCTTAAGGATAAGGTTAAAAATCTTGCAGGGGACAGCGTATCAACAGCTGAAATGGAAAAAATCAGCGCCGTTAATGATATGTCCAACACAAGTGAGGCTGTTGCGGCTCTTTCAATGCTCGGCTACAGTCAGTCAGAGGCATCCGTTGCCATCAGCAAGCTTGATCCTACCTTGCCCGTCGAAACACTTATCAGGCAGGGACTTAAACTGTTATCAAATCAATAAGATTGAAATAAATTAAGGTGAAATAAATGGAATTTGAAGAAAGAATAGTTGCTCCCGATATGACGAGTCTTGACAATGACATAGAGGTTTCCCTCCGTCCCAAGGTGCTGACGGATTATATCGGTCAGGAAAAAGCCAAGGAAAATCTTGAGGTTTACATCAAAGCGGCTTTAAGCAGAGGTGAAGCCCTCGACCACGTGCTTTTATACGGGCCTCCGGGTCTTGGTAAGACAACCCTTGCAGGCATCATTGCAAACGAAATGAATGTTAACCTTCGTGTTACTTCAGGTCCTGCAATTGAAAAGCAGGGTGATCTTGCCGCACTTTTAACTAACCTTAATGAAGGCGATGTATTATTCATTGATGAAATACACCGTCTTAACAGAAGCGTTGAAGAGGTGCTTTACCCCGCTATGGAGGATAATGCCCTTGATATTATCATCGGTAAAGGACCTTCTGCCCGTTCAATCAGACTTGATTTGCCAAAATTCACCCTTGTTGGAGCAACAACAAGAGCTGGTCAGCTTTCGGCTCCCTTGCGTGACCGTTTCGGTGTCATTCTCCGTCTTGAGCTTTACACTCCCGAGGAGCTTGCGCAGATTGTTACAAGAAGTGCGGGAATTCTCGGTATTGACATTGAAAAATACGGTGCACTTGAAATTGCTTCCCGTTCAAGAGGTACACCTCGTATCGCTAACCGCCTTTTAAAGCGTGCCCGTGACTTTGCGCAGATAAGAGGCAACGGCATAATCGACGAGGACAGTGCAGATTATGCTCTTGAAAAAATGGAAATTGACCACCTTGGTCTTGACAGCATTGACAGACTTTTGCTTGAAACAATGATAAAAAGCTATAACGGCGGTCCTGTAGGTCTTGAAACAATTGCCGCAGCAATCGGTGAAGAGGCAGTTACCATTGAGGACGTATACGAGCCTTATCTTATGCAGATAGGCTTCCTTGGCAGAACACCGAGAGGTAGAGTGGCAACCGTTGCGGCTTATGAACATCTCGGACTTACAAAACCAAACACACAAATGACTTTTTAAGGTGATTTTATGAGATATACAAAAGATTGGAAGGATTACGAGCTTATTGATTGCTCCGACGGAGAAAAGCTTGAACGTTGGGGTGATATCATACTTGTAAGACCTGATCCCCAGGTAATCTGGAAAACTCCAAAGACAAACCCTCTCTGGAAAAAAGCAAGTGCCTATTACCGTCGTTCAAAAACAGGCGGAGGTGCCTGGGATGTAAGAGGTAAAATGCCTGCCTTCTGGAGCATAAAATATAAAGATCTTACCTTCAACATCAAAACTATGGGCTTTAAGCATACGGGTCTTTTCCCCGAGCAGGCAGTAAACTGGGATTACACCCGTGAGCTTATAAAAAAAGCAAACCGTCCCGTAAAGGTGCTCAACCTCTTTGCTTATACCGGCGGTGCTACAATTGCTGCACTCAGCGAAAACGCTCAGGTTGTTCACGTTGACGCTTCAAAGGGTATGACTCTTTGGGCGAAGGAAAATGCCGTTTCCTCCGAGCTTCAGGATAAAAGCGTAAGATGGATTGTTGACGACTGTATCAAGTTCGTTCAGCGTGAAATCCGCCGCGGCAATAAATACGACATCATCATTATGGACCCTCCCTCCTACGGCAGAGGTCCCGGCGGTGAGGTATGGAAGCTTGAGGATGAGGTTTACAACTTCGTTGAGCTTTGCAGTGAGCTTCTTTACGAGGATTCACTTATGATGCTCATTAACTCATATACAACAGGCTTGTCGGCTTCGGTTATGGAATATATCCTCGGAGCTGTTATCAAAAAGAAGTTCGGCGGCAAGGTCAAGTCCTCGGAAATCGGCCTTCCCGTAACCGAAACGGGTATGATACTTCCCTGCGGTGCATCTGCAATATGGGAAAAATCCGGTGATGAAAATGAGTAATTTTATTGAATTTGAAAATGTGAGTTTTGCTTACCGTGACGAGGAAGAGGGCACAGAGGAAAAGGTTATTGAAAATCTCAACCTAACAGTTGAAAAAGGTGACTTTGTGTGCATCCTCGGTCATAACGGTTGCGGAAAGTCAACCACGGCAAAGCTTTGCAACGCCATTCTTGTTCCGCAGTCAGGCAGGGTGCTTGTTGACGGAATTGATACTGCTGATGACGAAAAAATCAACGACATAAGAAGAAAGGTCGGTATGGTTTTTCAGAATCCCGATAATCAGATTGTTGCCACCATCGTTGAGGATGATGTTGCCTTCGGTCCTGAAAATCTCGGCATTGCACCTGATGAAATAAGAAGGCGTGTTGATGAAGCCCTTAAGCAGGTTGAAATGTATGATTTCCGCCTTTCAGAGCCTCATAAGCTTTCAGGCGGACAAAAGCAGAGGGTTGCAATCGCAGGCATTATTGCAATGAAGCCTCAGTGCATTGTGCTTGACGAACCAACTGCAATGCTTGACCCGAGGGGCAGACGTGAGGTTATGAAAACCGTAAAAATGCTTAACGAGGAGTTTGGCATAACCGTAATTTTCATCACTCACTATATGGACGAGGCAGTCAAGGCAAAAAGAGTTATCGTAATGGATGAAGGCAGAATTATCCTTGACGGAAAACCCCGTGAGGTATTCACCCACATTGATACTCTGAAAAGGGTAGGACTTGACGTACCCGAAGCAACAGAGCTTGCAATGCTTCTTAACAAAGACGGCATTAAAATAAAAAATGATGTACTTGATATTGATGAACTTTTGGACTGTGTAATCAGTCTGCTGGAGGATAAAAATTGAGTGTAACTGTTCTTGAAACCAAAAACCTCACTCACGTTTATTCAAAGGGCACAACCTCACAGGTTGATGCTATAAGAGATGTGAGCGTAAAAATTGAACAGGGTGAGCTTGTGGGTATTATAGGACACACAGGCTCGGGCAAAAGCACCCTCATTCAGCATTTCAACGGTCTTCTCAAGTGCACATCAGGTACGGTTCTTCTTGACGGTAAGGACATCTGGCAGAATAAAAAGAATATCCGCGATGTCCGTTTCAGGGTCGGCATCTGCTTTCAGTATCCCGAATATCAGCTTTTCGAGGAAACCGTTTATAAGGATATAGCCTACGGCCCTAAAAATATGAAGCTTCCCGAGGAGGAAATTGACCGCCGTGTAAGGCAGGTTATAAAGTTCGTCGGACTTGACGAAAGCTACCTTGAAAAGTCACCCTTTGTCCTTTCGGGCGGTGAAAAGCGCCGTGTTGCCATTGCAGGTGTAATGGCAATGGAGCCGTCAGTTCTTATTCTCGACGAGCCTTGCGCAGGTCTTGACCCCAAGGGCAGGGAAACGGTGCTTTCACTTATCACCTCTTACAGAGAGAAAACGGGGAGTACTGTCCTTGTTGTATCCCACAGCATGGAGGATATTTCAAAAATTGCCACCAAGGTGCTTGTTATGAATAACTCCAGACTTGCCTACTATGATACCGTTGACGGAGTGTTCACCCATTCTTCGGAGCTTTACGATATGGGACTTAATGTTCCTCAGCTTACAATGCTTTTCCTTAAGCTGCGTGAAAAGGGATACGATGTGCCCGTTGATGTTTACACCCTTGAAAAGGCAAAGCAGGAGCTTGAAAAGCTTCTGAAAGGGGGGAGCGACGAATGATTTCCGATATTACCATCGGTCAGTATTACAAGGAAAATTCAATTGTACACCGCCTTGACCCGAGAAATAAAATAATTCTCACGGCCTTGCTTATTGCAATGATTTTCTGCTGTAAGAACTTTGTTTCACTTGCACTTGTTGCGGTTGTTATCCTTGCTTCTATACTTTTTTCAAAGGTTCCTTTGAAAATGTTTTTAAAAAGCCTTAAGTCAATCCTTCCCATAATTCTTTTCACCTCTGTACTTAATCTGTTTTATGTAAGTGGCGGAAAGGAGTGGAGCTTCTGGATACTTAAAATCAGCGAAAAGGGTATTTATACCGCTGTGTTTATGGCGTTCAGGATTATTCTTCTTATCGTGGCTAGCTCAATTCTTACTTATACAACAGTTCCCACAATGCTTACCGATGCAATAGAAAAGCTGTTGTCACCGCTTAAGGTGTTTAAAATTTCCGTTCATTCTCTTGCGATGATGATGACACTTGCCCTTCGTTTTATTCCTACTCTTATCGAGGAAATTGAGCGTATCACAAATGCACAGAAGGCAAGGGGAGCGGACTTTGAAAACGGAAGTCTTATTGATAGAGTGAAATCTCTTATCCCCGTGCTTGTACCCTTGTTTGTTTCATCCTTTAAAAGAGCCTATGACCTTGCATTTGCAATGAGTTGCCGCTGTTACACCGGCGGAGAGGGCAGAACAAGAATGAAGCAGATGAAGTACGGTGCAAAGGACATCGTAGCACTCGTGTTCTATACGGCAGGCATTACAGCTGTTATCCTGCTGAATAAATTTTTCGGAGCGTTGATATAAATGAAAAGAAATATCAGCCTTACCCTGATGTATGACGGCAGCAGCTTCCACGGCTGGCAGATGCAGGAAAATGCCGCAACCGTTCAGGGACACCTTTCCGAGGCCTTGCAGCGCATACTCGGTCATAAGGTAACAATATACGGCTGCAGCCGTACCGATTGCGGAGTACACGCTAACACCTTCTGCTGTAATTTCCGCACAGAAAAGGAGACTCCCTGCGAAAAAATCAAGGTCGGAGTAAATGCTCTTATCCCTGACACAATTGCAGTTTTATCCGCAGAAGAAAAAGAAGAAAGCTTCAACGCGCGTTTTGATTGTAAGGGCAAGGAATATGTTTACAAGGTGTGGAACTCCCGAGTGCGGAATCCCTTTCTTGTAAATAAGGCTCTTCATCATCCTATTCAGATTGATGAAGAAAAGCTTAATAGAGAGTGTAAGGCTTTTATCGGCTATCACGATTTTACGGCCTTTTGTGCAAGCGGTACAGAGGTGCAGGACAAGAGACGCACGGTGTTTGATTTTTCTGTAAGGCGTGAAGGCGACCTTGTTCTGTTTACCGTAAGGGGTGACGGCTTCCTTTACAATATGGTAAGGATAATGGTGGGTACTCTGCTTGATATAAACAGCGGAAAAATTCCTGAAAACACCCTTGCTGATATCATTGAGTCAAAGGACAGAGTCCGAGCCGGTATAACCGCAAAGGCCTGCGGACTTTATCTTAATCGTGTTTTTTACGGCGAAGAACAATAAGGTATATAATATTGTTTATTTTTGAACAATGTGATATAATATTTTTCAATTCAGTAATTGAAGGAGGAATTAAATGACTTATATAGTTGATATTATTCTTGTAGTAATTTTTGCTCTTGTAATTTTAACATCTGCTAAAAAAGGCTTTTTCAAAAGTCTTGTAGACCTTGTCGGCTCATTGGTGGCTGTTTTTGTTGCAAAGCTTCTTTCCGAGAGTGCTGCAACGGCTGTGTTTGACGGCTTCGTAGCAAAGGGTGCTGAAAAGGCACTTTCACAAAGCCTCGGTGAAGCAGGCTCTGTTGATTACGCAGAGCAGATTGAAAATGCTCTTGCATCCCTTCCTGAGGGTCTTAACGGTATTCTTCAGATTATGGGTATCGACAGTCAGAGCCTTACAGAAAAGCTTGCAGATGTAAACCTTAACGGTGACAATCTTGTAGAAAGCCTTATGAACAGTATTGTTGTTCCTTTGGGTACAGCGGTTGTACAGTTTGTGCTTTTTGTAATTCTCGCAGTTGCTATGATTTTTGCAGTCAAGCTTTTAGCAAAGGTTATTGACAAGATTGTTAAAAAGCTTCCCGTAATCAAGGGCTTCAATAAAACAATGGGTGCTGTGTTCGGCATTTTCAGAGGCCTTATAATCGTGGTTATCATTTCAATGCTTGTAAGTGTTGTTATCGGCTTTACCGGTAACGAAATGCTTATTGAAAGCGTCGAAAACTCAATGATAATAAATGCGGTAAGAGGAACAATGACATCTCTTATCGGAATGAATTTTTAAAAAAGTGAGGATTTTAACATGAAAGATTTATTTAAAGGCTGTTGGACTATTCCCAACCTTCTCTCAGTAATCAGAATTTTACTTATCCCTGTTTTCGGCTATCTTTTCTACAACGATCAGAAGATTGCAGCAGTTGTTGTTCTTGCTCTTTCAGGCCTTTCCGATATGCTTGACGGTAAAATTGCAAGACGCTTCAATCAGATAAGTGACCTCGGCAAGGTGCTTGACCCCGTTGCTGATAAGCTTACACAGATTACTATTGCTGTTATGCTTCTTATCGACTTCAGAAACGCAGATAACAAGCTCATCAATGCTTTCGGCTGGGTTTTCCTTGTTTTCCTTATCAAAGAAGCTGTTATGATTGTAGGCGGTCTTGTTATGCTTCTTCTTAACATCAGACCCGGTGCCGCAGAAATCTGGGGTAAGCTTGCTACTCTCGTATTCTATGTAGGTATGGTTGTTATTATCGGTGTAGGTCCTGAGGTTGGTGCCCTTAACGAGGTTCTCGGCTTTGAGCTTCCTGCTGTACTTACAGGTATTATCGTTGTCATTTCCGCTGTTATGACAATCGTTGCATTCCTTAGCTATATGCCTGAAACCTTCAGACAGTTCAAGGAATATTTTGCAGAGAAAAAGGCTGCAAAAACAAAATAATTTTCCCAGGAAAGGAAGCCGTAGGATTACGGCTTTGAGGCGTAACTATGAAAAAAATGATTTGCTCAAGATGTAAAAAGCGTCCGGCAGTGATTTTTATTTCAAAAATCGTTGACGGAAAAACAGTTCCCGAGGGCCTTTGCATCAACTGTGCAATGGAGATGAACATCGGACCCATTAAGCAGATGATGGAGCAGATGGGAATTACTGAAGAGGACGTTGATTCAATCAGCGAGCAGTTCAGCAATATGTTCCCTGATAATGACGGAGATGGCAGCTTTGAGCCCGGTGGCTCACCGACAATGCCCTTTTTGCAGGGGCTTTTCGGTGATATGCAGAACGGACTCACCTTAAGAAATGAAGGTAATAACGAGGCTGTAAAATCAGAATCAAAGCCTGAGGCAGAGCAGAAGCATCAGGGCAGAAAATCAAGAAAAGAAAAGGACAAGAAAAGAAAGTTCCTTTCACTTTACTGTACTGACCTTACCGCAAAGGCAAGAGAAGGTAAAATTGACAACATAATCGGCAGAGATAAGGAGCTTTCACGAGTTGTGCAGATTCTTTGCAGACGCTCAAAGAACAATCCCTGCCTTATCGGTGAGCCCGGTGTAGGTAAAACCGCCATTGCGGAAGCACTTGCACAGAAAATTGCCGAGGGTAAGGTTCCTGCAAAGCTTGCCGATAAAGAAATCCATCTTCTTGACCTTACTTCACTTGTGGCAGGTACACAGTTCAGAGGTCAATTTGAAAGCCGTATCAAAAACCTTGTTGACGAGGTTAAGTATAACGGTAACATTATCCTTTTCATTGACGAAATTCACAATCTTGTGGGTACGGGTGATGCTGAGGGCTCGATGAATGCCGCTAATATTCTTAAGCCTGCACTTTCCCGCGGCGAGATTCAGGTTGTAGGTGCAACCACCTTCACCGAATACAGAAAGCACATCGAAAAGGATGCCGCTCTTGAAAGACGCTTCCAGCCCGTTAAAATTGAGGAGCCCTCAATCGAGGATGCTACACAGATTCTTTTAGGCATAAAGAAGTATTACGAGGCTTATCACCGTGTAAGAATAAGTGATGCACTTGTTAAAAAAGCAGTTGTACTTTCAGAAAGATATATCACAGACCGTTTCCTTCCCGACAAGGCTATCGACCTTCTTGACGAGGCATGCACCTGTGCAAACCTCCGCAATAAGGCTATAAGCGACCTTGAAATCAGTGAGCGTAAGCTTGCTGACCTTAAGCTCGACGAGGAAGACCTTATGAGTGAAACAGAGAACATCGACTACGAGGCTATTGCAAAGCTTAAGAGTGATATTGTACTTTGTGAAAACGATATTGCAGGACTTACCGACAAGGCAAACGATAACGCCGTAACGGAAGAGGATATTGCAAAGGTAATTGAGCTGTGGACCGGTGTTCCTTCAAGCAAGGTTATTGAAAGCGACCTTAAAAAGCTTGGCTTACTTGAAGCGACTCTTAAAAGCAAGGTTATCGGTCAGGACGACGCAATTGCCGCAATTGCCGCCGCAATCAAGCGTAGCCGTGTGCAGATTAGTCCCAGAAGAAGACCTGCATCCTTCATTTTCGTAGGTCCTACCGGTGTAGGTAAAACCGAGCTTGTTAAGCAGATTTCAACCGAGCTTTTCTCAACTCCCGAAACCCTTATCAGGCTTGATATGTCCGAGTTTATGGAAAAGCACAGTGTGTCCCGAATTATCGGCTCACCTCCGGGTTATGTCGGCTATGATGAGGCAGGTCAGCTTACCGAAAAGGTAAGAAGAAAGCCCTACAGCGTTATCCTCTTTGACGAAATTGAAAAGGCACACCCCGATGTAATGAACATCCTTCTGCAGATTCTTGACGAGGGCAGAATCACCGACGCTCAGGGCAGAACGGTTAATTTTGAAAACACCGTTATTGTTATGACCTCTAACGCAGGCAGCGAAAGAAAGTCAGGTGCACTCGGCTTCGGTAAGGAAAAGGGTGACGCAACAAGGGAAAAGATTATGAAGGCTCTTTCTGATTTCCTTCGTCCCGAGTTCATAGGCAGAGTTGATGAAATTGCAATTTTCAACGCTCTTACCGTTGAGGATTACGAGAAGATTGCAGAGCTTCTTTTAACAGAGCTTGAAGGCAGTCTTAAGGAAAAGGATATCAGCTTTAAGTGGACAGAGGATGTTGCAAAGTACCTTGCAGAAAATTCCCACGGGGGACAGCGCGGAGCAAGAGACCTGCGTAACCTTATCCGCAGAAAGCTTGAGGACGGTATTGCTAATATTATTATTGACAATGCAGACTCGGTTGTGACGGGTATCGCCGCAGAAGTCAAGGACGGCGAAATTTCACTTTCACACATATAATATAATGGGTCTGCTCTCGATGAGCAGACCCTGAAATTTAATGGTAAATATATTGCAGTTTTTTTCAAAAAAGGCTTGACAATAAGCATATGATTGTGTATAATAATCAGCGTTGCACAGCAATGTGCGGGTGTAGTTCAATGGTAGAATCCCAGCCTTCCAAGCTGGTCGTGTGGGTTCGATTCCCATCACCCGCTCCAAAATTTAATATATGCGCTTGTAGCTCAGTTGGATAGAGCAACTGCCTTCTAAGCAGTAGGTCAGGGGTTCGAGCCCCTTCAAGCGCGCCAGTATGCGGTGGATATAGCTCAGTTGGTTAGAGCGCCAGGTTGTGGCCCTGGAGGTCGTCGGTTCGAATCCGATTATCCACCCCATTTATTTTTTATAGGGGTGTCGTCAAGCGGTAAGACACAACACTTTGACTGTTGCATTCGTAGGTTCGAATCCTGCCACCCCTGCCAAAAAAAATAAGGACTTCGTAAGAAGTCCTTATTTTTTTTATCCAAGCCGACAGGCTTGGTATATCATCAGCCCGACAGGGCTGCATATCATCGCCGCACTTTGTGCGGCGTATATCATCACACTGTAGGTGTGTATTCTGTCGGCTTGATCAAGAAAATTGACAGCATCATTTGGAGTATACGAAAAACTTACAATTTTCCTAGCTGTTACTAATTTCTATTCCAAACACAAAAGGAGCTGCTTTCAGCTCCTTTTATCTTACTTATATCCCCGTTAACAAAAATTCACTTCATCCAAATTTGAACTTTATGTCCATTTTCATCCCACTTAACAAAAGGCTCACTCTCTTTTCCGTCAAGCTCAAAGCGTTCAATTTCCGTGCCGAAGCCATGGATTTTCACCGCAAGCGTCATTCCGTGTACGGCAAGGTTGTTTAATTCACAGTCCTTCAGCTCCTCAGGAACACAGGGTGAAAAGCCTATGCTGTCTTTTTGGATGCTGATACCGAAAATACCGTGTATAAACGCCCCGAGATAGCAGGTCGCAGACCAGGTCTGATGGTGGCATGAATCCCATTCGCGGCCTGTCTGCCATCCGCCGTATGCCTTGCCCGTGTAGGGACTATAAATTTCGTAAAGCTCAAACCCGCTGTTTTTAAAAAGCTCGGTGATGCGGTCAAGCTCACCTCCGACTAATGTATCAAGTTCGCACTTTGCGGCGGCTTGTATGATGATTCCGTTGAGGAAGGGCCAGATAACATTGTTGTGTCTGCCGGGCTTACTGTCACTGAAGAGGCCCTTAAAGGGAGGCCAAATTGACACGAGACCACGCTCAGAAATAATGAGGTTTTCAAGCACAGTTTTCTGTTTTTCTACGGGACAGATATCAAAGAGAACGGCAAAGGCTGTGCCGCTTGTCTCCTGCGAGCTGTCTGTGTGTCCGTCAGGGTAAAGTATGTAGCGGTAACGGCTTGAGCTCTCATCGAAAAAAATATTGTTTACGGTCGACTTAAGCTTTTTATGATGTTCCCGTGCCGCAGAGGCTTCGACATCATAGCCGAAATGCTCGCAAATCTCACCGTAAATGCGGTATGCCTCGCAGAAAAGGCAGTTGGTGCTCAGGCACATAATCCTTTCCACAACGGGATGGGCGGGGGCGAAGGATGCTTTTGAGTCTGCCTCGTGACATTCGATAGGATAGCCTGCAATGCCGTCATTGAAAAATGAGCCGCCGCGGAAAAGACCGAAATCGGCATTAAAGCGGTTTTTGCGGTGATATTCAAGTGCTCTGCCGATTATACCGTGAGCAATACGGAGAAATTCCTCATCGCCCGTTGCAAGGTAGTAATTCCATGAGCCGACAGTCCATACAATCTGATCCCAGGTCTGAACAT
Source organism: Acutalibacteraceae bacterium (assembly GCA_045643805.1). GTDB lineage: Bacteria > Bacillota > Clostridia > Oscillospirales > Acutalibacteraceae > UBA6857. The sequence goes on from JAZRFT010000002.1 coordinate 55,656, forward strand.
CGGGCTGAATTATCGGCTCGCCCTTTTTGTTAGCTGTGCATACGGCAAGTAGGGTAGTGCGGGCAACCTGCGGATTAAGGAACCGCATAGCCTGCCAGGTGTTGATGGCGGCATCACGGGTCCAGGGGGTACTGTAGTTTTTGCCTGCACGAAGCATAAAAGGATGCTGTAATAAGCCCGTGCTGTTGTAAATGCCGTAAATGCAGGGCACGGTGTTGATATCGATGGCATTGTGTATTGCCGCATCAAAGCAGCGTACGGTATCTTTGCTCGAGGCCGTAAGTTGAGGTGTGAATGCCTTTGTTGTATACTTATGGCGTATTTTGTGTGTTTCAATTTTGTGAGCAAGCTTGTTATATAATGGGTTTGCTGATTTAAAATTCATATTTTTTCACCGCTTAATATGTTTGATGAATTGATTATAGCATAAATTTTTAAAAATGATATAAGAACTTTACAAAACACCCAAAGTTTCCAAAAACTTTGGGTGTTTTTGTGATTTTTGTGTTGAAAATTACCGAAACCTTTGTTATAATGAAAGTTAACATAATGTACGGCTTGATATCTGTACTACAAGGAGATTTCAAATGGAGAACAACGCGACAATCATAGCCCTTTCAGGTAAGGGCGGTGTGGGTAAAACCTCAATTTCTGCCGCAATTGTAAAGCTGCTTGTTGAGGCATATCCCGATAAAAAAATCCTTGCTATTGATGCTGACCCTGCTGTGGGTCTTTCAACGGCATTGGGCATTGAGGTTGAAGCCACAATTGACGATATAAGAAAGCAAATCGTTTCTACTGTTGAGGACGGTAACACCAAGGCGGCAATTGAGATTCTGGGCGATGCAAGATACAAAATCTTTGATGCCCTTGTCGAAACCGACGGCTTTGCTTTCATTGCTGTAGGCAGGCCTGAAAGTGCAGGCTGTTACTGTAAAATAAACGCTTATCTTAAGGAGGTTATCAGCCTTCTTTCCGCTGACTTTGACTTTGTTGTAATTGACGGCGAGGCAGGCGTTGAGCAGATTAACCGCCGTGTAATGGAAAAGGTTACACACCTCTTACTTATAACCGACGCAAGCAAAAAAGGCACACAGGTTATTTCTACAATCAAATCTGTTGCTGATGAGCTTGTTATGTATAAAAAAATCGGTGCAATTGTTAACAGAATCCCCGATGAAAGCATAATTCCCCACATCAACACAAACGGTATTCCCGTGCTTTCGTATATCGAAAACGACACAAATCTTGCAATTTTTGATATTGAAGGCAAGAACATCATAAAGCTTCCCGAAAATTCAAATGTAGTTGCAGGCGTAAGAAAAGCTCTCACAGAGCTTGAAATATTATAAGGAGTAGTTTATGAAGGATTTAAAGCATCTTTACGAATTTGAAAAGCTTTTGCTTGAAGCCAATAACGAGCTTGTGCAAAAGGCTAAAAATGACGGCGGAATAGCTCTCGGCTATACCTGCTATCATATTCCTGAGGTGTTGCTTAACTGCGGAAATTGCTTTTCCGTAAGGCTTCGCGCACCTAGAACGGGCTCAATGGACATTGCAACCTATTATATGAGCAATTTCCTTTGCGGTTATTCAAAGGCTATACTTGAAAGAGCAATTGAAGGCGGTTACAACTTCCTTAATGCACTTCTCGCTTCAGAGACCTGCTCGGAAATGAACAGAACGGCTGAACACTTCGAGCTTCTTAAGCTTGTTGACAATGAAAAGTTTTTCCTGACTTTTCTTGATATGCCCTTTAAAATTGAGCCCCATACTGTTAAGCATTATGTAAAGCAGACACGACTTAAAATACTTGATATGCTCACAGATGTATACGGTGTTGATACCTCTGATGAGGCTCTTTTGAAGGCTGTTGAGGAGCATAATGAGGTCTGCCGTCTTATGACGGAAATCGGTGACTACCGCAAGGAGGATAATCCCCGCATCACCGGTTATGAGTATCACATACTTAACCTTATTACATACTGTTGCCCCAAGGCACTCATCCTTCCGATGCTCCGTGAAACCGCAGAGGAGCTTAAAACAAGAGAGCCTGATGCTAAAAAGAACTACCGTGCAAAAATTGTTGTTGTCGGCTCAGAAATGGATGATCCTGAGTTTACTTCTCTTATCGAGGACAGCGGCGCACTTGTTGTTGCGGACAGATATTGCTTCGGTGCACTCCCCGGCAGACAGGAAATCATCATTAAGGAAGGGGAGGATGTGCTTACACAGATTTGTATGCACTACCTTAAAACTAGTCAGTGTCCCCGTTATATGAGCCACGAAAAGGTGCAGGAAAGACGCGACTATGTAAAGCAGCTTGTTGATGAGTATAATGCTGATGGTGTTATGTACGAACAGCTTAAATTCTGTGAATACTGGGGCTACGAAAGAGCTCTTGCATCGTATGTTATGACAAACGATTACGGTGTACCTACTGCCGCTGTTGACCGTCAGTATACGGCGTCGGCATCGGGACAGCTACGTACCCGTGTTCAGGCTTTTGTTGAAAGCCTCGAAATCAAAAAAATTCAGAAGGAAAGGAAGGTGAAGGATAATGGATAACTACGGAAAGCTTTATAAGGAGCATACCGCCATACTCAAGCACAGAGAATGGCGTGGCTTCAAGGATACTATGTATGATTATTACCGTTGGCTTGTTAACTGGAAGGATATGATTGTTATGGTGCTTAAAGCACCTGTATCCACGGTCAAGGGCTTGTGGCGTTACCGTTGGATGGCATCCTATCTTTCGGCACCGTCCTTTGTTGACCGCCATGTTGCAGGACTCAGAGGGCCTCACCTTCGAATTGCTCACCTGCATTACAATATGATTGTTAAGCACACAACTAAGCTTATCAACATTTCTTTCCGTGCCGACGAAAAGATAAATTCCGGCAATAAGCTTTCAAAGAAAATTGTCCTCATGGATGAGATTGTTCCCAATGAGGTGTTCACAGGCTTCCCGAATCTTATTCCGATGCCTTTACAGACCCTGCCTATTTTCCTTTCTTCAATGGTTGACCAGCAGATTACACCACCTTACCTCGAGGTTACGGAAAGCTTCGGTGTTCCCGCTGATGTTTGTCCGCTCCCTTCTGCTGAGGCAGGCGTTGCAATTGAGGATGACTATCCCAAAATGGGCTGCTGTATGATCGGTACAAATATGCCCTGCGACGGCTCGATTATGAACTCCTCCTTCCTTGACAGAAGATTAAACCTTCCGACACATTGCTTTGGTATACCTCTTCGCTATGACGGTGAGGATGTTCAGGAATATGCTATTGAGGAAATAAAGTCCCTTATTAAATTCATCGAGGAGCAGACAGGCGAAAAGTTTGATTGGGATGCTTATTTCAGCCGAATGAAGGACTACAATAAGCAGCTTGAATATGAAAAGCAGAAGTGGGACATCAACAAAACACCTTATCCTCAGATGACAGGTGCTGCCTTCTGGCTTTACAGAATATTCTACTTTAACCTTTCCGGTGGCTCTAATGAAAAATTCCTTAAGGTTGACAAAAAGGTCAACAAAATTATGATTAAGGGTTACGAAAACAAAACTCCTGTTTCAAAGGAGATGCGTCACAGAGCCGTTGTGTGGTCATGTCCCGCAAACTATTACACAAGCTTTGCAAACTGGCTTGAAAACTGTTGGGGTATGAATGTTGTCATGGATATGGAAACCATGATTTCCTATCTTGAAATTGATACCGAGGATAAGGAGCAGTCACTTAAGGACCTTGCAAAAACTTATCAGCGTTCAATTATGCGCAAGCACACAAAGGGTGGCTACCGTAACGTTGTTGACGAGCTGTGGCGTATTGTTGAGGAATACAATGCCGATACGGTTATTATGTACGACCAGATATCCTGCAAGGGTATGGACGGTCTTATGGGTATTTTTGACGACCAGGCCAGAGAAAGAGGAATCAACTTTATCTGGGTGCGTCAGGACCTTATGGACCCCCGTACGATTTCAAGACGTGAAATGCGTGATCAGGTTAACAAATATATGCAGACCGTTCTTCAGGAGGAGCCTCTTGATGCTTCACTTATGGACTTTGAAGACGATTTAGCTTGGTAAAAACAGTTTAATAAAGGAGATATATAATTATGAAATACTTTGGCGGATGCGATGTAGGCTCAACCTATACAAAATGCGTAATACTTGACGAAAACGGCAAAATTGTTGCCACAGTAACAAACAGAAGTAAAATCAATCCCGTGCAGAGCGCAGAAATTGCCCTCGGAGATGCAATAAATCAGGTTGACGGACTTGAAAGTGCAAAAGAGCTCACCTATCTTATCGGTACAGGCTACGGCAGAAATAAGGTGCCCTTTGCCGACGAAAACATTTCCGAAATCAGCTGCCACGCAATGGGTGTTCACGTAACAAACCCCGAGGTTAAGGCAATTATTGACATCGGCGGTCAGGACGTAAAGGGTATTTCAATCGACACAGACGGTACAGTTAAAAACTTTGCAATGAACGATAAATGTGCCGCAGGTACAGGCCGCTTCTATGAGGCAATGGCAAATGCCTTTGAAATGTCACTTCCCGAATTTTCAAAGCTTTCTCTCGGTGCAAAAAACACTATTCCTATTACTGCACAGTGCACCGTTTTTGCTGAAAGCGAGGTTATCTCACTTGTTGGTGAGGGCAAGCCTATGGATGAAATTGCCGCAGGTATTCAGCTTGCAGTTGCAAAGCGTTGCTTTGTTATGGCTAAAAAAGCAGGCGCAACAGACAGCATTACCCTTACGGGTGGTTGTGCAAAGAATGACGGACTTAAGGCCGCTATTGAAAAGGTGCTTAAAATCAAAGTTGTTGAGCTTAAAACCGACCCTCAGCTTATGGGTGCTCTTGGTGCGGCAGAATATGCACGTCAGAAAGGCCTTGCAAAGGTGAACTGATATGGATGTAATTCTTATCATACTTGCAGTAATTTTTGCACTGTTTGTTGTTACCTTTGCAATTTACTGGTTTAACCTTGATATGAAGCTTATCAGGGTTGTATATGACTGGCTTTGGAAAAATCGCTACGATAAAATGAAAAAGGATAAAAAGCTGTAATGGAATTTTTTTCTGCGCTTATAAATGAATTTTCATCTCTGACAGAGCCCTTTAGTAAAAAGACTTATAACTATAGTGATAAGGTCTGTTGGGAGGATGCAGGCTATAATCAGGTGATTTTACAGCGTGATACTGCCTATGAATTAAGCGGGACGGGCTTTAATCTTGTTACCTCTTTGCCTGTTGAGTGTGGTGTTACCGTAATAGGTGATGACCTTGCCGATATAAGAGAAAACCGCAGATTTGCAAGAATTTCTCTTGTGCAGCTTGAAGGTGATGAGGATGAGCAGCATATATATAACCTCATCAGGAAGGTAGAATACGTCAAGTATCATTATTTCCCTGAGGGTTATATGATGCGTACCGCCTCAAGGTCCCATAAGGAAGCGGTAAGAGTTTCTAAAAAAGCCATAAAAAGCGGAATTGCCTTCGAAAAAGCAGGTAATCTGCTTATAAAAAAGTATATGGAAATTCCTGCTGTAAAAGCGGTTAATGTTGTTTATATAACCGATGACGGAGTTGACTATAATAAGCTTGAGTCTCTTGCTCTTAAGGGTAACAGTATTACCGAGGCTCTCAATCATATTATGAACAGTATTAAATTTGACTGTGATACCTGTAATCTTAAGCCGATTTGTGACGAGGTTGAGGGTATGAAGGAGCTTCACTTTAAAAATATGGGTATGTAAAATGGATAAAAAAGATATAATTGCATTTTTTGACAGCCTTGCTTCCTCCTGGGACAGTAATATGGTCCGAAATGAGGAGGTTATTGAGCTTATCCTCAATAAGGGCGGAATAAAAAACGGCACACGTGTGCTCGATGTTGCCTGTGGTACGGGTGTGCTTTTTCCTGATTATTTAAGCAGGGGAGCACTTGTTACCGGAATTGATATTTCAGAGGAAATGATAAAAATTGCAAAGGATAAGTTTCCTGAAGCTGAAATAATCTGCGGTGATGCTGAATGCTTTACATTCAACGAAAAATACGATGCCGTAATGATATATAATGCCTTCCCGCATTTTGCAAATCCTGTTAAGCTTTTTGAAAATCTTTCAAAAGCACTTAATGATAATGGCAGACTTACGGTCGCTCACGGAATGAGTGAAAGGGAGCTTGAGGAATGTCATTCGGGCGGTGCAAAAAATGTGTCCTTACCCTTACCGTCAAAGGAAAAGCTTGCAGATATGATGTCAGCGCTTTTCGATGTTGATGTAATGATATCCGATGAAAATATGTATATGGTATCAGGCGTTAAAAAATAAACAATTTTTATTTGTAACATAAAATTCATTATTTACTATTTATTTATGAAATTATATAATGTATAATGTTATATGAGAAAATAATTGGAGGAAAACACAATGGCAAGAAACCATGAAGTAACACAAAGAAACAATCTTTTAAACGCTGACGGTACTCTTCGTGAGCCGGGTTGGTCGAAGTCACTTATCCAGACCTATAACAGAGAGGATATTGCCGCTCCGAAGTTCAGAATAAAGGAGTGGGACTACTATCTTGTCCTTGCTGATAAGCACGCCGTTGCTTTCACTCTTTCCGATGACGGATACATCGGTATGCAGTCAGCTTCACTTCTTGTCTTTGACGAGAATAATCCTTGGGAGCAGACAAGCTCAATTCTCAATTTCTTCCCCATGGGTAAATACAAGCTTCCCCGTACATCGGATGCAGGTGATATTAAATATCACGATAAGAAGCTTGATCTTGAATTCCTTGTAAAGCCCGGTGAAAGAAGAATTGTCGGTGAATACAGACAGTTCAAGGACGGTAAGACCCTTAAGGTTGACATCACTCTTTCGCAGCCTCCTATGGATACAATGGTTATTGCAACTCCCTGGAAAGAAAACAAAAAGGCATTCTATTACAATCAGAAAATCAACTGCATGAGAGCCTCAGGTTATGCAGAGTTTGACGGTGTAAGATATGAATTCAATCCCGAAACCGACTTCGGTACCCTTGACTGGGGAAGAGGCGTGTGGACTTATGATAATACCTGGTATTGGGGCAGCGGTAACACCGTTGTAAACGGTAAGCCCTTCGGCTTCAATATCGGTTACGGCTTCGGCGACACAACTGCCGCTTCGGAAAATATTCTTTTCTATGACGGCGTTGCCCACAAGCTTGATGATGTCACCTTTAACCTTCCTGCAAACGGAAGCTATACCGACCCCTGGACCTTCACCTCAAGTGACGGACGCTTCGAGATGGATTTTGTTCCTGTTATTGACCGTGCGGCAAAAATCAGCCTCAAGCTTATCGAAACCGATCAGCATCAGGTTTTTGGCAGAATGAGCGGTAAGGCTATCCTTGATGACGGTACAGTGCTTGAAATCAAGGATGTAATGTGCTTTGCCGAAAAGGTAAGAATGAAATATTAAATTTTAAAATATCGGAGGTTTGTAAAATGAAAGTTCTTGTTGTTGGTGCAGGTGCCATCGGTGGTACCGTTGCAGTACTCCTTAAAAAGGAAGGGTTTGATATAAGAATCAAGTGCCACATTCCCGAAATCAAGGAGCTTATTGAAAAGGAAGGCTTTTACCTTCACGGTGCAAAGGGTGAGCATCATGTTGATTTCAAGTGCTACCACGAGGTTTCAGAGTTCGGTGATGAAAAGTTCGACATTATCATTATCGCAACAAAGTATGCCCATGTAGCAGCTTCTGCAAAAATGATTCTTCCTTATCTTGCAGAAGGCGGCATTATTGTAGGTATGCAGAACGGCATTCTCACAGAGGAGCTTGCTGAAATCGTCGACAGAGATAAGGCAGTAGGCTGTATGAACGGCTTCGGTGCAACCAGAAATGCTGATAACGATGTTACAATGACAAGCCTTGGTGAATATTACGTTGGTATGCTTGACGGCAGAACATCACCTGTTCTTGAGGAGTTTGCTAAGATGCTCAGCAATGTTGTTCCGGCTCAGGTTACACTTGATATCAAGGGCCGACAGTATTCAAAACTTATCATCAATTCCTGTATCAATGCAGTTGCAGCCATTACAGGTAAAAAGCTTGGTGAAATTCTCAAGGATAACAGAGCTAAGGATATTTTCCTTAATATTGCAAGAGAAGGTATGGCAGTTGCAAAGGCAATGAACATCAAGGTGCCGAAGTACGGTGTTATGCTTGAGTACAGAATGCTTGCACTCGGTAACAACAAGCCCTATAATGCTCTTTGTAAATTTGTTGTAGGTATAGTAGGCAAGCTTTACTCTGACGTTAAGCCCTCAACACTTCAGTCACTTGAAGCAGGTGAAATTACCGAAATCAACATCCTCAACGGTTTCTTTGTTGAAAACGGTCTTAAGTACGGTGTACCCACTCCTGTTAATACAAAGCTTGTTGAAATGATTCACGAAATTGAACGCGGCGAAAGAAAGATGACTTCTGATAATCTTGCAGAGTTTTAATTTAATAGCTACATAAACAAAAATCCACGAAGAGTAATCTTCGTGGATTTGCCTTTTGTGATTTTATCAGCTTTGTGAACGCTCTGCTTTTTTAACGGTGAAGCAGAACTCTACACCGTTCTCCTTGTTTTCTACGCTGTAGTCCTCGCGGTGAAGCTCCTGGATTGAAGCAACAATCGAAAGTCCGAGTCCGAATCGTCCTTCTGCACGGCTGTGTGATTTGTCGGCTCGGTAAAAGCTTTGCCAGATATTGGCAATATCATTTTCAGGTATGCACTTGCCGGTGTTGAAAACATGTACGGTGTATTCATCATTTTCCTCTGTAACGCTGATATGGATTTCCTTTTCATTCTCAGCGTGGCTTATAGCATTTGATACATAGTTGTTAAAAACTATTTTAAGCAGCGTCGGATCACCTTCTGCGTAAAGGTTGGTGCCGAAGTCAGTAGAGAGGGTGATGCCCTTTTCTCTGTAAAGCGGCTCAAGGGAGCCGAGATGGCTCATGAGCAGCTCATCAAGGTAAAATCTCTGCATGGACAGCGGGTATTCACCCGAGCCGATGTGCAGAAATTCAAGAAGCTTAACAATTAGCTGATTCATTTTTTCCGCTTCGTCAATTATAATGTCACAGAACTCCTCGGTTGAGTCACAGCCTATTCCGTACTTCATTCCTTCTGCGTAGCCGTGGATTATGGATATCGGGGTCTTGAGCTCATGGGAAGCATTGGCAACAAAGCTTCGTCTTGTTTTTTCAAGGGCTCGCTCCTTTTTGATATCATATTCGAGCTGCAGGTTTTCGTTTTTGAGCTTGTTAAGAGCCTTTTCCAGGGAAGCAGAAAGGGTGTTGACACTTTTACTCAATTCATCAAGTTCTGTTATTCTGAACGACGGACAGTTCTGACTGAAATCTAGGTTTGCAATTTTCTTTGCCGTTGAGTTTATAGTTACAACCGGCTTTGAAAATTCCATTACAAAAAAGTAGGTTCCGGCATAGTAAAGCAGAAGGGCAATAATACTAAGGATAAAAAGTGTCCAGCTTGCAGTTTCGGCATTTTTTGTTATTGTATCAATAGGGTAGTAAATCTGCAATGAATTATTATCACCGAAGAAGCTTCCGTAAACTATGTATTGTGCCGTTGCATAAATTTCCTCACGCAGTTCAAAATAACTTCCGTCAGAGCGGTCCGAGTGGGTAAGTATTTTCATATACCTGGGAGTGAGCGGCTGATTTGAATGCACCTCGGGATTATATACGTAGTCGTTACCCTCTGTAGTATATATAAGGGTGTCGTTTTCGGAATAAACCTCAATGTAAATGCCTCGGCTTGCTTCATAGTCGGAAAGCACGGGAAGATAGTCGTTGCTTTCAAAATCAAATTCAGAAATATCATTGGCTGCGGCAAGCAGAGAAACTTTTGTTGCAAAGGCAAAAATTTCATCCATAAGATAAAACTGAACAACTGAAAAAATTGCAACGCAGATTGTTATAACCGTAAAGCTGACGGCTGAAAATCTTCTTTTTATTGAGGATTTCGTGTTCTTGTTTTTTCTCATTATGCTTCCTCAATTTTGTAGCCGATTCCGTAAACAGTTTTAAGATGCTTGTTACCCCAGTCACCGAGCTTTGTTCTTAATCTTGCAACATGGGAGTCAACAGTACGGATGTCACCTGAAAAGTCGTAGCCCCATATGCTGTCAAGCAGCTGCTCGCGGCTGAATACCCTTCCGGGAGCATCAAGGAATTTTTTAAGGATGTTGTATTCCTTAAGTGTAAGCTCAATTTCCTCTCCGTTGAGTCTTACCTCGTGGGCATCATCATTGAAGCTTAGCTCACTGAATTGCCTTTCCTTGCTTTTTTGTGTGCTGGAGCTTCTTCTTAAAAGCGCCTCAACTCTTTTTACAAGTATTGTGGGGCTGAAGGGCTTGGTAACATAGTCGTCAATACCGCATTCATATCCGGTAAGCTCGTCAAATTCCTCACTTCTTGCTGTGAGCATAATTACGGGTACGGTTGAGCTTTCACGTATTTTTTTGCAAACCTCCCAACCGTTGAGGCCGGGCATCATAATGTCAAGTATAATAAGACTTATGCTGTCACGGTGCTTGCAAAACAGCTCATAGGTTTCATCTCCGTCTTCGGCTTCGATAACATCGTAGCCGGATTTTTTCAAAAAGTCGCTGACGAGCTTGCGGATGAGAGCCTCGTCATCGGCAACAATGATTTTCTGCATAATAAATCTCCTTTAATATCCGATTTCACAAATTATATCACAGTTAATTTTACTTGACAAGGAATTTGTACACAATTTGTTAAAATTTACATTTTTTTAAGTTAGTTATTAAATTTAAGCATAATCTTGTATTAACTTGACAATAGGATAGGAAATGGTATAAAATATTAGAATAAAATATTAAGGAGAAAATATTATGATTATTACAAACAAAGATAATGTTTTTCATTTGCAGACCGCAAAAACAAGCTACATTTTCAGAGTTCTTGAAAGCGGACACCTTGAAAATCTTTATTATGGCAAAAAAATCAGAAATGCATCTTCTTTTACCCATATTTACGATAAGCACGCCCAGGGATTTCCTAACGGTGTAGCATACAGTCAGGGGGATACAAGTCTTTCACTTGACCATATTCCTCTTGAATATTCAACCTACGGTAAGGGTGATTTCAAAAAGCCTGCTATGCAGCTTTTAAGCCACGACGATATTTACACAACCGACTTCAAGTTCAGGGTTGCAGGTGTAACAAAGGCTAAGCCTGACCTTATCGGACTTCCATCAAGCTACGGTGAAAGTGAAACACTTACCATCGTGCTTGAGGATGAATTTATCGGTGCAGAGCTGCACCTTCTTTACACAGTTTTTGAAGAGTGCAACATCATCACAAGAAGTGCAAGACTTATCAATAAGAGTAAGAATCCCATCAGAATCCGTTCAATTATGAGTATGCAGCTTGACCTTCCAAAGGGCAACTACAATATGCTCACCTTTGACGGAGCATGGACCAGAGAAAGATATAAGCACGAGCATCCTCTTAACAGCGGTGTTTGTGAAATCGGCTCTATTATCGGCTTTTCATCAAACAGACACAATCCCTTCTTCGCAATTACAAGGGACGACTGTAACGAGGACAGAGGTGAGTGCTTTGGCTTCAACCTTGTATATTCAGGCAACCACATTGCCCGTGCTGAGGTTGGTACACACGGTATTGTAAGAGTTCAGAACGGTATCAATCCCTTTGAATTTGAGTGGCTTTTAGGTGAAGGTGAAACCTTTGACTCACCTGAAAGTGTTATGACCTTCAGTGCAGAGGGCCTTAACGGTATGAGCCGTAATATGCACGACTTTGTTAAGGAGCACATTGTAAGAGGCTACTGGAAGCACAGAGAGCGTCCTATCCTTGTAAATAACTGGGAGGCAACCTATTTTGATTTCAACGAAAAGAAAATCCTTGAAATCTGTAAGGCAACAAAGGAAATCGGTGCTGAAATGTTTGTCCTTGACGACGGTTGGTTCGGTAAGCGTAACAACGACAAGGCAGGTCTGGGTGACTGGGTTGTAAATAAAAAGAAGCTTCCCAGCGGAATCAAGGGACTGAGTGAAAAGATAAATGCAATGGGTCTTAAGTTCGGACTTTGGGTTGAGCCTGAAATGGTTAATCCGGACAGTGATCTTTACCGTGCACATCCCGACTGGGCGGTTACAACTGATAAGTACGAGCCTTCTCAGGGCAGAAACCAGTTCATTCTTGACCTTACAAGAGATGATGTTGTTGAGTATCTTATCAATACAATGACCGATGTTTTCCGCTACGGCAACATTGAATATATCAAATGGGACTGCAACCGTCATTTCACCGATGTTTTCTCAAGAAGAAAGGGTGCAAGAAGCGGTGAGTTCTTCCACAGATATATTATGGGACTTTACAAAATCTGGGATGCTCTTACAGGTAAGTTCCCTGAAATGCTCTTTGAGGCCTGTTCTTCAGGCGGTAACCGCTTTGACCTTGCAACCTTCTGCTATATGCCTCAGTGCTGGACAAGTGACAATACCGACGCTCTTGACAGAATGTTCATTCAGTCAGGTACATCCTACGGTTATCCTCAGTCAGTAATGACAATGCACGTTGCCTGTGAGGTCAGCTTCAACGATTTCCGTTATGCTAATATTGAGCAGCGCTTTAATGTAGCAGCCTTCGGTCTTTTAGGTTATGAGCTTGATGTTACCAAGCTTAACAAGTTTGATAAGGCAGCTGTAAAAAAGCAGATTGAATACTACAAGCAGCACCGTATGCTTCTTCAGTACGGTGATTTCACAAGAATCGGTGACATTTTCAAAAACGGAAATGTAGCAACCTGGGAAATCACAAGTAAAGATAAAACAGAATCAATGCTCGGTTACTTTGTAAACCGCATTTCACCTAACAGCACAGCAGATATTATCCGATTTGCAGGACTTGATGAAAGCTTTGATTATGAAATGAAAAACCGCACACAGTACATCAATATCAAAAACTTCGGCGGTCTTATCAACGCTCTCCCCATTGATATTGACACAGAGGATAACAAGCTTTACGATATTGCCTGCGGTCTTATCAAGCTTAAGAGTGAAAAGGAAGAATATACCGTCGGCGGTGATTCTCTTATGTACTCAGGCTTTAAGCCTGTTCAGCCCGGCTTCAATCCTCTTACAGCAAGGGTTCTTTTTGATAACGATTCAAGAATGTACTACCTTAAGAAAAAAGAGGGCTGATGATGAATACTGCGGCATATAACGCTTATCTTTTTGAAAATGAGCCGGTATGGGATGAGGTCTGTGAAAAAAGCCTTGACTTTTCCAACTGGGATAGTGAAATTCATTACGACACATTTTTCAAATTGTGCTTTGTGAAGGAAAAGGGTATTCTTCTTCGTATGAGAACTAACGAAACAAAGCTTCGTACTGTCAACACGGGTCGTGACGGTAATGTGTGGGAGGACAGCTGTATGGAATTTTTCCTTTGTCCTTTCTCTCACAGAGAAGAATATCTCAATTTTGAAATGAATCCTAACGGAGCTTGGCTTTGTCAGTACGGTAAGGGCAGAGAGGGACGGGTTTTCCTCAAAACGCTGACCGACTGTGAAGCTACAGTTAAGGCTGATGTTAACAATGACGGATGGTGCCTTGAGCTTTTTGTACCCTGTCATCTTATAACCGAAGTCTTCGGGGAAGAGTATAGGCCTGAAGCTTGTACCGTCAAGGGTAATTTTTACAAGTGCGGCGATATGACAGAAATACCTCATTATGATTCATTCAGTAAAATGACAACATTGCCTCCGGGCTTTCATAATCCTGATTGCTTTGCGGAGATTAAAATAACTGAAAGGTAAAAACACAGATGGAAATAAATAACGATATACTTGAAGTGTGCCGAATGTTCGGTATCAACGGTGACCTGTCAGAAATTCAGGTGATGCGTGACGGTCACATCAACACTACTTATGTTGCGTTTTTTGTTGAAAACGGTGAATTGAGAAAGTATCTTGTTCAGGGTATCAATACCCATGTTTTCAAAAAGCCCGATGAGCTTATGGAAAACATTGTTGGTGTAACCACTTTCTTAAGGGAAAAAATTGCAGAAAACGGCGGTAACCCCGACAGAGAAACTCTGACATTTCTTCCTGCCAAGGACGGAAAATATTTTTATTATCTCAACGATAAGTGCTGGAGAGTTTATCACTACATTGACAGTTCTTACACAATCAACATTATTAAAAAGCCAAGTGTATTTGAAAATGCAGGCAAAAGCTTCGGCCTTTTCCAGAAAAACTTAAGCGGTTATCCTATGGAAAGCCTTTATGAAATCATCAAGGATTTCCATAACACACCAAGGCGTCTTGAAAACCTTAAGGCCTCGGTTGAAGCTGACGTAAAGGGCAGAGCTGTTGAAGTAAAGGAAGAAATTGAATTTGCTCTTGCAAGGGAAGAGGACACCAAGGTTGCTCTTAAACTTTACCGTGACGGACTTATTCCTTTGAGAGTTACCCACAACGATACAAAGCTCAACAATATCCTTTTTGACCGCAAGACAAATGAAAGCATCTGTGTAATTGACCTTGATACAATTATGCCCGGCTTTTCACTTTATGATTTCGGCGATGCAATCCGCTTCGGTGCAAACACAGCCGCAGAGGATGAAAAGGATCTGAGTAAGGTGCAGGTTTCACTTCCTCTTTTCGAAAGCTTTACAAGGGGCTTCCTTTCAGCTTGTGCAACTGCACTTACAAGAGCAGAGGTAAAGCACCTTGCCTTCTCAGCAAAGCTTATGACTTTTGAGTGCGGTATCCGTTTCCTTGCTGACTATCTTGACGGTGATGTTTATTTTAAAACTGCTTATCCTGAGCACAATCTTGTAAGAGCAAGAAATCAGTTCAAGCTTGTTTACGAAATTGAACAGCATCTTGATGAGATGAATGAAATCGTTGACCGTATCTATAAGGAAGCAATCAACGCATAATTTTATCTTTAAAAATACACAGTTAGGTATCTATTATCCCTGATACTGATTGATTTAATTAAAAAACTGTGATATAATTCTACCCGTCGGTGTTGCCGACGGGTTTTATTTTGAAATACGGAAGAAAGCGAGATTTCTTATGAAAATAAATTTTGTTGTTCCCTGCCTTTTAGGCCTTGAAAAGCTTATTGCTGATGAGCTTAAGGAGTTAGGCGCGGAAAATGTTGTTTCCGAAAACGGCAGAGTGCTTTTTTCGGGTGACGAGCATATCCTTGCAAGAGCAAATATCTGTTGCCGTTATGCTGAAAGAATTCAGATTCTTGTAGGCTCCTTTGAAGCAAGAAGCTTTGAAGAGCTTTTTCAGGGCACAAAGGCTCTTCCCTGGGAGGAGTGGATCGGTGCTTACGATGCATTCCCCGTAAAGGGCTATTCCCTTAACTCAACTCTTTTCAGCGTGAGTGACTGTCAGTCAATCATTAAAAAGGCTGTTGTTGAAAGGCTTAAGTCAAAGTACAATATTTCCTGGTTTGAGGAAACGGGTGCTTTGCATCAGATTCAGTTTTCAATTATGAAGGATAAGGTAAGCCTTCTTATTGACACCTCCGGCTACGGACTTCACAAGCGTGGCTATCGCCTTGAGGCAAACGGTGCTCCCATTAAGGAAACTCTAGCAGCTTCCCTTTGCTGTCTTTCAAGGCTTCGCCCTTATCATACCCTTTATGATCCCATGTGCGGCAGCGGTACAATCCTCATTGAGGGTGCAATGATGGTCAACAATATGGCTCCCGGTGTCAACAGACACTTTACCGCTGAAAGATGGGATGTTATCCCTGAAAGCGTGTGGAATGAGGAGAGAGAAAGGGCAAGAAGCCTTGCACTCGCTGATTCACAGTTTGTGGCTTACGGCTCTGATATTGATGAAAGAAGCCTTGAGGTTGCAATGGCAAATGCAAAGCGTGCAGGTGTGGACAAATTCATCACCTTTGAAAAGGCGGATGTGAAAGACTTCCGCAAAAAGAGTGAAAAGGGTACGGTTATCTGTAATCCTCCCTACGGTGAAAGACTGCTTGAATTAAAGGACGCCGAGGAGCTTTACAAGTCACTCGGTAAGGTGTTTACCCAGGAAAGAGGTTGGGCATATAACGTTATCAGCCCTTCGGAGGATTTTGAAGTATTCTTCGGCAGAAAGGCTGACAAACGCCGTAAGCTTTACAACGGTATGATTAAGTGTCAGCTTTATATGTATTTTAAGTAATATTTGCGTAGGGGACGACCTATGTGTCGTCCCGATGAAAGGAGACATTATAATGAAAAAAATAATCGCATTAGTTCTTTGCTTTATTATGCTTTTCAGCACACAGGCACTTGCCGTTTGTCAGGAGGAAAAAGCCGTGAATCAGCCTGCTTTTATCAGCGTTGTAATTGATTTTCTTGAAAGATTCAAGAGTATGTTCACGGGCAGTACAAACGAAAAAAGCGACATTGAGTATACAGTTGAAAAGGGTCAGCTTTTTGAAAAGAAAAAGCACTTTAAATCCTCTCACGCATCAACTGTTGTAAAAATGGATGACGGCAGACTTATGAGTGCTTACTTTGCAGGTGATGAAGAGGGTGCTGATAATGTAAGAATCTGGTTCAGCGTTTACGATAACGGTGAATGGAGTGCGCCCAAGCAGGTGCCTTCCGTTGACAGTGTTCCTCATTGGAATCCCGTGCTTATCAACTTCGGCTCTTATGTAAGGCTTTACTATAAGGTCGGCAAAGAGATACCCTATTGGGTAACAAAATATACCGAAACATCCGACGGCGGTAAAACCTGGACAGCTCCCAAGGAGCTTGTAGAGGGTGACACAAGCGGCGGCAGAGGTCCCGTTAAAAATAAGAGCGTCATCCTTTCCGACGGTACAACTATCGCAGGCTCATCAACAGAGCAGGGTCAGTGGAGAGCATTCTTTGACCTTTCGGTTGACGGTGGTAAAACCTGGGAAAAGACAGACTATATCACTGCAAAGGGCGTTAACGGCAAGGATATCGGTATGATTCAGCCCACAATATGGCAGGACGGTGAGGGTGCTGTTCACGCAATGTTCAGAACTGACTGCGGACGCATTTACAGAAGCGACTCAACCGACCTTGGCAGAACATGGTCAGAGGCATATTCAACGGGTCTTATGAATAACTTTAGCGGTATTGACTGTGTTATGACAGACGACGGAAGACTGTGGCTTGTACATACACCCATCGGTATGAGATTGAGATATATTCTTATCCTTTCCGTTTCCGAGGACAACGGCAAAACCTGGAAGGACGTAACTACTCTTGCAGGAAATCTCTTTGACCTTGCGGCAGAGTATTCATATCCCGCAATTATTGCTGAGGGTAACAAGCTTTATATTACATATACAAACAGAAGAAAAGTAATTAACTATGCATTCATTGAGTATGAGGCATAAGTAAAAAGAATACGATAAAAGTTTTGGTCAAGCTTTTACAAAAGCTTGTAGGGTCAGGGGCAGAGCCCCTGATATGAAAAAAATCAAGCAGGTGTTTTTGCAACACCTGCTTTTTGCTGTGTCATCCGAACATTTTACTGTAAGCGACATCGAAAAAGTCGGAATCAAAATCAGATAAATAATTATTGTAAATCACCGTATTGCCTTTTACAGCTAATCCGTAGCTGGTGATTTTACCTTCAAAGGTTGTTCTGTATTGCTCGTCCCAACCGCTGCTTTCGGGGTTATAACTTATTAAGCTCACATCATCAGTCGTTTCTTCCTCTATAATTTTTTCAATGTAATTTCTTTTTATTTTTTCGTTGTCGCTGATAAAAATATCATAATATATGCGTTCTTTGTGCATAGAACAATATGAGCGAATTTCGTAATATTGTGCAAATTTTGTTCCGCTGTAATCATCTATTTCGTTTTCGCACCAGCATGCATTGGATTTCAAATCAGAAACAGAAACGGGTATATTTTCTTCCTTTAAAATATTAGGGTTTTTATTATATGCAGTATCAAGATTTACGGTTAAAAAATATGCACCCGTTACAAATATGAGAATGCTGATTAACGTAACGATAAGAGCTTTTTTCCTGCTTATGATTTTTACATAGTCATACAGAGATATTACTGTGATGAGGCCAAGGAGTATTAAGTTTATATATAATGCCCAATCTGTAGGAATATAGCCCCAACTTGTATAAATCCAGAAGCAAGAAATTGCAATACCAAAAAACCAATAAACTATTACTCTGGATATTTTTTTAGTCGTTCTTTCTTTATAATTCGTAAACGGTATTTTTTCATTGTTGTGTACAGCGTTTTTAGCTTTCTTGTACCACTCTATGTATTCCGTTATTTTAAAAACTATCGAAATTAAAAAAACTACCCAAAAAAGATAATCAACCATCAGGAATCCATTTGCTGCCATGGTAGAATTGTCAACAAATAAGTCGTAAAAACGATGTATTAAAATATAAATCATAAACCCGCTGATGCCGAGAAAACGCGGATGCTTGAGAAAGCTTTTGGCAACTATTCTGAAATAATCCTTTTCATCGGTCATAATGTCTGTTGCATCGGAATTTTGCGTTCTGAAAATATAAAGCTCGTCATGTGAAGTAACAAACTCCCAACCTTCTTGCTCGCAGGTCGCAACAAAATCCCTGTGCATTAAAATGTTGCTGAAAATGACAGCACAGTAGCGTATATCTCTTTGTCCGCATTTGTCGTAGACAAGGGCGTACTTGTCTATTTTTCTGAGTCGTAGTCCTTCTCTTTCTCTTATTTCAAGATGCTCGCAAAGAGCGGTAAGCTCGGTGTAATCAAAGCTTTGACTTTCTGTAAATTCGTCCTTACGCTTCTTCATTCTAATCCCTCCATTACTTCTTTTCCGTCAAGTATCAGGGTGTTGAGTCTTTGATATTCTTCTTTTAAAACCTGTTTGCCTTCATCGGTTATTATGTACTTCTTTGTTGCAAGGGAAAGGTTCGTGCGCTTGATAAGCCCGGCAGAGTAAAATTTGTCAAGCATTGTGTAAAGTGTGCCGGGGCCGATTATTATTCTTCCGCCGGAAAGACTTTTGACCTCGTTCATTATCTCCGTGCCGTAAAGCTCCTTTGTCAGTGCCAGAAGCACATAATACATCGGCTCTGACAGCGTTTGCAATGATTTTCTCGGCATAGGCTCACTCCTTTCTTAGGTGTATCGTAAAACGCTATCGAATAACGATAATCTCTGTAATCAGTATAACATCGTATAACGATAATGTCAATATCGGAAATATATTTTTTCTTTGTGTTTTATTCAATTTTTGTATTTCATATTTATAATACGAGGTGACAAACATTGAAAAAATACATTTCAATCATCATTGCATTTATCTTCACATTTCCCGTTACATTTTTTACAACCCACGCTGAGGATGATTATGCTGTAAGTACCATTGTGCAGAATACCGCCACGGGAATCACCGTCAGTGCAAAAAGTGCCGTTTTAATGGATGCGGCAACGGGTCAGGTGCTTTACGCCGCAAATGAGCACGAACGGCTTTATCCTGCCTCGGTGACAAAAATTATGCCCTTGCTCCTTTTTATGGAAGCGCTTGATTCGGGTAAAATCAGCCTTACGGATACCGTTACGGCAAGCCCCGTTGCCGCGTCAAAGGGTGGGTCGCAGATATGGCTGAAGGAAGGCGAGCAGATGACCGTTGACGAGCTTTTAAGAGCAACGGCAATTGCAAGTGCAAACGATGCATGCACGGCTCTCGGTGAGCATATAGCAGGCAGTGAGGAAGCCTTTGTTTCACTGATGAATAAAAGGGCAGGGGAGCTTGGGATGAAAAATACCAACTTTGTAAACTGCTCGGGTCTTGACGACGATACAACAGAGCATCTCACCACGGCTTATGATATTGCTCTTATGTCAAAGGAGCTCTTGTCCCACGACCGGATAAAAACCTATACAACTGTGTGGATGGATACTCTTCGTGACGGAGCGACGGCTCTTACAAATACAAACCGCCTTGTCCGCTTTTATAACGGTACAACTGGACTTAAAACAGGTACAACAGACAAAGCAGGCTACTGTCTTTCCGCCTCTGCCGAAAGAGATGGTCTTCACCTGATTGCCGTTATCCTTGGTGCGGAGTCAAGTGATGACCGCTTTGAGGGTGCAAAGGCTCTTTTAAACTGGGGCTTTGCTAATTATGAAACTGTTACACCTGATTTGAAAAATGTAGAAATACCTGAAGTAAAGGTTTTAAGAGGTATCAATAAAGAGATTACACCGAAGGTGCAGGGGGTAAAACCGATTACCCTTAAAAAGGGCGAAAAGGCAAAAATTGAGTATACGGTTGAAATTTGTGAGGATGTTAATGCTCCTGTTGAAAAAGGTCAGCTTCTCGGTAAAGTTACCGCAAAGGCAGGGGATAATGTTATAGGGGAATACGGGCTTATTGCTGAAGAAGAGGTGCGAAAAACTACCCTTTTTGATGTAATGGAAGGAATTTTGAAAAGTATGACAAAAAGTGCATAATAAAATCTTTTTTATAGTTGACAAATTGTCACTTTTATATTAAAATACAGTAAATATAGTATATTAAATGTATCAGGAGTAAGGCATATGTCAGCAAAATTAACAAAAAAATATGTTGCATCATTTGTAACGGATGAGGAAATTCTTTCATATCAGGATAAAATCACCGCTGCGCACGATGCATTACACAATAAAACAGGTGCAGGTAATGATTTTACCGGTTGGGTTGATCTTCCCGTTGATTACGATAAAGAAGAGTTTGACCGCATTAAGGTTGCCGCAGAAAAAATCAAAAAGAACAGTGATGTTCTTATTGTTATCGGTATCGGCGGCTCATACCTCGGTGCAAGAGCTGCTATCGAGTTTGTGAAGGGTCAGTGCTATAACGACACAACAGACAGCACAAAGATTTACTTTGCAGGTAACAGCATCTCATCATCATCTCTTGCAGAGCTTCTTCACATCTGTGAAAACTGTGATTTTTCAGTTAATGTAATTTCAAAGTCAGGTACTACAACAGAGCCTGCAATCGCTTTCAGAATCTTCCGTGATCTTCTTCAGAAGAAGTACGGCAAGGAAGGCGCAAAGGAAAGAATCTTTGTTACTACTGACAAGGCAAAGGGTACCCTTAAGGGCTTTGCCGATAAGGAAGGCTACGAAACCTTCGTAGTACCCGATGATGTAGGCGGCAGATATTCAGTTCTCACAGCGGTTGGTCTTCTTCCTATTGCTGCAGCAGGTATCGATATTGACGCACTTATGCAGGGTGCAGCTGATGCAAGAACAGAGCTTATGTCAACCTCAATTGAGGAAAATGACTGCTATAAATATGTTGCAATCCGTAACGCTCTCTACAACAAGGGCAAGTGTACAGAAATGTATGTCAGCTATGAGCCTTGCTTCACATTGATGAATGAATGGCTCAAGCAGCTCTTCGGTGAAAGTGAAGGCAAGGATGGCAAGGGACTTTTCCCCACCTCTGCAATTTTCTCAACGGACCTTCATTCTCTCGGTCAGTACATTCAGGAAGGCGAGAGAATCATGTTTGAAACAGTTATGAGTTTCAAAAAGTCAAAGTTTGAATTTGTAATCGGTGAGGATGCAGAAAATGTTGACGGTCTTAACTTCCTTAAGGGTAAGACAATGGATTTCATCAATGAAAAGGCATTCCTTGGTACAGTTCTTGCTCATAATGACGGCGGTGTTCCCAATATTGTTATTGAGTCAGATGATATGAGCGAAAAATCACTCGGTTATCTCATTTACTTCTTCGAAAAGGCTTGTGCAATTTCAGGCTATGTTCTCGGCGTAAATCCCTTTGATCAGCCCGGTGTTGAAAGCTATAAGCGCAATATGTTTGCACTTTTAGGTAAACCCGGATACGAAAAAGAGAAAGAAGCACTTGAACAAAGATTAAGTATGTGATATAATATATATGTAATTGAATCGCACAGACTTAAAAATCTGTCGATACAATAAATAAAAGGAGGAAACTAAAAATGATTTCTATTATTTTAGGCCACAAAGGTTCAGGAAAGACCAAGCGTCTGATTTCTTGCGTAAACGAGGCTGTTGAAACTTCAAAGGGCAACGTTGTTTGCGTTGAAAAAGAAACCAAATTAACATATGATGTTAATTACCGTGCAAGACTTATCGCTACTGATGAATTTGCAGTTAAGGGTTATGCAGCATTCTACGGCTTCCTTGCAGGTGTTTGCGCAGGTAACCACGATATTACAGACGTTCTTGTTGACGCTACACTTCGTATCGGCGGCAGAAACTATGACGAGCTTGCTTCCTTCCTTGAGGAAATCTACGAGCTTGCATCAGTTAACGAAAAGAACTTTGTGTTCACAATTTCAGCAGATAAAGAGGAGCTTCCCGCTTCAATCTTCAACTTCTGCACAGTACTTGACTAATTCATAACTAAGGCCTCGCTTACAAGCGAGGCTTTTTTAATGAACACGGAGGCAAAAAATATGTTCAGAGAATTACAACGAAAAAATAAGGAGCTTTCCCGTCAGGAATGTATAAGTATACTTGTAAAAGAAAAAAGGGGAGTGCTTTCCGTAATCGGTGACGGAGGTTATCCTTACGGTATGCCGATGAATCATTACTATGCTGATGACGGAAATGTTTACTTTCATTGCGGAAAAAGCGGTCACAGAATTGATGCGCTTAAAAAGTGTGAAAAGGTGTCCTTCTGTGTTTATGACGAAGGAATAAAAAATGAAGGCGAATGGGCACTTACAATTAAATGTGTTATTATTTTCGGCAAGGTTGAAATAATCGACAATCCTGATGTAATAACGGAGATTTCCGCAAGGCTTTCCCGCAAGTTTACCGATGACGAAGCTTATATCAAAAAAGAAATCGAGTGCTATGCTCACGAAACACTTATTATTAAACTGATGCCCGAGCATATATGCGGAAAAAGGGTTGAGGAGAAGTAAGGTGCAGTTCTTGACAAACTATCCGCAAAAGTATAAAATTGATTTAATAGAAACCTGCCGCGGATGTGCAACAAAGGAGCAATAATGAACAACGCTAATTTTTTACCACTAACCAAAAAAGATGCCCTTGAAAGAGGCTGGGATGAGGTCGATTTTGTCTATGTAATCGGTGACGCTTATGTTGATCACCCCTCATTCGGCCCTGCCATAATTTCAAGAGTTCTTGAAAATAACGGCTTTACCGTCGGTATAATTTCCCAGCCCGATTGGCGTTCAGCCGAGGCGTTTACGGAATACGGAAAACCGAGGCTCGGCTTTTTTGTTTCCTCGGGAAATATTGACTCAATGGTTGCTCACTATACTGCCGCCAAGAAAAAGCGCAGCGAGGATGCTTATTCACCCGGCGGTAAAGCAGGCCTAAGACCTGACAGAGCTGTTATAGTTTACTGCAACCGTATCCGAGAGGCTTACGGTGATATTCCCATAATCATAGGCGGTCTTGAAGCTTCACTTCGTCGCTTTGCACACTATGACTATTGGGATGATAAAATCCGCCGTTCAGTTATTTTTGATGCTCAGGCTGACCTGATTTCCTACGGTATGGGTGAAAAGCAGACGGTTGAAATTGCAGAGAGACTTCGTAACGGTGAGGAGATTTCACAGCTTCGCGATATAAGAGGAACCTGCTATGCTTGTGATGTAAAGGAAACACCTCTGACAGGTGCGGAGTGTCCTTCCTATGAAAATGTTGTAAAAAACAAAAAGGAATATGCGGTTTCCTGCCGTATTCAGCAGGACGAGCAGGACCATATAAGAGGCAAGGTTGTAAAACAGCGCCACGGAAATAAAATGCTTGTTCAGAATCCTCCTATGCCGCCTTTGACAACGCAGGAGCTTGATGAAATATATGCTTTGCCTTTTATGAGAAATTACCATCCTTCTTACGAAAAAGACGGTGGTGTGCCGGGAATTGAAGAAGTTAAGTTTTCGATTACCCATAACAGAGGCTGCTTCGGTGGTTGCAACTTCTGTTCAATTGCACTTCACCAGGGCAGATATGTAACCTCGAGAAGTAAGGAGTCTATTGTAAAGGAAGCAAAGCTTCTTACAACACTTCCTGATTTTAAAGGTTATATTCACGATATTGGCGGTCCTACAGCAAATTTCCGTCAGCCTTCCTGCGAAAAGCAGAAGGAGCTCGGACTTTGCAAGGGAAAAAAGTGCCTTGCACCTAAGATTTGTCCCGCTCTCGAGGCTGATCACAGTGAATATATCGATATTCTTCGTGAGGTAAGAAAACTCGATAAAGTTAAAAAGGTTTTCATCCGTTCGGGCATAAGATATGACTATATGCTTCGTGATGAGGATGAAACATTTTTCAAGGAGCTTATCCGTCACCATGTAAGCGGTCAGCTTAAGGTTGCCCCCGAGCATTGTTCTGCTCAGGTGCTTGAAAAAATGGGTAAGCCCTATATTGACGCTTATGTTAATTTTTCAAAAAGATATTTTGAACTCAGTAAAATCGTAGGTAAAGAGCAGTATCTTGTGCCTTATCTTATGTCATCACATCCCGGTTCACGCCTGGAGGATGCTATTGAGCTTGCTCTTTTCCTCAAAAAGAGGAATATCCGTCCCGAGCAGGTGCAGGATTTTTATCCAACACCGGGTACAATTTCAACCTGTATGTTTTACACGGGGCTTGACCCTTACACGATGAAAGAGGTTTATGTTGCAAAAACACCCGAGGAAAAGGCAATGCAAAGGGCACTTTTGCAGTATTATAATCCTAAAAACAATGAGCTTATTATAAAAGCTCTAAAAAAAGCAGGCAGATTTGACCTTATAGGTAAGGGCGAAAAATGCCTTGTAAATTATGATAAGCCTTTTAACAATCCTAAAAATAAACCCTATAAAACAAACGGGGGAAAGAATAATGGCAAAAAGAGGTTCAAAAATGGGAAGTAAATTACTTTCAGGCTTAATAGTTGCGGTTTTGCTTGCACTTGTTGCTTTTATGCAAGGTAATGGATTTTTACCTGTGACTGTTAATCCTGATACGGATGGAGAAGTTTATCTGCATATCATTGATGTAGGACAGGGCTCATCAACCCTTATTCAGCAGGGAAATGAAGGCATCCTTATAGATGCCGGTGAGTCAGATTACGGAAAAACCGTTTCAGATTATATAAATGCCTGCGGAATTGACACACTTAAATATGTTGTAGCTTCTCACCCTCATTCTGATCACATCGGCGGTCTGCCGGAGGTTTTCCGCAATCAGGAGGTAGATGAGGTGCTTATGCCTGAAATTGATGAGGATAATCTTCCTACAACAAAGGTTTATGAGCGCTTTCTTGATGCAATCGCTGACAGAGGCTTTTCCGCTTCCTACTGTGAGGTAGGTGACACCTATACTATGGGTGATGTGACAATGGAAATTCTCGGCCCTGTTACACAGATAAGTGACCTTAATAATATGTCGGCAATATGCAAGCTTTCTGTAGGCAATACCGATATTATGGTCCTTGGCGATGCGGAAACTAAGGAGCTTAAGAGTGTTTACAATTACGGCGGTGACTTTGAAAGTGAAATTCTTGTAATGGGTCACCACGGCAGTCGTACATCTCTTTATTATGATTTTCTTTATGAGGTTGATCCTCTTGAAGCGTTGATTTCCTGCGGCAAGGATAATTCCTACGGTCACCCTCATAGTGAAACAATTGATTATCTTACAGAAAATGATATTGAATACTGGCGCACTGATTATTCGGGCGACTTAGTATACAGAATTTCTGACGATGGCTTCGAAAGGATTGAGGAATGATGCGGCTTACTGTTGACCGTATAGTTGAAGGACTAGCCGTGCTTGAAAAAGAGGATATGACTCACATTGAAGTGCCTGTAAGTGCTCTTCCTTCAGGCGTAAAGGAAGGCAATATCCTTGTTTTCGACGGTGAAATTTATCACATTGATGCTGATGCCGAGGCAGTAGCACGCGAACGTATAATTAACAAACAAAGAAGTATCTTTAAAAAGAAGTAAAATACTTTTATCGGATGTGAAAGAGATGTTGAAGAAAAGTCTTTTATTTGCCGCCATTATAATTCTGGCGGCTTTTTGTATAAATTTAAATTCAGAAGCTGTAGACGGTGAAGGCTTCTGCGGTGATGAGGTTATGTACTCTTATAATAAGTCTACTAAGGAACTTATCATTTTCGGCGACGGAGATATGACGGATTATGTTGATTACTCCGAGTCACCCTTCGCGTGTACGTATATTCGGAGTATAATAATCAAAAAAGGCGTTACAAGTGTCGGTGATTTTGCTTTTACACAGTGTATCTATCTTTCTGAGGTTACACTTCCTGACGGCATAATCCGAATCGGTGATTCTGCTTTTGAGGCCTGTGAAAGCCTTGAATCCTTTGATTTTCCTGACAGTATAGAAGCTATCGGTAAAAGTGCTTTTATTGATTGCAGCAGTCTTACTGCTGTTGATCTTCCGTCTAGCCTTGCCGATATTCCTGATTACTGCTTTGCGTATTGCAAGAACTTAACAGATGTAAATGTTTGCGAAAAAGTAAAATCAATAGGTAACAATGCTTTTCGTGAATGCTCCTTGTTGAAAAGCATCGCCCTATCCGACAGCGTTACCTCTATCGGTAAAACAGCTTTTTACAAATGCAGCTCCCTCGTTAATGCTACCTTTGGAAACGGACTTACCACAGTAGGTGAGCAGGCTTTTAAAAAGTGCAGTGCTCTGACAGAAATAAATATTCCCGACAAAGTCCGCAGCGTCGGAAAGGAAGCCTTTGCGGAATGTACTTCCCTTGAAAGTGTAGCTTTAGGAAGTGCGTTTAACAGCATAGGTACAAAGGTGTTTGATTTATGCTCTTCTCTGAAGAGCTTCAGCGTCAGCCCTAACAATACTTATTATTCTGCTGATGAAAACGGAGTGCTTTATAATAAAGATAAGTCGGTGCTTATTTTTTTCCCGTGTAATAATCCTTTAACCTCGTTGTCTGTTGATGACAGTGTGCTCGAAATAGCGGCAGAGGCTTTTCTCAAAAATAAAAATCTGACTGAAATTATTGTATCGGACAGCGTTGAGATTATCGGTAAGAGTGCATTTAAAAGCTGTGAGAAGCTGTTGAGAGTACAGCTTGGTGACGGAGTTACAACAATCGGATACGGTACATTTGAATCTTGCCTTAAATTGGAATCTGTTGTTACAGGTGAAGCAATGATGAGTATCCCCGATGAAATGTTTTTATACTGTTCGTCGCTTTCTGATATTGCGATTAAAGATAACATCAATTACATAGGATACGGTGCTTTTTACGGCTGTGATAGTTTAAATCAGGTTCATTATACAGGTAGTCGTGGTGACTGGGACGGTATTACAGTTGAAGCGTACGAAAACGATGTGTTCAACAATGCAGATGTTCATTTTATTACTGATGCAGGAGCTGATGGAGGCTACTGTGAAATCTGCGGTGAATGGATTTACGGTCACGAGCAGGACGGAGCTGTATGCAACCATCAATTTGTAAGCTATACCGCTGACGGGAACGCTACCTGTACCGCAGACGGTACAAAAACTGCAAAGTGCGAAAAGTGTGATGAAACCGATACTGTAGCTGATATAGATTCAAGGCTCGGTCACAATATGGGTAATTGGTACGAAAGTGTAAAGGCGACATGCACAACTGACGGTCAAAACAAGCGCGACTGCTCCCGTTGCAACTACACTGAAATCGAGGCTGTTATTGCCGATGGTCACGATATAGGTGCCTGGTACGAAAGCGTTAAATTAACTTGTATTGCTAACGGTCAAAATAAGCGTGACTGCATTGATTGTGACTATTCTGAAACGGATACTGTCTATGCGTCAGGTCATAGTTTTGTGAACTACATTTCAAATAACAACGCAACTTGCTTGTCAGACGGCACAAAAACTGCAAAATGCGACAATTGTACCGCAACAGATACAGTTGCAGATGTAGGTTCAAAGTTAGGTCACAACATCGGTGATTGGTACGAAAGTGTAAAGGTCACATGCACAACTAATGGT
>JAZRFT010000003.1:0-12498 GCA_045643805.1 Acutalibacteraceae bacterium
TTATCTCCTTCAAGAGCATTATGGCTTCTATCCCCGAAGGCTTCAAGGCAATGGTTCCCGCTATCCTTATTCTTACCTGTGCATGGACCCTTAAGGCTATGACAGACAGCATCGGTGCAAAGATCTTCATTTCACAGATTGTTGAAGGCAGTGCAGGCTCACTCCAGTCACTTCTTCCCGCAATCATCTTCCTTATTGCAGTCGGTCTTTCCTTTGCAACAGGTACATCATGGGGTACTTTCGGTATTCTTATCCCCATCGTACTCAGCGTATTCGAGGCAGGCAATCCTCTTACAATCGTTGCTATCTCCGCTTGTATGGCAGGTGCTGTTTGCGGTGACCACTGCTCACCCATTTCCGATACCACCATTATGGCATCCGCAGGCGGTCAGTGTGACCACCTCAACCACGTTTCAACACAGCTTCCCTATGCACTTACAGTTGCAGGTGTTTCATTTGTAACTTATATCATTGCAGGCTTTGTTCCTCAGTGGTACATTTCACTTCCCATCGGTGCAGTTCTTATGGTAGCAACACTCTTTGTTATCAAGGCTGTAACTAAGAAGAAGGCATAAGAAAGTAAAGTTTTGCTCAAGCTTTTACAAAAGCTTTCTGGGCATCGTCACCGAAGCGCGTCCTGCGGACGATGCAGCGAGGTGAGGATGGCGTAGCGGTCAAAATTTCTGCACCGCTCCAAGGTGCAAAGAAATTTTGGGAACCGCAAGAGAGCGGTAAGGGGTGAAACCCCTTACACATAACAATTAAAGTTAAGGTCACGGAAACTGTAAAAGCTTCCGTGACCTTTTATGTTATTCATATTATTTGATTTATGACCTCGCCGGTCGGGCATTCTTTCTTGTAAGAAAGAATCAAAGAACTTTACCGTTTTCTTTCCCTTTTACAGCTCAATTACCATACCTGCAAAAAGCTCCTCGGCTGTATCTCCAAGCTCCTTTTTCAGCAGTGTGAAGGCTCTGTCACCCGTGCAATGACCCGTGTAAATTTTCTCAATTCCTGTGTCCCTGATACGCTGTGCAAGGTTTATAACATCCTCATCACCTGACTTGTAAAGATGAAATCCGCCGATAAGGGCAAGAATTTTTTCATTCGGAAAAGCGGAAGCAACCTCGTTTATGATATTGTCCGCACCTGTGTGACAGCAGGAGTTAAAAATCACAAGACCCTTTTCGGTTTTTATAACAAGGCTCTGCTCGTGGTCAAAGCTGTCGTAGCTCCATTTTCTGCCGTTTTTCTGGAAAAGTCCGTTCTTTTTGCCGTAAATACTGTAATCACCCTCGCCGTGGGGGAGAAGGTAAATTCTGTCCGTCACCTCGGTAAATCCGTCTGTATAAATCAGCCTTTCGGCAAAGGCTTTGGCATAGCCCTTTTTAATGCCTATGTATTTAGAAAAAATCCAACGTCTGCCGTAGCAGTTTTCCTTACAGCGCCCGCTTAAATAAAGGGGTGCATTTTCATTTATGCGGAAAAACTCACCGAAGCCGTTACTGTGGTCATAGTGAGCGTGAGATAAAAATGCAAGGTCAACGTTTTTTAAATCAACACCGCATTTTTCAGCATTTTTTGCAAAGAGGGGAGAGGCACCCGTGTCAAGCAAAAGCTTTTTTCCGCCCTGCTCAATTAAAAGTGAAAGCCCCCATTCACCCTTGAGGCCTTCCGTCGCCTTGTTGTCGGTAAGAACTGTTATTTTCATATTAACGCCTTCTTCTGAATTGATTCTATGTTTATATTATACAGCTGTTACCGTCGTAAGTAAAGAGAAGATTTTTTTGCAAAATAAATAAAAATTTCTCTTTTTCTATTGAGTATAGTGACTTTTTAAGGTATAATAAATCTAATTATAATAAGATAATTATGTCCTCATTTAAAAAGTGGATTTTGAAAGGAGAAAGAATATGTTATTCTCTCAGGATATAGGTATCGACCTCGGTACCGCAAATACACTCGTTTATGTAAAGGGTAAGGGCATTGTAATAAGAGAGCCCTCCGTTGTTGCAATAAATGTTAATTCCCGTCCTGCAAAGGTTGTTGCCGTAGGTAAGGAAGCAAAGGCTATGATAGGCAGAACTCCCGGCTCAATCACAGCAATGCGTCCTCTTCGTGACGGTGTTATTGCTGACTTCGATATCACAACAGAGATGCTGCGAAAGTTTATCCAGAAGGCTCTCGGCGGCTCATTCCTTGCAAAGGCAAGGGTAGTAATCTGCATTCCCTCAGGTGTTACCGAGGTTGAAAGAAGAAATGTTCACGACGTTGCTATCGAAGCAGGTGCAAGATATGTAAGCCTTATCGAGGAGCCTATGGCTGCCGCAATCGGTGCAAAGCTTCCCGTAAGTGAGGCTGTGGGCAGTATGATTGTTGACATCGGCGGCGGTACTGCCGAGGTTGCAGTTATCTCTCTTGGTGACATTGTAACATCACGCTCGGTAAGAATGGCAGGCGATAACATCGACAACGCTATCAGCCAGTATATAAAGAGAAAGTACAACCTTCTCATCGGTGAAAGAACAGCCGAGGAAATTAAAATCAAAATCGGCTCTGCTATGGAATACGGCTCTGATGGTGTAATGGAGGTAAAGGGCAGAAATCTTCTTGACGGTCTTCCCAAAAATATCACAATCACAAGTGAGGAAATCCGTGAAGCAACAGCAGACTGCATCAATGTTATCCTTGACGCTGTAAAGGGTACACTCGAAAAAACTCCTCCCGAGCTTTCAGCCGATATTATGAAGCACGGCATTACCCTTACAGGCGGCGGTGCACTCCTTCGCGGACTTGATACCCTTATTGCAACCCAGACGGGTATGCCCGTAAGAGTTGCCGATAACCCCCTCGACTGCGTTGCTGACGGTACTGGCATTTTCCTCAACTCGGACATTCTCGGAGCAGTAGGAAAAAAACGCTGATTTTTTGAAAGGTGACAGAAAAATATGCTTGAATTTCTCAAAAGTGCAAAATTTAAAATTTTTCTCATTGTCATCTGTACTGTTATGGCAGGCTCGGTAATTGCCGTTGCAACTGTCAGCTCATCCTCGCCCGTTACAAGTGTTGTAGGCTTTGCCTTCAAGCCCCTGCAGAAGCTTTCAGGCTTCATAAGTGATAAGGTTGACTGGTTCTCCATGTCCTTTGAATCAGCAGGCGCTTACAGAGACGAGGTTGAAAGACTTAATCAGAAAATTGCCGAATACGAAAACCGTATCGCTTCCTATGATGACCTTCAGCACAAGGTTGAAACCTATGAGGCTATGCTCGGTGTAAAGGAGCTTAACAAGGACTATGAGCTTGAAAGCTGCAGTATTATCGGCACAGACAGTATGGATTTATTCTCATCAATTATACTTGATAAGGGCTCTGCAAGTGACATTGCCGTCAACGACCCCGTAATAAGCGGAAACTATGTTGTGGGCATTGTCAAAAAGGTGCATCCCAACTTCTGCGTGGTTGAAACAATCCTCAACCCCGACACAAAAATTTCCGCCCTTGAAAGCAAAAGCCGTGAAATAGCTTACGTTACAACCACAATGGATTTTTCAATGAAGGGTCAGTGTACTCTTTCTGGTCTGAGCCGTTCAAGCTCAATCACTCCCGGCGGTATTATTGTAACAAGCGGCATCGGTGCAACCTATCCCAAGGGACTTATTATCGGCACCGTAAGTGAGGTTAACGAAAGCCCCTATGACCTTTCAAGCTACGCTGTAATTGACCCCGGTGTTGATATCAGTCAGCTTGAGGATGTATTTGTAATTACAGCCTTCAAGGGTCAGGGAACGAAGGGATAAGCAAGTAAAGTTCTTTTGTTTCTTTTCTTACAAGAAAAGAAAGCCCCGCGGCGAGCGACTTTAAAATTCAAAATGCAAAATTCAAAATGCAAAATTAAGGGTCGCTTCGCTCCGATTATATCCGTGCAAGGTTGGTGTGATATTTTACAGATACACCGCCAAAGCACAAAGCTATTAAAATTTACTCTTTTGCAATCACGATTAACTTATCTTTGCGGAGAAAACTTTGGATTATGTGGAGTGTTTCCCGCGACCACAATTTTACATTTTGCATTTATCATTTTGCATTTAAGAAAGGACGGTGAGCTGTGTTGAAATTTTCACGTTTGGGAGAAATCGGAAAAAGACGTTTGTTTTTGCTTATAGTTGCTGTCCTTACGGCGTTGATTCAGCACACTCCCGGCTTTAACCTTAAAATAGGCACACTTTCACCAATGCTTCTTGTAGCCTTTGTGGTAAGTGTTGCCATGCACGAAAGGAGCCTTACGGGGCTCATCTACGGACTTGTGGCAGGTGCCCTGTGGGATTTTGCGTCCTCGGGTGCCGACGGTATGTACACGCTGATGCTTACAACAATCGGCTTTGCTGTGGGTATAGTTGTTACCCTTTATGTGCGAAATAAGGTCATTTCTGCCCTTGTGCTGAATCTTGTTTCCTGCACAGCGGTAAGCGTTGCCTATTGGCTTGTGTTCATACTGCGTAAGGGCTATGAGGGCAGCTTCTCTATACTCTTTACTCACTTCCTGCCCCTTGCAGTTTATTCGTCGGTATTTGTTATTGCGTATTATTACCTTGTAGGCTTTATTATAAAGGCAACAACGGTGAAGGAAGAATCAAGGCTGACGTATATAAGATAATTAAGTAGTCAGTAGCCAGTAGTAAGGGAACCCCTCCGTCAATGCTTAGCATTGACACCTCCCCTTTCAGGGGAGGGAATATTATCCTCCCTGAAAGAGCATCGTCACCGAAGCGCTCGCTGTGCGAGATAAAGCGAGGTGAGGATGGCGTAGCGGTCAAAATTCATAGGCGCTCCAAGCCGTAATGAATTTTGGGAACCGCAAGAGTTGGGGGACCGCGTAAGCGGTGGGAGGGTCATCAAAAATAACGAAAGGATGGAAAAGCAATGTCATCAAGAACTGAAAAACGAAGAAGCCTGACAGTAATACTTATTGTATTGTTTGCTTTTTCTATCTTTCTTTTAAAGCTTTTCAATGTACAGATTTTAAACGCTGACGAGGATAAGGATTCTCCTATGTCGACAGTTACCGTTGAGGTTAACCCCATAAGAGGCGAAATCCTTGACCGTAACGGATATCCTCTTGTAACAAACAAGCAGTCAAACAAAATTGTTTTCACCTATTCCTCCTTCCCCACGGATTACGGTGAAAGAAACCGCATTATCCACGAGCTTATCACCATTTTCAAGGCAAACAAGGCTGTATGGAAGGATGAGCTTCCTATTGAGGTTAAAAATGACGAGCTCGTTTTCTCAAAGGATATGGAAAACTCCGTAAGCTACCTTAAAAGTGAGGCCTTCCTCGACCTTAACTATTATGCCACGGTGCAGAACTGCTTTGATGCCCTTGTGGAAAAGTACGAGCTTGAGGAATATGACCTTAAGGATGCCCGTGACATCGCTTCCGTTTATTATTCCCTTGTAAAAGACGGCTTCAATACGGGCAGAAACTATATTTTTGCCTCCGAGGTTACAAATGAGCTTGCTTCCGCAATTATGGAAAAAAGCTATCTTTTCCCCGGTGTTGAGCTGCAGATTGACAGTGACAGAGATTACCCCGACGGTACCCTTGCTCCTCACATTCTCGGTATAGTAGGACCTATCAGCGAGGAGGAATACGAGGAGGGTAAGGATAAGGGCTATTCACTTAACGACTATACGGGTCAGAGCGGTATTGAGGCGCTGTATGAGGATCAGCTCAAGGGTACAAAGGGTGAAAAAATCATAACCGTTGACTCCTCGGGCAACAGAACAGAAACCTACACAAAGGAGCCCGTTCAGGGTAACACCGTTGTGCTGACTATAGACAGAAATATTCAGAAGGCTGTGCAGGATGCTCTTGCAAAGAAAATCAAGGAGGTTCAGAGCACGATTACAACCTATCAGCTTTCAGGTGCGGCAATTGTGATGGACGTTAAGGATAACTCCTGCCTTGCAATTGCTTCTTATCCCAACTATAACAATGCAAGCTATGTAAAGGACTACGCAAAGCTTGTATCCGACCCGAGTAAGCCTCTCTGGAACAGAGCCCTTGACAGTACCTTTACTCCCGGCTCAACAATCAAGCCTGCAGTTGCAATGGCAGGTCTTGAGGAGGGTGTTATCAATAAGGAAACAGAGGTTTACTGTGAGGGTATCTACGATTACTACGAGGACTATCAGCCGGGATGTACCGGTAAGCACGGTTACCTTGATGTAAGATGGGCGCTGTGCCACTCGTGTAACATTTATTTCTACGAAACCGCAAGACTTTTAGGTATTGAAAAGCTTACACGTTACTTTACAATGTTCGGCTTCGGTGAGGCTACGGGCATTGAGCTTTACGAGAGCCTCGGCACCGTTGACACTCCCGAGCTTCGTACAAGCATCGGTGAGCTGTGGACCCCCGGTCTTACGATTCAGGCAGGTATCGGACACGGTAACAATATGTTCACCCCCATTCAGCTTTGCTCCTATGTTTCAACTATTGCAAACAAGGGTGTCAGATACAAGGCACACCTTGTAAAGTCGATTATGAATTCCGACCTTTCAAAAACAATAAGTGAAACCCAGAAGCAGGTGCTTTCAAAGGCTAACTTCAAGGCTGATAACTGGAAGCAGATTTATGAGGGAATGTTCCTTGTTGCAACGGAAAGCTACCTTGACTTTACAAAGGTACCCGTAAAGGTTGGTGTAAAAACAGGTACAACAACCGTTGAAAAGGAAATAAACGGAAAAATTGTTGAGCTCAATAACGGCTTCATCATCGGCTTTGCACCCTTTGAAAAGCCTGAAATTGCCGTTGCGATTGCCGTTGAAAGTGCAGGTATGAGTGCTTATCTCGGTCCCATCCTTGCAGAGATTTTTGAGTATTACTTTACAGCAAAGGATACCTCAGAGGCAAGTCAGACGGAAAACACACTCCTTGGATGATCGGAGGAATTTTAAGTGGCTAAAAAAATTGTTGTTGCTTCGGGTAAGGGCGGCGTAGGTAAAACCACCCTTACCGTGGGCCTTGCAAGGGCTCTTACAGCTTTAGGCAACAGAGTGCTTATAATTGACTGTGACAGACTCCGCAGCGTGGATTTGCTTGTGGGCGTTACGGAAAGCCTTGTTTATGATTTCGGTGACGTTATACGCGGTAACTGTGAGCCGGAGCAGGCTGTTTACGAAAAAAAAGGTCTTGGTGTAATCAGCTGTCCTTCAAGCTATGAGGGTATTGACGAGGACGAAATGAAGGCTCTTGCCGAGCATTATGACTGTGACTATAACTTTATTCTTTTTGATGCACCTGCAGGCATTGACAGGGGACTTACCCTTGCCTGTGCGGCGGCGGATAACGGAATAGTTATTTCTACTCCTGACCTTGTGTGTGTAAGAAGTGCCTGCACAGCGGCAAGGGAAATGGAAAAAATGGGTGTGGCAGAAAGCCGTCTTATCATCAACCGTGCCCAGAAAAAGGATATCACCAAGGGCAGACTTTTAAATGTGGACAAGGTAATCGACTCCACACAGGTGCAGCTTATCGGTGTTGTACCCGAGGATGAAAAGCTCCGCCTCGGCTCAATGGGCGGTGAAATTTACAAGAGAAGGCAGATCTCATATTCAGCCTTTACAAATATAGCAAAAAGAATCTGCGGACAGTACATAGAGCTCAGACAGCTCAAATGATTATAGTGATTTAAAGCAGTAAAATTTTTCTGTGATTTTTTTATAAAATCTATTGCATTGCTAAATATTTTTTGTTATTATATTAAGGTATAGTGGAAAAAATATTGACGAAAAACAGGAGAAAGGACGGATATATATGAATATAGCCCTTATTGCACATGACGCGAAAAAAGAATTGATGACCCAGTTCTGTATTGCGTATTGCGGAACACTTTCCAAGCATTCACTTTGTGCAACCGGAACAACGGGTAAAATGGTGGCAGAGGCTACCGGCCTTGAAATCACAAGGTTCCTTTGCGGCTATCAGGGCGGTGAGGAACAGATTTCCGCACGTATTGCCTGCAATGAAATCGACCTTCTCCTTTTATTCCGTGATCCTCTTACAGCAAAGGCAAACGAGCCTAACGAGGCTAACCTTTTAAGACTTTGCGATGTTTACAACATTCCTGTGGCAACAAACATTGCTACAGCGGAAGCGCTTATCCACGCACTTGAGAGGGGCGACCTTGACTGGCGTGACATTATCAACCCCAAGGGTTGATTGATTAGGGTGACGAGCATAATCCGAACTCGCCCAAAAGCGTGAATTTTCGCGGCTTTTCGGCGTTTCGGTCTTGAAAGGCGTCAGCCTGTCGGCACCCTCAACATCCAAAAATCCTGCAAAAATTCGCACTTTTGGGTCTGTGATTTTTTGCGGAGCGGATTTTTGGCAAGACAAGACACAAAACGCAGTAAATCCACGCGGATTTACGAGTATTTTAACGAAGTATTGGCGGAAATCCGCCCGTAAAAAACGGGCTCGGATTGTACTCGCCACCCTAACTTAATACCTGAAAAGCAATGACGGAAAAGAGTAGGCTTAATTCCCGTTACAGAGAGGGGTGCCGAGGCTGGAAGCACCTTACGTAAGAATTTTTCCGAAGACATTCCTGAGCTGTCGAAAGACCGTTTGCCGCGTTAAGGTGACGAGTGGAGTGGGGGAGAGCCCTGCTCAATCGGGGTGGTACCGTGGAGTTTATGCTTCATCCCCAATGCAGTGCATTGAGGATGGAGTTTTTTTATTTCAGCGTGACTAAAAGCGGAAAGGCTTTTTAAATGCAAAATGCAAAATGCAAAATGCAAAATTGCGGTCGCGGGTCGGATATTATTATAATTAAAAATTTTACCCGCAAAGATAGCTTTGATATAAAAGTCAGAGAGTAGATTATAAAATTCTCCCGTGGGAGATGTCTGCGAAGCAGACAGAGGGCATTATAATGTGACACAGTCCCATAATTTTGCATTTTGCATTTTGCATTTTGCATTCAACTGATATCTTAATTCAATAATATATATGGAGGTTTAATATGGCATTAGTAACAAAATCAATCAAAGGCACCCTCGACCTTTTACCAAACGAAAGCTACAAAAGGCAGTTCGTGGAACACACCTGCCTCGAAATCGCACAGAATTTCGGCTACAAAGAAATCCGTACCCCTGTTTTCGAGCACACAGAGCTCTTTCAGCGTGGCGTAGGTGACACAACCGACGTTGTTCAGAAGGAAATGTATACCTTCGAGGATAAGGGCGGCCGTTCAATCACCCTTCGTCCTGAAGGAACAGCAGGCGTAGTTCGTTCCTACCTTGAAAACGGACTTTTCAACGAGGCTATGCCTCAGAAGCTCTGCTACATCACATCCTGCTACCGCTACGAAAAGCCCCAGGCAGGCAGACTCCGTGAGTTTCATCAGTTCGGTATCGAGTGCTTCGGCAGTGCTCATCCTTCCGTTGATGCAGAGGTTATCTCTGTTGCACAGAATCTTTTCGACTTCCTCGGTGTAAGAAATCTTCAGCTTGAAATCAACTCAATCGGCTGTAAGGAATGCCGTAAGGAATACCACAAGGCTCTGCAGGCTTACTTTGAAAGCAAAAAGGAGGAGCTTTGCGGCACCTGCCTCGGCAGACTTGAAAGAAACCCCATGCGTATCCTTGACTGTAAGAGCCCCGTCTGCTCCGCTATCGCAAAGGATGCCCCCAAGGTTACAGACTACCTCTGTGACGACTGTCAGGCTCATTTTGACTCCGTTCAGGGTTACCTCAAGGCAATGGGCATTGACTTCAAGGTTAATCCTACAATCGTAAGAGGCCTTGACTACTACTCAAGAACAGTTTTCGAGTTCGTTTCAACTGACATCGGTGCACAGGGTACCGTATGCGGCGGCGGCCGTTACGACGGCCTTGTTGAAGAGGTCGGCGGCAGCCACACTCCCGCACTCGGCTTCGGTATGGGCATTGAAAGACTGATGCTCCTTATGGAAAATCAGAAGCTTCCCTTCCCCGAGGAGAGCAAGTGTGAGCTTTACATCGCAACAATGGGTGAAAAGGCAAATGTTCAGGCGGCGGCTATGGCAAACGCCCTTCGTCGTGAGGGTATGTTTGTTGAGTTTGACGTTGTGGGCAGAAGCGTTAAGGCACAGATGAAGTACGCTAACAAAATCGGTGCAAAGTTCACCGTTGTAATCGGTGACAGCGAGCTTGAAAGCGGTATTGTAAAGCTTAAGAATATGGAAACAGGTGAGGAGCAGGAGCTTAGCCTTGCTACCTTTGAAAGTGATATTCTCAACATCACAATAAGCGAAAGCTTAAAGGAATTTGATAACCTTGATTTTTCAGCTATTATGGGATAAGGAGTAATAACTATGGATTTTATGACAGGACTTAAAAGAACAAACTACTGCGGTGATTTAAGAGCAGAGGACTGCGGCAAGGAGGTTGTTGTTGCAGGTTGGGTACAGCGTCAGCGTGACCTCGGTGCACTCATCTTCGTTGACCTCCGTGACAGAACAGGCATTGTTCAGCTTGCCTTTGACGACAGCACCGCAAAGGAAATTTTTGACAAGGCATTCACCGTAAGAAGTGAATATGTGCTTATGGCAAAGGGTGAGGTAAGAGAGCGTTCCTCAAAGAACAAGGACATTCCCACAGGTGACATTGAAATTTTCGTTACCGACCTTCGTGTACTCGGCAAGAGTGAAACACCTCCCTTTGAAATTATCGAAAACTGTCAGACCTCGGAGCTTACAAGACTCAAGTACCGTTACCTTGACCTTCGTCGCCCCGACCTGCAGAAGAATATTCTTATGCGTCACAAGATTACAAAGATCACCCGTGACTATTTTGACGATAACGGCTTCATCGAAATTGAAACCCCGATGCTTATCAAGTCAACTCCCGAGGGTGCACGTGACTTCCTTGTTCCCTCAAGAATTCACAAGGGCAGCTTCTACGCTCTTCCTCAGTCACCTCAGCTTTACAAGCAGCTTTCAATGGTTGCAGGCTTTGACAGATATATGCAGATTGCCCGTTGCTTCCGTGACGAGGACCTCCGTGCAGACAGACAGCCCGAATTCACACAGATTGATATTGAAATGAGCTTCATCGATAAAGAGGATATCCTCGGTCTTATCGAAGGCTTCATCAAGCGTCTTTTCAAGGAGTCACTCGGTGTTGACGTTGCTACTCCCTTCCCCAGACTTACCTATAAGGAAGCAATGGAGCGTTACGGCTCCGACAAGCCCGACACGAGATTTGCTATGGAAATCACCGACATCGGTGACGAGGTAAAGGGCTGCGGCTTCGGTGTATTCACAGGCGCACTTGAAAACGGCGGTAAGGTTGCCGCTATCACCGCAAAGAATGCTTTCTCGATCCTCACTCGTAAAGAGGTTGACAAGCTCACAGAGTTTGTAAGAGGTATCGGCGCAAAGGGTCTTGCATGGGCAAGAATCGGCGTCGACGGCACAATTGCTTCATCCTTTGCAAAGTTTATGACAGAGGACGAAATGAAGGCTATCTGTGCTAAGTGCGGTGCTGAAAACGGCGACGTAATCCTTATTGTTGCTGACAAGGCAAGCACAACTCTTTCCGTGCTTGGCGCCCTTCGTCAGGCTGTTGCAAAGAAGCTTGACATCATTGACAAGGACAAGTACAACCTTCTCTGGGTTGTTGAGTTCCCCTTCTTCGACTGGGACGAGGAGCTCGGTCAGTACGTTGCAATGCATCATCCGTTCACAGCTCCTCTTGAGGAATGCCTTGACTACCTTGAAACAGACAAGGCAAATGTAAGAGCTAACGCTTACGACCTTGTTCTCAACGGCATCGAGCTTGCAAGCGGTTCAATCAGAATCACAAACCCCGACCTTCAGAAGAGAATCTTCTCACTTCTCGGTCTTACAGATGAAGAAGCACACGAAAAGTTCGGCTTCCTTACAGACGCCTTCAAGTACGGTGCACCTCCTCATGGCGGTATCGGTCTCGGTCTTGACAGACTTGTTATGCAGATGCTCAAGCTTGAGACTCTCCGTGACTGTATTGCTTATCCGAAGGTGCAGAATGCAAGCGAGCCTATGACAGAGTGTCCTGCACTTGTTGATGAGGAACAGCTGACAATGCTCGGTATTGCACACATCAAGGAAGAGGAATAATCGGTAAAGTTCTTTGATTACTTTCTTACAAGAAAGTAATGGCACGCGCCGAGCGACAAATGAAATAAAACAAGCACTGTTGAGGATTAAACCCGACAGTGCTTTGTTTTGTATTCTTTGAAAAAAGTTGAAAAAAGACGAAAAAATATCAAAAAAAGTATTGACTTTCTCAATTCAAAGTGGTATTATATACAAGCGTTCGAAAGAGCGGCAAGTAAATATGCGAGAGTGGCGGAATCGGCAGACGCGCACGTTTGAGGGGCGTGTGGGGCAGCTCGTACGGGTTCAAGTCCCGTCTCTCGCACCAAACCAGAAAAATCCGAACCAAATTTTCCCAATAGGAAAAGGGTTC
>JAZRFT010000004.1:0-147632 GCA_045643805.1 Acutalibacteraceae bacterium
TGACCGGACTTGAACCGGTACGGTGTTGCCACCGAGGGATTTTAAGTCCCTTGCGTCTGCCTATTCCGCCACACCGGCGTAGCGTTTAAGCCTAAATAATTATACAAGTATTCTCTTCGCTTGTCAAGTTGTTTCATATACTTTTTTTAAATATCCCGTTGCGTAAATTAAATCGCAGAATTTATGGATTTTTTAAGGTTTTTATATTATTATAAAAATACCAAACACAAAGGATGTGACAACTATGAAAAAATCAAAAAATATAATCTACGGTTTTATTTTTATTGCCCTCGGCGTTATCTTCGGACTTAATGCTCTCGGATATACGCAAATTGATCTCTTTTTCGACGGCTGGTGGACTCTTTTCATCATCGTCCCCTGCGCTATAGGACTCATAAACGGCAGAGATACCTGGGGTAACCTCGCAGGTATGTCCGTAGGCGGAGTACTGCTTCTTATCTGTCAGGATGTAATCACCCTTGAAGCGGTGCGCAAGCTCTTTATCCCCGTTGTTCTTGTGCTTATCGGTGTTTATCTCATTTTCAAGGATACCCTGGGCAACAAGGCGGCAAAGCGCATCAAGGAGCTCAACGGCAAATCACCCTCGCAAAAAGGCGCATATGCCACATTTTCCTCACAGAAGCTTAATTATGCAGGCGAGGTTTTCAGCGGTGTAGACCTTACGGCAGCCTTCGGCGGTATTGACTGCGATTTACAGCTTGCAACCATCCCGGCAGACTGTGTGATAAACGCATACGCCACCTTCGGCGGAATCGACATTATTCTGCCTGCTTGCGTAAATGTGGTTGTACGCTCAACCTCAATTTTCGGCGGTGTAAGTCAGAAGCGGAAATTTCCTCCCATCCCCGGCGCACCCACCGTTTTTGTCAACGCTGTCTGCCTTTTCGGAGGTGTTGATTTAAAATGAACGAACGCGGAAAACTTATAAAAAAGCTTGCCGATATACTTGCCGTCATCCTTATCGTCATGATTATCGGCGGTATACTCAGTGCAACGGGAATCCTCGGCGGAATTATTTCCCCTTCAGGTGACAATTCCCCTGCCGAAGAGCTTATGCTCAATCCGTCAGATGTTTATGAGCTTGATGTAGAGGTCAGTTCGGCAGAAATCGACCTTGTAAGGTCCGATACCCTGCGAATTGAAGCCTCTCAGGGCAGCTTTAAGCTTAAAAACAAAAACGGCAAAATCAAAATCGAAGAAAAAGGCAACATATTCTCCCTTGCCGCTGACCGAAGGGTTACGGTTTATCTGCCTGAGGATTTCAGCTTTCAGAAGGTAAGCTTTGAAACGGGAGCCTCCGACATCACGGGTGAACTGCTTAACACACAGTACCTCGAGCTTGATATCGGCGCAGGTGTTA
Source organism: Acutalibacteraceae bacterium (assembly GCA_045643805.1). GTDB lineage: Bacteria > Bacillota > Clostridia > Oscillospirales > Acutalibacteraceae > UBA6857. Next base: position 1,382 of record JAZRFT010000004.1, read on the forward strand.
TCACACTTGACAAACTCGATGTAACCAAAAAGGCGGAGATTGACTGCGGCGCAGGTGAGTTTATCCTTAAAAGCGGTACGCTCCATAACCTTGATTTCTCCCTCGGTGTGGGAAGTGCGGATATAACCGCTGTCCTTAAATCAAATGCCGATATAGAAAGCGGTGTCGGTGAGCTTAAGCTCAACCTCACAGACAGCAAGGAAAACTACACCTTTAATGTTGAAACAGGCCTCGGAAGCATAAGCTATGACGGTGCATCCGTCAAGGGCGAAACCCTTTTGGGCAACGGTGAAACAAAAGTAAAGCTTGAAGGCGGCGTAGGAAGCGTAGATATAAGCTTCGCAGCGGCTGCTTAACCTTTTTTCACGGCGTACCGTTTCAGAACATAACATTATCACGGAAGACTTTTCTTCCGTGATTTTTTGTTGCATTATTATTTGAAAGATGCTATAATTTCTCCGTCAACACGGGGAAACAGGTGAAAATCCTGTACGAGCCCGTCGCCGTGAGGTGCAAAAAAAGTTTCTGCCTTGCCCGATGCCGCAAATCGGGGACTAGCCATTGAATTGTTTGATTCGAGAAGGCGGCAGAAATGCACCGAGTCGAAATACCCGATTGACAAAGCCTTTTCTTTATTACTGCGAGCGCCGGTAGACGTAAAGTCAGAAAAGGGAAATAAAAAACAAAGGAGTTTTACAAATGCAAAAGAAAATCAATTTCAAAAAGCTTTGCTCTTTGTGCCTTTGTATCTTGCTTGTTGCGGCCATAGCAATGTTTACAACTGCGTGCACAAACAGCCCCACAGTTACTGACGGTAACACAGCCACCGAGGATATGGGCTCTTACGGTCAGGGACATAACTCTTTCACCTTCTGCGTCAGCGACAAGGAGGGCAAGGAAACCTATTACAGCATAAACACCGAAAAGGCTACCGTTGGCGAGGCTCTTATGGAGCTTGAACTCATCAGCGGTGATGAAGGTCCCTACGGTCTTTATGTTAAAACCGTAAACGGCATCACCCTTGACTATGACTCAGACGGAATGTACTGGGCATTTTACATCGGCGCGGAAATGGCACCAACAGGTGTTGACATGACCGAAATTGTAAGCGGCGAAACCTACCGCCTTGTGGCAACAAAGGGATGAAGCTGACCGTTAAGGAAGCCGCTGTTTTCAGTATGCTCGGCGCAATTATGTACTGCTCAAAGGAGCTTATGGCGGCATTACCCAACATCCACCTTGTGGGCGTTCTGACAATGGCTCTTACCCTTGTTTACCGCAAAAAAGCACTTTATCCCATTTATATTTTTGTGTTTTTAGTGGGACTTTTTATGGGCTTTTCCGCCTGGTGGATTCCTTACCTTTATGTGTGGACGGTGCTATGGGGTGTTACTATGCTGCTTCCGAAAAACATGCCAAAAAAAATTGCACCGCTTGTTTATATAACAGTCTGCGGTCTGCACGGACTTTTATTCGGAGTGCTTTATGCTCCCGTTCAGGCAATTTTCTTCGGGCTTGACTTTAAAGGAATGCTCACCTGGATAGGTGCAGGCTTGTCCTTTGACCTGATACATTGCGCAAGCAACTTCTGCGGCGCAGTGCTTGTTATACCTATTACATCTCTGCTGAAAAAAGCGGAAAAATACTCATCAAAAGCATAAAATAATCACCTGTAAGAGCTTTTCTTACAGGTGATTTTTATTATTCCGATTTTTCTTTTCTTGCCTCAAGCTCGAGAGCAACCTTCTGCAAGGTTTTTTCGTTGAGGTTATAGAAAAGCACAGGTATAATTGCAAGCACACATGAAATAACAGTACTTATTATCATAACATTAAAAATCGGTGTGCGTACCGCCTCGTCAAAAAGTACGGAGTAGTCGTTATGAAGTCCGTAATGACGGTAGAAATAAGGCAGGATAAGACCTGTTACAAGACCTGCACCTGATACCATCATACCACCGAACTGTGTGATAAAGCCCTCAAGACGCTGACCGTTTTTCCATTGCTGATAGTCAAAGATATCCGCTGTGATTGATGCGCTGATAACACCGTCGCCGCCGATTGAAAGGGTTGCAAGGTACAGACAGCCGAGGAAAAGCACGGGAGTGTTACCCGTAAAGAGCATCATAATTGCAAAAACTGCTCTTGCCGCATTGAATAAAATCAGGCAATTGCGCTTACCGATTTTCTTTGCAAGCAAGGGAGCAAGGAGCATTCCGGGAACAGATGCAGTACCGATAACCGCATTCATAATACCGAGCACCGTATCACTTTCAAGCACATAAGCACAGTACCAGGTAAGCATTGCACCGATACCGTATTTCATACTGCTTAAAATATTATACAGATAGAAAAGCCAGAAGTACTTGTTGTTGTAAAGGGATTTTATACCGTCAAAGAATTTAACCTTGGCAACGTAATCCTTGGGCACAACAATTTTTTCCTTTGTCCCCCTGAAGGTCCACACACTCAGTGCTATACCGATAACGGAGAAAATGGGGAAAATGATTCTGTAAGCCGTAAAGCCCTTCATACCGCCCGGAAGCATACCTGCAAAAACGGGAAGGATAATGTTTACTATTGAGGGGCCGAGGCTGTAAATGAACTGGCTTATGGAAAGCAGGCTTGTTCTTTCCTCACTATCGGGTGTAAGCACCTGTGCAAGTGATGTAAAGGAAAGAGCATAAACCGACTGAAAAAGCATTGCAAGAACATATATTCCGCAAAGGGTGATGCACTTGGCGGTGTAGTTCATTGAATTGGGAATAAAGGCCATAAGGCAAATAAGTATTGCCGTGGGGATACCCGTAAGTATAAGATAGGGACGGAACTTACCGTACTTGGTGTCCGTGTTGTCAATAAGCATACTTACAAAGGGTGTTTTAAGCAGGTTGATGATTGTCACAAAAGTGGACATCCAGCCGAGGTGTACAGGGTCAATTCCGTAGGCAGAGCCTACAAGCAGACAGCTTGCGGTAAGACCGACGTAGCCGAAAAGGGAGTTGATTGTGTTTACACCGATACCGCCGAAGGAATAGGCTGCAAACTCCTTATAGGCAATGTGCTTACCCTCGGCAGGCTCATTCCAATGAGCAGGGATGGATTTAAGCGTAGCAGTTAATTTGCTCACGATTCCGTTTTTCATAAAGCTTCTCCTCAATCTTTAATATCGTACTTTTTAGACATACGACTTAAGGCCTCTTCTCTTGTGATTTTGCCTGTATTGCAGTCAATCATAACCTGAACATCCTTGTCCTTGAGGTCATAGAACAGCCAGGATATATAAGCGAGAAGACCGCCGATTGCGGGGATGAGCATAAAGATAAGCCAGAGCATATTAAGGGCGTGAGGAGTCTGTGTTACACCGAGCTGCTCAAGCTCCTGGAAGGAGCTTACCTCTACAACCTTCCAACCTACGGATTCAAGTCCAAGAATAAGCATACCCAATGCACCTGAAATTGAGCCTGTAAGCTTTGCCATAAAGGTCTGCACCGCAAAGGTGATACCCTTTGCTTCCGTGCCGCTTTTAAAGCGTCCGTACTCGGCGCAGTCAGGAGTGAACATAAACATTTCAAGAGCAACAACCGCAAGAGGAACTGAACGGATTGTAAAGAGAATAATATAAACAACTATATTTCCATATCCGACAGCCCATGTGATTACGCTGAGTATTACATATAAAAGCAGACACACACGGTTGACCTTCATCTTGTCAAATTTACGCATAAGCTTAGGAAGCCACAAAGCAATAAGAAGCTGAGGCACCGTTCCTACTGCACCCACAACGAGGGAGAAAAGAGTGCTGTGGAAAAGATAATATGAAACATAAAGTGTAAATGCGTTACCTATATTAAGTGCGGAGTAGAAGAAAAGACCCACATAGTAAATAAGCAGATACTTATTCTTCACAAGATATGTAAGCATGCTTTTAATTGAAAAGCTTTCCTCACTCTCGGCGTGGAAGCGTTCCTTAAGCTTGAAGGAAGCGGGAGTCATCAGCAAAAATGCGGCAATACTGATTATAATTGTAATCATACCGTAGCCCATACCGACCTTTTCACTGATAAGCACAGTGGTAACCGTAGATGTGACACCTACACCGGCATAGGTTGCTATGCTCTTGTAGGACTGGATACTGTTTCTCTCATCGATGCTCTGACTCATTGAGGTAAGAATACCGAAAATGGGCACATCGCACAGAGTATATGCCGTATCCCAGAGTATGTATGCAATGGCAAACCAGGCAAGCTTAAAGGCCTCCGAGGTGCCGTTAGGTATAATAAAGGTAAATATTGTTGCAAGGGGTATGAGAACCGTTGAAACACGCAGCCACGGCAAATACTTCTTACCGCTTTTGAATTTGATTGAGTCAAACACAACTCCGAACAGAGTATCGTTCACCGCGTCCCACACCTTTACGGCAAAAATAACCGCCGCTGATTTTATGGGATTGATACCCAGAAACAGCAGAAAGGTTGTAATGCAGGAATTGAAAAGAGTATAAATCATATTCTGACCTGCAAAATATGAGTAGTAGCTTGCTCTTTCCATGGGCTCTGTTGACCAGCCCTCAGGGGTTGCCATAAGATTTTTTACCTTTGAAATAAGCTCCATATTTTTTCCTCCCTTATTTAAACACGCTTTAAAAGGACAACACTCTCCACATGCACCGTTCTCGGGAACATATCCACAGCACAAAGCCTCTGCACCTCATAGCCGAGCTGCCTGAAAATTCCGCAGTCTCTTGCAAGGGTAGCAGGGTCGCAGGAAACGTAAACCACTCTGTCGGGTGACATTTTTGAAATAGTTTCAAGCACCTCGGGGCTGCAGCCCTTACGTGGCGGATCAATCACAACCACGTCGGGTCTTATGCCCTCATCGTAAAGAATCTTCGCTGCTCCCTTTGCATCGTCACAAATAAAGCGCATATTCTCTATGCCATTGAGTTTTGCGTTTTCCTTTGCGTTTTCTATGGCCTGGGGAATAATCTCAACACCGATTACCTGCTTTGCCTTTTCCGCCATAGTCATACCGATGGTGCCTGCACCGCAGTAAAGGTCGAGAAGAAATTCGTCGCCCTTAAGGTCGGCAAACTCCCTTGCCTTACCGTAAAGCAGCTCCGTGCCCTCGGGGTTGACCTGATAGAATGAAAGGGGTGAAATTCTGAAGGTGAGGTCGCAAAGCACGTCCTCAATAAAATCAGAGCCGTAAATTGTTTCGCACTCCTCACCGAGAACAACGTTCGTATCCTTCGTGTTTTTGTTGAGCACAACACTGCTTATATCAAGCCCCGTTTCAATAAGCTTTTCAATAAGCCTTTCCTTTCGCGGCAAGGTTTTTCCGTTAATAACAAGGCAGACCATCATCTGTCCCGTTTTAACGCCTGTTCTTAAATATATGTGCCTTAAAAGACCCTCACCCGTTTCCTCGTTGTAAACGGTAACGGGGTTTTCGTAAATATATGACTTGATTGCCTTTACAAGCTTGGGGAAATCTCTGTGCTGTAATCTGCACTCGTCACAATCAATTATTCGGTGGCTCTTTTTTGAATAAAAGCCGGTTATGATTTTTCCGTCAGCACCGAGACCTACAGGAATCTGTGCCTTGTTGCGGTAGTATTCGGGCTTTTCAATGTGAAGTATTTCCTCACACTCAACATCAATACCGCCTATTCTCTTCATAGCATCGGTGACGGTCTGCTTTTTTAATCCGAGCTCACTTTCGTAATTTATGTGTCTGTAAGCACAGCCTCCGCAGCGTGAGTCAACCTCACAGTCACCTTCAATACGCATCTTTGATTTCTTGTGGAATTTCTCCACCTTGCCTATGGCGTAGTTCTTTTTAACCTTGATTATGTGTGCCGTAATCAGGTCACCCGGAGCCGTACCGTCAACAAAAACCGCCATATTCTCAAAACGGCCGATACCGCTTCCCAATGAAGTGAAAGCGGTAATTTCAAGCCTTATATCGTCATTTTTCTTAAGCGTCATTTTGCCACCTCATCAGAATGTCTTATACTTTACATCCAGACCTGCATAAAACAGACCGTGAACATAGGGCACTTCAACATCCCATTTAACAAGCATAACGTCAGAACCCTCAATTCGGCGTACCTCGTAGCCCTTATGGGGAATTACATACTGCTCAATGTCAGCTGAAAGGTAGGAATAAACATTCATCATCTGGGAAAGAATTTCACCCTTGGTAAGGTCAGTATTTACAAGAGGCAATATTTCCTCGATAAGGCTTCTGATTTCAAGAATGCTCATCTGCTTTGCCTTTTTTGCAATTGCTTCAAGAACATTACGCTGTCTTTGTGTACGATTCCAGTCACTGTCAATGCTACGAAGACGTACATAGTTCATTGCAGAATAGCCGTTGAGGTTATATACGTTGGGTGAAAAATTAGTATAGCCCTGACGTGAAAGTGAACGCTGCATTACCTCTGTATCAAGCTCTTCCTTTGTAAGGCCGATATCAACACCGCCCATACAGTCAATAAGCGTCTGGAAATTTTTAATAGAGGTACTGATGTAATTGTCAATTCTGATTTTGTAGTTCTTTTCAATAGCACTTCTTACAAGGGCTACACCTGCCGAACCGCCTCCGCCGAAGCGATGAGCGTGACTGAGTCGGCTGTTACCGAAGCCGTCAATAGCCGCATAAGCAATACGTGAGAAGGAAACAAGCTTAACCTTTTTTGTATCCTTGTTGATGCTTACAACAATCATTGAGTCGGAGTTCTTGTTATTGTCAATTCCGAGAAGCAGAATGTTCATTACCGAATCGCTGTACCATATCTGATTATCGTCAAGGTTTTTATCGATATCTGTGTCACTCTGCTGAAGCTCGTTTCTGACATCTTCACTGATGTTGCTGTCCTCAAGGTTATCCATTATTTCATCAAAGCGCTGTTCCTCCTGCGCCTCTGCATCGTCAACAGAATTCTGAATAAGATTTTCAGGCAGAAGAGAAGACGAAGACGATGACGTTGAGGATGAGGAAGCCTGACCAAGAATTACTGAACCTGATGAAGAATTGTAGGTTGCACCCACAGAAACAGCACTTACAACAACGGTGCTTCCGTCGCTGACTCTTTCAATAATCTTTCCGTCACTCTGCACATAAAACTGACTTATGTGCAGCTGCTTTGCATCGGAAAAGGTTGCGGTTCCGTCAGCGGAAATGCCTATACCTGAGCCGACAATATAGCTGCCGTCAGTAAAAGCAACAATACCGGTCGGGTAAATTGTTGTGCCGTCACAAAGCACGGCTGTACCTGTCGGGGTCATATAGGAGCCGTCAGCAAAAACAAGACTTCCGTCCTTTGCCGTATAGCTGAGATATTCAAGACCGTTAATTGTACTTTGTGTACTCTCGGTTGTATCAACAATATTGCCGTCATCGTAATTTATAAGACTGAGTGTATCGTAAATTATTGCGAACACCGAAATGAACACAACAAGCACCACACAAACAACTGCCGTAAGAATTTTGTGTGCCTTGGCAAAATCCAATACCTTTTTCAGATATTTCATTACAGCTTCCGTATAAGGTGATAATTTTTCAACTGTCTGTTTAAGTATTGCTTCAAATTTAGCTTTATCCATGGCTTTCTCCTGTTATTTATTTAAAATAGTCTGTTACTTTCTGTCGAGCTCAATGCTTATTTTAAGTCCGCCGTTATGAGCCTGTCCGGCATAAATTTTTCCGCCGTGAGCCTCGATAATTTCACGGCAGTTGGCAAGTCCGAGACCTGCCACCTTTCTGCCCTCATCCGAGGTGTAAAGGGGCTCAAAAATAATTTCAAGCTTATCATCACTTACGCCTTCACCGTTATCGGAAACATCAATATGCACGGTTTTGCCCTTGCAGTAAAATTCGGTAAGGATAACCTTTTCTTCCTTATCAAAATGCTTGAGCGAATTTGAATAGATGTTACCGAAAACACGCTTGAGCTTACTGTAATCCGCCGCTATGCTTACGCTCCGGTTACAGAAATTTTTCATCTCAAAGCGTATACCGGAGTTTTCAAGCTCATCGGCATATTCATATTTAAGCATACGGACAACATCTCCAACAGCCAAATCCTCGGTTTTAAGCTCCTTTGTAAGATTATATCCGAGATATTCGTCAAATTCATCCACAAGCTGTCTTATTTCACAGCTTTTAGCATATACGGTATCGAGATATCTTTCCTTCCGTTCAGGGCTTATGCTGTCGTTTTTCAGCCTTTCGGAATAGCCCATAATGGAAGTGAGAGGTGTTTTTATATCGTGGGAAATTGAGGCTATGATTCTTCGCTGATTATCCTGCTGCCTTGTAAGGTTTTCCGTAACACCGACAAATCGTGTGTAAACCTGTCCGGCATAGCCTCTGATCTTTATTTTTTTAAACTTACCCGTTCTGTCATATTCCTCAATGGCGTGATAAATAAGGCCGTATGGCTTGAGCATAATTGTGTAAATAACAAACACAAGCACACTGAGGCACGAAATGCCGATGAGGAATTCCACAAACACAAACCTTAAAACCATACGGGTATCAGTCAAATAATCACGCAGAAGGTAAACCGACGATTTTACGAGGTAAGCCTTACCCTTATACTCAAAGGGGGTCTGCACCTTTACATCAAGAGCAGTCCATGATCTGTCCGCGGAACGGGTAACAACATCGTTGTCGCTGTCCTCGATAACAATTATCACATCGTCATACTCCTCAATAATTGCCGACCAGTCTTCAACATCAGGAGCGTCTGTAAGCTTTTTTATCAGCTCGTTGTTGAACGCCTTAAGAATTTCATTATCGCTGTAAGCAGATTTTGTAACTGCCGTTGTAACGGAATGGTTATAAATAAAGGCAAAAGCAATAACACCCGCAAACAAAACAAAAATTGTTATAAAACGGGCCAAGCGGTATTGCTTCACTTTCTTCACCTTCTTTTATTACTTCGCAGCTTTTACAAATTTGTAGCCTACACCCCATACAGTTTTGATATAACGGTTATCGGGGTCAATTTTATCTCTTACGCTTTTGATGTTAACGGCAACGGTACCTATGTCCCCGAATTCCGTATCCCACACGTGGGCAAAAATCTGTTCCCTTGTGAGTACCTTTCCCACATTTTCCATAAGGTACTGCAGAAGCTGGAATTCCCTTGTTGAAAAAGAAACAAGCTTACCTGCCTTATAAACCTCATAGGAGCCGACAGAAATTTCAATATCGCCCACCTTTATCCTGTCACCGTCCGTGCTTGAAAGGTGTCTTTGCTCACGTCGGAGATTAGCCTTGACCTTTGCAACGAGCTCTTCAAGCACAAAGGGCTTTGCAATATAATCGTCACCGCCGCTTTCAAGCCCGTGCACCATGTCAACGGTCTTCCCCTTTGCGGAAATAAAGATGATGGGACAGTCTACGTGATTTCTCACAAATTTGCATATTTCAAGTCCTGAAAGCTCGGGCATCATTATATCAAGAGTTATAAGTGAAATATCCTTTGCGTTGAGCATTATGTAATCATAGGCACTTTTGCCGTCGGTTTGCACAACGGTCTCATAGCCCTCATCCTCAAGAACATCGGAAATAAGTCCTGCAATGGATACATCGTCGTCAACAATCAAAATCTTACCCATATCTGCCTCCAATGTATAACACACCTAATTTAACATCATATATTATAATACAATAATTGTCTTTAAGCAACACCAAAATCGAGGGATTTTTTTACCATTTTTTAAATTTTTACGCTCTTTCATTAAACGCTCCTCCCCTTGACAATAATATTCCGTAAAGCTATAATTTCAAGTGACAATAAACCGCAGGAGAATTGATATGAGCAAAAAAGTTATGCTTGGTATAAGCGGCGGCGTTGACAGTGCACTTTCCGCACAAAAGCTCAAAAGCCTCGGCTACGACGTGACCGCCGTAAACTGCCTTTTTTATAAAAACGAAGACGATGACGGCTCCGCTGTAAACGATGCAAGGGCCGTTGCGGACAAGCTCGGCATTGAGTTCAGGGTAACTGACCTGACAGAGCCCTTTATGAGCAAAGTTGTTGACAATTTTGTTGATACCTACGTAAAGGGCGGCACACCGAATCCATGTATAGTCTGCAACAAAAATCTGAAATTCGGCACTATGCTTGACGAAGCAATCAAAGAAGGCTTCGACTACATTGCAACGGGACATTATGCAAGGATTGAGCAGGATCCCGTTACGGGCAGATATCTGCTGAAAAAGGGTCTTGACCATCACAAGGATCAGAGCTATGTGCTTTACTGCCTTACACAGCATCAGCTTTCCCACACCCTTTTCCCTCTTGGTGAAATCACCAAGGATGAGGTACGCAGTGAGGCTCTTGACCTCGGACTTATAAATGCTTCAAAAAAGGACAGTCAGGACATCTGCTTCATTCCCGACGGAGATTATGCTGCCTTTATTGAAAGGCACCTCGGCAGAAGCTTCCCCGAGGGTAATTTTGTCAACCTTGAAGGCAAGGTGCTCGGTACTCACAAGGGCATTATCCGTTACACCGTCGGTCAGCGTAAGGGCCTCGGTCTTGCACTTCCTGCCCCGATGTATGTAAAGGAAAAGGACACCGTGAACAACCGCGTCATTCTTTCGGATAACGAGAGCCTTTTCAGCACAACCCTTGAGGCAGATAACATAAACCTTATCACCTGCGACAGACTCGAGGAGCCTATCAGAGTCAAGGCAAAGGTACGCTACAAGCACGCTGAACAATGGGCAACTGTTACCCAGACAGGTGATGACCGCCTGCTTGTTGTTTTTGACGAGCCTCAGCGAGCAATTGCAAAGGGACAGTCCGTTGTGCTTTATGACGGTGATATTGTTGTCGGCGGCGGAACGATTTTATAATAGTAGTCAGTAGTCACTACTTTAAACACACAAACAACAATAATGTTGCTTTCTTATCATCTTTTTCAGCACTTTAACACAAAAAACGCTTGTGCATTTTGTATAAAAACAATGTTGACTTGAGGAAAAATTTATTATATAATATTCACAATACTATCTGCGAAAGGGTCATTGATGTTGGACTACTCCACTATTAAAGACGAAGAGCTTGTAAAGCTTTGCAAAAACAATGATGACAACGCTTTTACCGTTCTTACCGAAAGATACATACCGACAGCAATGTACCACGCTTCACGCTTTTCAGGTCTTTACACCGAAAAGGAGGACCTTGCCCAGGAGGGTATGCTCGGCTTTATTGCCGCAGTTTATTCCTTCGACGAAAGCAAAGGCTTTGCCTTTTCGACCTACGCAGGCAGCTGCATAAAAAACCGTATCATCAGTACGGTAAGGACCATCAGCTCAAAAAAGCAAGTCCCACTTGAGCTCATCGTCCCCCTTGAGCAGCAGAGCAATTCTGTTTCCGATGAAAAGACACCCGAGGAAAGCCTTATTTCCCAGGCTGAAATTGAAAGAATAGGCACACTTATTGACAGTGAGCTTACCGAAAAGGAAAAGTCAGTTTTCCTTCTTTTCCTTCAGGGTATGTCCTATGAGCAGATTGGTCTGAAGACCTCCGCTACAGCAAAAAGCGTTGACGGAACCTTACAAAGAGTAAGAAAAAAACTGAGGGAAAAGCTCAGTTGATATATGCCCCATAGCTCAAAGCAGAGCGTTGACAACAAAGAGTCGGTGCAATTCCGACAAGGGCGACTAAAATTCAAGCGAGGTAAAAAATCATGTACGAAGACAAAACACTCAAATGCAAAGAATGCGGAGCCGAATTCATCTTCACAGCAGGTGAGCAGGAATTCTACGCTGAAAAGGGCTTCCAGAACGAACCCCAGCGCTGCAAGGAATGCCGCAACGCTCGTAAGAACGCTGCTAGACCCGCACGCGAAATGTTCATCGCTACTTGTGCTAACTGCGGCGGCGAAGCAAAGGTTCCCTTCCAGCCCACAGAAGGCAGAGCAGTTTACTGCAGCGAATGCTTTGCAAAGATGAAGGAGTCAGAAGAAGCATAATTTATATTTGAAAGTTTTTTGTTTATTTTATAATTATTTTTAAATACTCTAGTTATGCGAAACCGTCGGATTATGCCGGCGGTTTTATTCTTTTAAAGAAAAAATTTCACCCGAGAAAACCTCGGGTGATTATTTTTTATTCGGTTATTTCATCCTCATCCTGCTCGTCGGAAATTTCATATTTCACGGCAGGCTCTTCTTCATCAGGCTCTTCGGTGAAAGCTTCACCTTCAGCCTCTGCTTCATTTTCCTCGTATTCTTCAGCCTCGGTTACTTCCTCGGTTTCATCATCACCAATATAATTATTAAGAAGGAAACTGAAATCAGCCTCTATTGCATCAAAATCAGTTTCGTCACCGTCTTCATTTGCAACGGCTTCTTGTGTCGGAAGTTCTTCATCTTCTGAAAAATCTTCAGCCTCTGACTTTTTGCTCTTCTTGCTCTTTTTCTCTTTCTTTACCTTTTCAGGCTTTTCCTTCTTTGCCTTTTCGGGCTTTTCCTTCTTCTGCTTGGGCTTGCATCCGAAAACTGCAACAAGCATAAGGATAACTGCAAGAAGAAGCAATGCACCTAGAATGACGATAAAATCTGACATAATAAATGCTGCAACAGTACCTACGGCAGGAATTGTTTTATAAACAACACCTCTTACGCTGTCGTTAAATACAAGGCATCTTAAGTCACCGTCATCGGCAATAACGCTTTCATCATTAAGCACGGTAGTGAGTCTTGCAAAGCTGTACTCATCAGGATTTTTTTCATAAGCAAAAATGTCGTTATAATCAATTCCCTTATGCTCAACAACAACAATGTCACCGTCAGCAATACCAAGACGTGAGTAATCCCTGTCAGCGGTATAAATACGGTATTTGCCCATAACAAGCTCATCGGTATTGATGCCTGAAAATGCCTTTACTGCACCTACTGCCGTTGCAGACATAAGCACACAGAAAATAAGGAACATAACAACTGCACGGCTTACAGTACCGTGAGTCTGCTTTTCAGCCTTCGCCTTTTTCTCCTTGGGTGCTTTTTCCTTTTTAGCCTTGGAGCGCTTTTTCTTTCCGGACTTTTCCTCCTCGACTTCAGCCTCCTGCGGAGCTTCAACCTCGGTTTCCTCAATTATGGAAGGCTTTTCTTCCTTTACGGCAGGCTTAACAGGAGCGGCTTCCTTTGCAGGTGCCTCTGCAGGCTTAACCTCTTCAGCCTCTGCCTTCTTTTCTTCCGCCGCTTCCTCATGCTTTTCTTCCGCGTCAGGCTTTACACCCTTCTTTTCAAAAAGCTTTTTGGGCTTACGCTTATCCTTCTCGGGCTCGGAAAAATCGTAATCATCCTCGTCGTCCATTACCTTTTTGTAGTTTTCAAAAAGGCTGTTACGTTCGGAATTACGGATAAGTCTGGGCTTATCCTCGGATTGATTTTCCGCCGCCGCCTTTACCGCCTCATTTTCCTTCACGGGTGCGGCAGGCTTGCCGATAGGCACGGTTTTCATTGAAGCTGTTACCGTTGCAGCTGCTGTACGGTCAGGATTTACGGGTGTACCGAAGCTTTTGATAAAGTCGTTCACATAGCCTGAAATCTGATCATTTGCGGCCTGCTCACGGGTTTTAGCCTCGGGCTTTGTCTCCTCGGGAGCAAAGGCTGTTTCCTTGGGCTGTGTCTTTTCCTCAAGCACGGTTGCCTTTTTAACAATTTCCTGCTGTGCATTGAGGGATTTACCGTACAAATTATTAAGTTCATCAAGACTCTTGGGTCTGTAATTAGCCAATTATTTCACTTCCTTAAGGTGATATAAAACTTCAGATTATAAGCTTACTGAATTCCCTTTTCAAGGATAACATCAATCATTTCTCCGATACTCTTGAGGTTACGCATAATTGTAACGTTCTGTGTTCTGATTTCAACAGAGTTTTCCTTTGCACGGCGCACGATGAGGTTAGCCTCCTCCTTTGCCTGAGAAACGATGTCACTTGCTCTCTGATGAGCGTCGGTTTTAACCTTTTCAAGTGAATCGGTAAGTCTGTCAAAAACTTCCTTTACAACCTCGTTCTGGTTGTCTTCATCAATAGTGAAGTAAACACCCTGAGTCTTCATAGCGTCCTTAAGGCTGTTGAGCTCGTTTTCAAGCTCCTCACCCCATGCAACTGCGTTTGCATATTCGAGCTGAAGCAGTTCAATATATCTGTTTACCTCATCAACATTGTATCCGTTATTTTCAAGGCTGAAATTTACATTTGCCAAAGCATATCACTCCTGTACATAATTTTACAGTATACATTCCATATGATTATACTCTAATATAAAATAAAATTCAACCTTATTAACACAATTTTTACAGCCTTTTATAAAGTTTACATCACTCAACGGTAACGGACTTTGCAAGATTTCGGGGCTTATCAATATCACAGTCCTTATTTCCTGCAATATAGTAAGCAAAAAGCTGTAATGCCACACCCTGATACACCGCCGAAAACAATCCTTCACAACTAGGAAGAGGAATCATTTCATCAAAAAAAGCGGAGTTTTCCTCAAGGCTTTTCTTGTCCCCGAGGGCAATCACCCTTGCACCCCTTGATTTTACCTCACGGACATTGCTGAAGGTTTTTGAAAAGAGTTCTCTGTTTCCCATAAGCGCAACAACGCCCGTACCCTTTTCAATAAGTGAAATTGTGCCGTGCTTAAGCTCTCCTGCCGCATAAGCCTCGCAGGGAATGTAGCTTATTTCCTTAAGCTTGAGCGCCCCTTCCGTCGCCGCGGCATAGTCCGTATTTCTTCCGATAAAGTACATATGCTCGCAGGTGAAAAGCTCCTCTGCTAGAGCCTTGCATTTGCTGTCAAGTGCCTTTAAAAGTGAGGGCAATTCACTCTTTATGCGGTAAAGCTCATTTAAAAGCTCGTGCTTTTTTTCTAAGCCGATTTTACCCCTAGCCTCTGCAATTTTGATTGCAAGCAGATAAACGCAGAAAAGCTGTGCCGTGTAAGCCTTTGTTGTTGCAACGGCAATTTCGGGACCTGCCATTGTGTAAAGCACACCGTCACTTTCAGAAGCAACGGAGGAGCCGACAACGTTCACAATTCCAAGCACCCTTGCCCCCGATGCCTTTGCCTTACGCAGAGCGGCAAGGGTATCAGCCGTTTCACCGCTCTGACTGATTACAACACAAAGGCAGTCCACTCCCGCGGGAGAGTCACCGTAACGCCACTCACTTGCTGTTTCCGCCGAAGAATAAATTCCCGTCAGCCTTTCTGTCACATATTTACCCGTAAGGCACACGTGATAAGCCGAGCCGCAGCCGATGAAAACAATGCGTTTTATTTTTGAAATTTCCTCACAGGAAAAATCAAAGTCGGTAAAGCTTATTTTTCCATCAGTAACATATTGACCAAGAATTTTTTCCACAGTTTCCTCTTGCTCAAAAATTTCCTTAAGCATAAAGTGCTCGTAGCCTTTTTTCTCCGCATCCTCAACATTCCAGGTGATTTTTTCAGCCTGCTTTGCAATTTTTTTCATATTGCTGTCAAAAAACTCTATACAGTCACAGTCAACAAGGGCACATTCACCGCCGTCAAGCTTGTAAATTTCATCAGTATATTTTAAAAGTGAGGTAACATCCGAGGAAATAAAATTGCCCTTTTCAGTTTCAGCAAGAACAATGGGACTTCCCCAGCGGCAGCAGAAAATCTTACCGGGAAAGTCCCTGCAAAGAATTGCCACCGCATAAGAGCCCGTAAGCCTTTTGAGTGTTTTACTCACCGCCGAAAGGAAATCACCCTCATAATTTTTTTCAAGCAGCTGTGCTATTACCTCTGTGTCCGTTTCGGATGTGAATTCACAGCCTTGTGAAATAAGCTCACTTTTTATTTCAGCGTAATTTTCAATTATACCGTTATGCACAACGGCAAAAGCACCGTTATTGCTCAAGTGAGGATGGGCATTTCTCACGCTCGGCTCACCGTGAGTTGCCCAGCGTGTGTGACCTATACCGCATTGTGCCTGACTCTGCTGTTTTGACATCAGCACACTTGTCAGCACCGAGATGCTTCCCTTCCTTTTCGTCACCTCAATCCCCTTTTCTTCCGAAAGAGCAACACCTGCCGAATCATAGCCTCTGTATTCAAGCTTGCCAAGGCAATCAATGAGATAGGGCACTGCCCTTTCCCTTCCTGCAAAACCGACTATTCCGCACATAAAAAACCTCCATAAAAACTACATAAAAAAACTCTTTAACTTTACTTAATTTTATGTTATACTATTAACTGAATATTATTCCCTTCATTTAAAAGGTTGTTTAGCGTGATAAATCACGCCAAACAAATTATAAGTCCCTCGAAATTCGCAAACAGCAAATTTCGAGATGGACTGAATTTCCATCTCGCCTTGTCTGGCTACGACAAGGAGGATGTCTCTATTTTTATACAAATTTGTAGCCAGAAAGGCTATGGAAATTTCCTATGTTGAAAACAGCAATTTTCACTCTTGCGGCAACACCCGTAATTGCTTTTACCCTGACAGAAGCGATTGCCTCAAGGGGCAACGCAAAGGGCGAAGCGGATTATCTGCTTATTCTCGGTCACGCACTCGAAAATGATGCCCCTTCACATGTGCTCATAAACCGCTGTGAAAAAGCGGCAGAATACCTTAAGGAGCACAAAAACACAGTTGCCATTGCCTGCGGAGGTATTACCGGCAAGGAGCAGACAAAAAGCGAAGCAACGGTAATAAAGGAGCTTCTTACCGCAAAGGGCATCGAGGAGGAAAGGATTATCCTTGAGGATAAATCAACAACTACGGCAGAGAATTTTTATAACGCAAAAAAGCTTATGGGCGAAGGCAAAACCGCCTTCCTGCTTTCAAGCAGTTATCACCTTTTAAGAGCAAGGACCCTTGCAAAACTCTGCGGAATTGATGCAAAAACCGTTTCCGCACCTACACCGAAAAATGTTGTTATAAACTGCTTTGCAAAAGAATTTTTTGCTTTCCAATTTATGTTCCTTAATTTAAAGGAGGCGAAAAAACGTGGCTAATGTTACCCTCAACGCCTACAAGGTAAGTGAGCTTGCTTTCAACAACAAGGTCAACGGCAAGGTACAGCTTAAGCTTACAAACAAGGTGTCCCACAATGTAAAATACAAGTCAAACAACACCTGCGAGGCAAACCTCACCGTTGAGGCCTTTGACAAGGAGCACAAGGACGTGCTCAACTTCAAAATCACCCTGACGGGAGCCTTTTCAATAAAAAATCAGGTTGAAAAGGAATTCATTCACGTGGAAACCTTCCGTGAGCTCTACGCCTTTGCAAAGGCAATCACAGCTACGGTGACAGGCGGCTGCGGAGTTCCTCCCATTATCCTGCAGAACATTGACATTGAAAACCAGGAAATTTACCGCTTTGAAATGAATGGCAAAAAGGAGTAAGAAAATGAGTGACCTTTTAAATAAGCTCAATGACGAGGAAATGGACTTTTCCGTCACAATCACCGACACCGACGGGATAAAAGCCGACTATGAATTCCTTGACATTGTTTTTTTTAACGAGCTTGAATATGTCATCCTCGAGCCCGAGGACAGTGACGGCTATGTTGACATTTTCCGTGTAATCAAAACCTCAAAAGGCGAGGCATATCAGCGTGTTACCGACGAAAGCATGCTTGATGAAATCTTCGAGATTTTCAGAAGAAAAAACGAGGATGAATTTGACTTTGATTAAAAGTTATTATTTTTTCTTACAAAGCAAAAAATTTATGATATAATTAGAACTAATAAACACAAAGGAGAAAACAGATGAAAAAGATTATTTCCCTTAACAGCGACTGGATTTTCTGCAAGGAAGGCGTGAAGGAAACCGTCAACCTTCCTCACACCTGGAACAACCTTGACGGTCAGGGAGCCGAAAGCACCTACTACAAGGGTGCCTGCACCTACACAAAAATCCTGCCCAAATATGACGGCAAGGTATTCCTTGAATTAAACGGTGCAAACAGCTTCTGCAAGGTGCTTGTAAACGGCAGAAGCGCAGGTGAACACAAGGGCGGTTATTCAACCTGCCGCTTTGAGCTTACAAAGCTTCTCACTTCACCGAAGAACTTCCTTGAAATCACCGTTGACAACAGCGAAAGAAAGGACATTTATCCTGCCTTTGCTGACTTCACCTTCTACGGCGGTCTTTACAGAGATGCAAACCTCATTTACGATGTGCCCGAAACCCACTTTTCACTCACCGATGCAGGCAGTAAGGGTGTTTATGTAACCGCAAAAAAGAACGGCGACGTTCACGTAAAGGCAATCATCAGCGGCTACAGAACAGGCATCAGCGTGCTTTATGAAGTCCTTGACAAGGAGGGCAAGGTTGTTGCTTCTGCAGGCGACAGAACAAAGCTTCACGTTGAAAACCCCATCCTCTGGAACGGTATGGAAAATCCCTACCTCTACACTCTCCGTGCTTCAATCATTGATATGGGCAAGGTTATTGACACCTGCGAGCTTCGTTTCGGCTTCAGAGAGATTATTTTTGACAAGGACAACGGCTGCTTCCTCAACGGCAAACACATTAAATTAAAGGGTGTATCCCGTCATCAGGACAGAGAGGCTGTGGGTAACGCTCTTACTATGGAGCACCACCTTGAGGACCTTGCAATCATAAAAGAGATGGGCGTAAACTCCCTTCGTCTTGCCCATTATCAGCAGTCAGGCGATTTTTATGACCTCTGCGACGAAATGGGCTTCCTTGTATGGGCAGAAATCCCCGTGATTTCACGCTTCAACAAAAAGGCTCAGGACAACGCTCTTTCACAGCTTGAGGAGCTTATCAAGCAGAATATGCACCACGCATCAATCTTCTGCTGGGGTGTACAGAACGAAATCACCATCACAAAGGAAACTCCTGAGCTTGTCGAGGCAATCAGAGAGCTTGACGATTACGCAAGATTCCTTGACCCCTCAAGAGCAACCACCTGTGCCCAGGTTTCAATGAGCAAAATTGATTCCGAGCTTAACACAATCACCGATATTATCGGCTACAACCACTATTTCGGCTGGTACATGAAGTCCTGCGACGGTCTTGGCGAGTGGCTCCACAACTTCCGTGGATACAACCCCGAAGGCACACTCTGTCTTTCAGAGTACGGTGCAGAGGGTGTTCTCGGCTACTTCAGTGATGAGCCGACCCAGGGTGACTACTCCGAGGGCTACCAGGCAAAGTTCCACGAGCATTATATCAAGACTATCAATGCTCACGATTACATCTGGGGATCCTATGTATGGAATATGTTCGACTTCGGCTCCGCGATGAGAAACGAGGGCGGTGTAAGGGGAAGAAACAACAAGGGGCTTGTTACCTTTGACAGAAAGAATAAGAAGGACTCCTTCTACCTTTACAAGGCATTCTGGTCAGACGAAAAGTTCGTTCACCTTGTAGGTGACAGATATCCTCTTCGTAAAATCGGCGAGCAGAAGTTCAAGGTTTACTCAAACTGTGACAAAGTGACACTTAAGCTTGGAAAGAAACAGCAGACAGTTACCGCAGAAGGTATTTTTGAGTTTGAGGGCTTCACCGTAAAAGAAGGCGAAAACAAGCTCACCATCACCGCAGGCGACATCAAGGAAACCTTCACCTTCACAGGTGTTGAGGAATATCCCCGTGAGTACAGACTCCCCGACGGTTGCTCCTCAATGGTAAGGAACTGGTTCACCGACAAAAACGATTCCGCTCACGAAAACTGCTACAGCCTTGACGACACCATAGGTGACCTTCTCAAGAGTGAGGAGATTCTCGGTATGGTAAGCGGCGTTGCAGGCAAGCTTGTAAAGAGTCCTCTTATGGCACTTGTAAAGCCCTTTACTCTGCGTCAGATACTTTCACTTAATATTATAGGCATTGACGACGGCATGATTGAAATGGCAGAGCAGTTCCTTTCAACAGTGCAGAAGAAGAAATAAAAAAAGTAAAGTTCTTTGGGTTACCTTTCTTTCAAGAAAGGTAACGGCCGCCCGCCGAGGGCAACAAACAGTCAAATAATAAGCAAAGGTCACGGAAAAGACGAATTCCGTGACCTTGTTGTTTATAAGAGCTTTTTATAAGCGCTCGCCGCGCAGGCATTCTTTCTTGTAAGAAAGAATCAAAGAACTTTTATTGTTTGTTCAGCTTCAAATGTCATTCTTTCCTTTGTCCTCGGATGCACAAAGCTTATCTGCTTTGACAAAAGCGCAATATCCTTGTACTCGTCCTTTGCTCCGTAGCGTCTGTCACCGAAAAGCGGATATCCCCTTGAGGAAAACTGTACCCTTATCTGATGAGTCCTGCCCGTGATAAGCTTAACCCTCACAAGGCTTTTACCCTCGCTCTTTTCGAGGCACTCATATTGAAGCAGAGCCTTTTTGACTCCCCTTCTCTCCCTTTTTACAACAAAGGATTTATTCTTACCTCTGTCAAAAAAGAGGAGATCCTCAAGCCTGCCGCTATCCTCGGCAAATTCACCGTGTACAAGGGCAAGGTAGGTCTTTTCCATAGTGCGGTCGCTTACCTGACGGGAAAGCTCTGCGGCAGCCTTGTTGTTTTTGGCAAAAACCATTACTCCGCCCACACCCTTGTCAAGACGGTGTACAGGAAAAATATCTCCGCCCGTCATTTCCTTTAAAAGGTCAACGGCATTCTCTCTGCCCTTTTCGTCGCTCTGTGACAAAATTTCGGGCGGCTTAATTGCAACAACAATGTCACTGTCCTGAAAAATAATTTCCATAGTTTTACTCCAATCTTTGACCATCCGCCTTGTAGCGTCACCCCATAGGCGACCGATATACTTCTGCAGGACAGTTTTAATATAGCTTTTACTTCCGTCTGCCTCAAGCCGGCATGGCTGTTACTTTGCCCGGGTCGGCAAAGTAACCAAAACGCCCTTGGTCGGGAGGCATCCGTCCGCAGTGGCGGTAAATTTTTCGGTTCAGCTTATGCTGTTGCGGTTGCTTAATTCGCCTTATCCTGCTTTACTCTTGCGGTGTACTTACTGCTGACGAAAAATTTACATTACTACTTGGCAGGCTCACCACCGCTCGTGTGCGGACTGCTCTGTTTAAACTGCTTTCTGCCAGTCCGTCCGCTGCTGTGTTCGTTTCACCGTCTGTCGTTATGGTCTACTTTACTCGTTTCCCTTAAAATAACCTGTCGTCCGACATTCGCCGCCGCTTTTGTGCGGTTTAATCGGCTCGTGTCGGGGCAGTATGTACGGTTTGTTCGCGTACTCTGCCAACACATCACCGTTACCCTCGGGACGCCGCACGGGGCGTCCACTACGCATCAAATAAAACAAACAAAATAAAAGCCTCACCGAGGGCTGACAGAATAAGATGCAGAAGGCGTTTTCGTCACCCGAAGGCATATGTATCTACTCCGAGGGTGAAAAAACGTCTAAAAAAGCAGATTTTTTGGTAACCAAAAAACCTGCTTTTTGTTCTGTGCTTATTGTGACAGTCCTTATGATTACTTCGCGTAATCAGTAGCTCTCGTCTCTCTGATCATGTTGACCTTGATCTGACCGGGATACTCAAGCTCCTGCTCAATCTTTTCAACAATGTTGTGAGCAAGAAGTACCATCTCTTCATCGCTTACAAGCTCAGGCTTAACAATGATTCTTACCTCACGGCCTGCCTGAATTGCAAAGGCATTGTCAACGCCCTTGAAGGACTTGGAAAGCTGTTCAAGAGTTTCAAGACGCTTGATGTAGTTCTGAAGATTTTCTCTTCTTGCACCGGGTCTTGCAGCTGAAATTGCGTCAGCAGCCTGAACAAGACAAGCAACAATGCTCTTGGGCTCAACGTCACCGTGGTGAGCGTGAATTGCATTGATAACAATTTCATTTTCCTTGTACTTTTTAGCGTATTCAACACCAAGCTCAATGTGTGAGCCTTCCTGCTGATGGTCAACTGCCTTACCGATATCGTGGAGAAGACCTGCACGCTTTGCAAGCTTAACATCAACACCGAGCTCTGCAGCCATAAGACCTGCAATATAGGAAACCTCAAGTGAGTGGTTGAGAACATTCTGTCCGTAGCTGGTACGGTACTTAAGGCGACCGATGAGCTTCTGAAGCTCGGGATGCACGCCGTTTACGCCTGCATCAATAACAGCTCTTTCACCGGTCTGTTTGATTGTCTGATCAACCTCACGCTTTGACTTTTCGTGAAGCTTTTCAATAAGTGCGGGATGGATACGTCCGTCGGAAATGAGTCTTTCAAGAGTAAGTCTTGCAACCTCACGGCGAACGGGATCAAAGCTTGAAAGAGTGATAGCCTCGGGTGTATCGTCAATGATGAGGTCAACACCTGTGATGGTTTCGAGAGTCCTGATGTTACGACCCTCACGGCCGATGATACGACCCTTCATTTCATCGTTGGGAAGAGCAACAACGGAAACAGTTGCTTCCGATGCGTGGTCAGCGGCACAGCGCTGAATTGCAGTTGCAATAACCTCTCTTGCAAGGTTGTCACACTCATCACGGACCATCTGCTCATATTCCATGACCTTGACAGCCTTTTCTCTTTTGAGTGATTCCTCAAGAGTGGCAATTAAATCAACCTTTGCCTGCTCTTTTGTATAGCCCGATATTTTTTCAAGCATTTCTAACTGACTTCTTTTGATGCTCTCTGCTTCGGAAAGCTGGCTTTCTGCCTGCTTGACTTTTTCTTCAAGCGCTTCTTCCTTCTTTTCAAGGTTATCAAGCTTTTTGTCAAGACTTTCTTCTTTCTGGATAAGTCTTTTCTCCTGACGCTGAACCTCGTTTCTTCTTTCACGGATTTCACGCTCTGATTCACTTCTGAACTTGTGAATTTCATCCTTTGCTTCAAGAATTGCTTCCTTCTTTTTTGTTTCAGCCTCATTTACGGCATTGTTGACAATTCTTGCAGCTTCATCATTTGCTGAGCCGATAAGTGCCTCTGCTGTCTTTTTTCTGTGAGCCTGACCCAAAACAAAGCCGAGAACTCCGAAAATAACTGCGGCAACAACGGCAGCAATAATTGTGATTAAGTTTCCTTCCAAAGTAGCAGCACCTCCTTTTTTCTGAAAATTCGGCTCTGCCGCTTATATATAACGGCATACGCCTTTTTGTGTTAGCTGTGTCAGGGCTTTCCCTGACGTTTTTCCATCAAAAGAATTACAGTAATATTACTCGAATGATAGCATACATACAGACATACAGATACACTATCTAGTTCATTTTAAAACAAAACACACAATATGTCAAGTAAAATATAGTTGATTTTTAATAATTTCACATATTTATTTTTCTAAAAACTGTCACAATTCTATATATTAAAAATTATTAACTGCTAACAATAATTTGCTTTTTTAATTGACTTGTCAGTCCCGAAGCTATATTATTATCATATAAATTCCGGAAAGGAGTCCTTTAAAAATGAAAAAAACTATATCCCTTTTGCTTTTGGCAATTATGTTAACCTTCTTCATTACTCCCATCTCCGCAAATGCAGTTGTCTCCCTTTCACAGGGCAAGGATGCCCTTTACTCACAATGGAGCACGGGAAGCAGTTACGGAATTGATTACAAATCCTTTTCACCCCAGACTAAGGAAGGTGTGAAATATCCTCTTGTTGTGCTTCTTCACGGAAAATACAGCGGCTCCTCAAACGGCGAGCAGGTAAGCGGCTCCGATTTTCACCTTTGGTCAAGCGCTGAATATCAGGCAAGGTTTGCCGAAAGCGGCGGAGCTTATATTCTTATGCCCCGTTGTCCCGGCGGTGACGGAAGTTCCTGGAGCGTTGAAGGTCACCACGGTGACCTCAAAGCCCTTATCGACGATTTTATTTCCGCTCACGAGGGCTCGATTGACAGAAAACGTATCTACCTCGGCGGTTGGAGCAAGGGCGGTGCAGGCACCGTAAAAATGGCGGTCAAGTACCCGAACTTTTTTGCCGCACTCATCGTTATGGCTCCTCACTACACCGTAAACGAAAGCCATCTCAGCGCTCTTTCTGACACACCCATCTGGCTTGTTGCCTGCAAGAACGACACAATGGCAACCTACGGCACAATGTCAAAAGCCTTCTGGAACACCCTTAAGGACACAAGCCACATTCCCTCAAGCTGCCGCTTCACCACCTTTGAAAAATATAACTACTACGACATTTCAAGCCACGCTGTTCAGCACGCAGTAGGCTACGACCTTCTCAATCAGCCCACCGATTGCGGAATGCATACCGAAAACGCAAAGGGTAAGACAATTGTCACCAACGAAAGCTCAAGTATTATCACCTGGCTTTCATCCTTCCGCCTCGGCGAAGCAGAGAGAGAGGATGTGTGTCATTGTGACTGTCACAGCAGTAAGGGCTTTACAAAATTCATCTGGGCAATCAAATGCTTCTTCTACCGCATTTTCAACTCCACAATGAAGGTTTGTAGCTGCGGAAAAAATCATTGGTAAAAAAGCACCTTCGGGTGTTTTTTATCTTTTAGGTTAATTTTAAGTTTGCCTTTTATACTATGCTTGTGCGATGGGAAATGGTATATGTTTTTTTCCGATTTTTCATATATCAGCCCTCCTTCCCACCGCACCCCCTCTCCTTTCAAATATGTGAAAAGACTCAGGATAACGGTCAGGTTATCCTGAGTCTTTCTGTTATGCAGAAACGCCTCTCTGATTGTAAATCACATCACAAACTGCGAAGCATAAATTTCAAACTGCACATCACTGTTTTCCGGGACAAGTGTTGCTTCTCCCATCGCTTCACTTGTAAGGAAGCTGCCGTCAAGCCAGCCATAACACTCCTTTTCAGGGCAGTAGACATAAACCCAGCTTCTGTTTGCAATGCTTCCTCCGAAAATCTGCACCTTTGTAAGGTCGGTAAGGGAATGGAGGGGTGCGTAGCTGTTTGAAGGACCCTTGCGTAAGGTCAGCCCGTAGCCTGAAAGTATGTATGCCGTTGTCATTGAGTAGTTTATTTCAGGCTCAACAATGCTCATTTCGTGACTGAAGGATTCCGTAACCGCTTCCTCTTTGACAACCTCCTTTTGCGAAAGGGTCTGCACAAAGCCCGAAATTGTCTGCGTGACACCAAAGTAATCGGCAAGTCCGAAGGCTGTGACAGCTAGGGTACAGGTGATAAAAAGCAGAATGAAAATTTTCCCCACGGGATTTTTCACCTCGGGAGCTTTTTCCTCGGCAGAATGCTTTTCCTCCCGTTCACCGAAAATATCCGTGCTTTTTGCATGCTGAGTAACAGTCGTAAGCGGTTTGTAGGGCGGATAGGATTCGGGAGTTATTTCAACAGTTGCACGGGGTGACTCTTTTTTTACTTCGGTGTCTTTCTTTTCCGTTTTTTTAATCTGACCGTAGGGCATTGTACCGCAGTTCGGACAGAAGTTTTCCTTTCCTGAAAGAATGTAGCTGCAATTCTGACAAAGCATTGGTAAAACTCCTTTGATTTATTTTTTCGGCAAAGGAGAGTTTACCACTGACGAACAAAAAACTTTGTCGGGTTCTGACATTTCGCAATTCGCATTCCCCTTACTACTTTCTCTCCATTTTTAAGTTGACTTTAATATAAGTTATTATTATATTCTATAAAAACAGCATATTTTTCACTTTTGTTATTGCTTAAAATTAAATGCTGTGATAAAATATAACGATACCACAAATCAGGACGAAAGGACGATAATTATGAGGCTTTTATTGGCTGAAGATGAAAAAGAGCTTTCCAAGGCTCTTTGCGCAGTGCTCAAGCACAACAACTATTCAGTTGACCCCGTTTTCAACGGTCAGGATGCCCTTGATTACGGTCTTTGCGAAAATTATGATGCTATCATCCTTGACATAATGATGCCTAAAATGGACGGCCTTGAGGTACTTCGTAAGCTCAGGGAAAAGGAAATTTCTACCCCTGTGATTATCCTGACAGCAAAATCCGAAATTGAGGACAGAATAACGGGCCTTGACACAGGTGCCGATGACTACCTCACAAAGCCCTTCAATATGGGTGAGCTTCTTGCAAGGCTCCGTGCTCTTACAAGAAGAAAGGGTGAATTTTCACCTAACCTTCTCACCTTCGGCAACATCTCACTCAACAAGGAAAACTTTGAGCTTTCCGCAGGTGAAAACTCAATACGCCTTGGCAACAAGGAATTTCAGATGATGGAGATGCTCCTTTCAAATCCCGGCAGACTCATTTCCACCGAGCAGTTTATGGAGCGAATATGGGGCTATGAAACGGAAGCTGAAATCAATGTTGTATGGGTTTACATCTCTTATTTAAGAAAAAAGCTTACCACTCTGAAGGCTTCTGTTGAAATCAAGGCCGTCAGAGGAGTGGGATACACGCTGGAGGAAATAAAATGCTGAAAAAACTGCAACGGCGTTTTGTTCTCATCGCAATGCTTGCTCTTTCCTGCCTTTTGCTCGTTCAGCTTTTTGTTGTGAATGTTGCAAACATTTATCAGCGTGACACGGAGCTTTGCGAAATACTTACGGTCATTGCCGAAAACAACGGCTCCCTGCCGAGTAACCTGCAGGACAAAAGCCCCGATCCCATGAACGGCTTTCCCAACCCCTTCGGGCCGATTGAGTTCAACATTGAAACGCCTTATTCAACACGATACTTTGTTGTGGAAATTCAGGGCAATGTTGTCACCCGTATTTCCACCGAGCATATTGCCGCCGTAACGGACAAAATGGCTTACGAATATGCATCTATGCTTTACCGCACAAAATCTCCCGGCTTCGGCTTCCTCGGTGTCTACAAGTACTACTATACCCTTGAGGAAAACCACCATCTTTTCGTCTTTATTGATGCTCAGAAGGAGTTCGACTCAGCCGAAAGCCTTGCTAAAATTTCATTCTTTGTCGGCGTTTTCACCTTACTCGGTATTCTTTTACCTGTAACACTTTTCTGTAAAATGGCTGTGCGACCTGTTGCCAACGCCATTGAAAAGCAAAAGCAGTTCATCACCGACGCAGGTCACGAGCTTAAAACACCCCTTGCAATCATCTCTGCCGACGCAGAGGTAATTGAGCTTACGGGCGGTGAAAGTGAATGGCTTTCAAGCATAAAAAATCAGACTCAACGAATGAGTGTACTTATCAAAAACCTTGTCCGCCTTTCAAAGCTTGATGAGGTAAGCGACGGCCTGAAAAAGGAGCTTTTCAACATAAGCGAAACAGTTCTGGAGGCCGTATCAGCCTTTGAAACAAAGGCAAAGCACGACGGAAAAAGCCTTGATGTAACCGTTGCCCCGTCGTTGAAGTACCGCGGCTCTCAGGAGGAAATCATTCAGCTGATATCCATACTCTGTGACAACGCAATCAAATATTCCGATGAAGGCGGTACAATAAAGGTAAGCCTTTACAAAAGCGGCAAAAGCATTTGTCTTGACTGCTTCAACACCTGTACCGACCTTGACCCCAAAACAGTTTCACGACTTTTTGACCGCTTTTACAGAGCCGACTCCTCCCGTTCAAGGGAAACGGGCGGCTACGGTATAGGCCTTTCAATTGCAAAGGCAATAGCAGAAAGGCATATGGGCAAAATCCGTGCCGTAAGCTTCGGCACAACGGGAATCACTTTCAAGGTTACACTTCCGGTAAAAAACAGAATAGATTTTTCCGGAATAAAATTTACTTCAGGAAAAAAGGAGGAGCAGTAAGCTTATGTCACCAGCTTTCACAAAGGTTTTTAAACGACTTGAAAAAAAGTACATAATATCAGCCGGGCAGTATCACGCTCTGGTTGAAGCCCTCAGTGAGCATATTGTTCCTGACAAGTACGGAAAAAGCACAATCAACAACATTTATTTTGACACCCCTAATTTTCAGCTTATCCGTGCCTCAATTGAAAAGCCCACGGTGTACAAGGAAAAGCTCCGCATACGCTCCTACGGTGTTCCGACACCCGACAGCTATGTTTTTGTCGAGCTTAAGAAAAAGTACAACGGCATTGTGTATAAGCGAAGAGTCGATATGACCTACGACGAGGCTATACGCTACCTTTATATGCATCAGCCTCCCCCATCACCTTCACAGGTTACGGCAGAAATCGACAGCTTTATCAGCTTTTACAAGGGGCTTCGTCCCACGGTATCGTTGTTCTATGACAGAATAGCATACTACTCAAAGGATGACCCCGAATTAAGATTCACCTTTGATACAAACATCCGCTTCCGCAACCGTGAGCTTGACATAAGCCGCGGTGACTACGGAACGGTGATTATGGATGAAAATCAGTATATACTTGAAATCAAGTGCATTGATGCAATGCCTCTGTGGCTGACCCACGCACTCGACAGGCTTAAAATTTATCCGTCCTCCTACTCAAAGTACGGAACGGCTTACAAGTATATGCTTTCAAACGGAATTATAGGCTTCGGTAGGGCGCGTAATCAGAGCCGTTCTCCAAAAGCCGAAATCCGCACAAAGGTATAACCCGGAAGATAAAACAGCTATACATCTTTCATAACAATGTAAAAAAATTTTTTATCATAAAAAAACGGAGGAATTTATTATGTCAGGAATTTTCCAGTCAGTATTATCACTCAACATTACATTTTTCTCATTTCTTGCCTGCATTATTACTTCAATTGTAATCGGTGCGGCTATTTCCGTAACCTACATGAAAACAAGCAACCGTTACACAAACAGCTTTGTTGGAACACTCGCACTTCTTCCTTCAGTTGTTATGGTTGTTATTATGATGGTTAACGGAAACCTCGGTGCAGGCGTTGCTGTTGCAGGTGCCTTCAGCCTTGTACGCTTCAGAAGCATCCCCGGCACAGCAAAGGAAATCGGCTACATTTTCATTGCTCTTGCTTCAGGTCTTGCAACAGGTATGGGCTACATTGCTTTCGCCCTCATTTTCACAGCTGTAATGTGCGGTATGAGTATCCTTTACACCGTAATCGGCTTTGGCGGAAAGCACGTTGCCAATAAAAAGACACTTACCGTTGTTATTCCCGAAAGCCTTGACTACAACGGCACCTTCAACGACGTTTTCAAAAAATACCTTGCTACACACGAGCTTATCAATGTTAAAACAACCAATATGGGCAGCCTTTTCAAGCTTAAGTACGAAATCACTTTAAAGGACCCCAGAAGAGAAAAGGAATTCATCGACGAGCTTCGTTGCAGAAACGGCAACCTTGAAATCATCTGCTCAAGAGCAGAGCTTAATCAGGAAATACTTTAATTCAGCAGTAAGCAGTGAGTAGTAAGGACTGTGTGCTGCTCTGCTTCACATTTGA
This sequence comes from Acutalibacteraceae bacterium, assembly GCA_045643805.1. GTDB lineage: Bacteria > Bacillota > Clostridia > Oscillospirales > Acutalibacteraceae > UBA6857. The sequence continues at coordinate 30,617 of JAZRFT010000004.1, forward strand.
GAGGTTAGAAATCGGAAGCAAACCTTTCAGAAAGGGCGGATATCTCCGATATCCCTTGATTACAGTATGATTTTAAAACCACTGAAACTTATCGTAACCCTTGCAATTCTTTCAGCGGTCATCTGTGCCCTTGCGGCCTGCAAAAAGCAGGAGGAGCAAAACAACACCGAGCCGCTGATAATTTCAACGACTCAGGCAACTACCGTTTTCACAACCCTACCTGCGGTTACAGAAATCACCGATGATATCCCGCAGATTGACACATATATCATCCTTGACAATGAAAAAACTACCATCAACGGCACAGGTGCTACCTTTGAAAGAGGTGTACTGACCATCAACGACGGCGGAGCCTATCAGCTTGAAGGCAGTCTTTCAGACGGTAAAATTGTCATAAACAGCAGCAACGAAACAAAAAAGGTAACGCTTGTGCTTTCAGGCGTAAATATAACCTGCAGCACCGACGCTCCACTTTTCGTTGAAAAATCCCCCGATGAAACCGTGATTATCCTCAAAAGCGGAACGGAAAATATTTTTTCCGACACCGCAAGAGCAGTCCCAGAGGGTATAGCAGAATATGCCACGGCAGCCCTTTACTCAAAAGACGACCTTCAGCTTGAGGGAAGCGGCATTCTTACAGTCAACGGCAATTTCGGTAAGGGTATTTTTTCCAAAAAGGATATCGACATCCATGGCGGTAACATTACCGTTAATGCCTTTGATGACGGTATAAGAGGCAAGAACAGCGTTGAAATTGAAGCAGGTACAATCAACATCACCTGCGGTGGTGACGGAATAAGAACCAACGCCAAGGACAAGAAAAACAAGGGTAACATTGAGATAAACGGCGGTACACTCACAATCAAAAGCGAGCTTGATGCTATTCAGGCAACGGGCAACCTTACAGTAACGGGAGGCACCGTCAATGCCGTAAGCGGAGGCGGAGCTACAGGTGAAAGCACCGACTACAGTCATCAGGATATGTTCCCCTTTATAATGGGTAAAAACCCCGAAAGCAGCCGCTATGAGGAGGCTGAATCGGATACACCCTCAACAAAGGGCATAAAGGCCGACAAGGCAATTCACCTGCAAGACGGTACACTTGTGCTTGACTGTCTTGACGACAGCATCCACGCCCCCGAAATTACCATAAGCAAAGGCGACCTCACCCTTTCAAGCGATGACGACGGAATCCATGCTGACGAAGCTCTTACCGTCAACGGAGGCAAGGTCAACATTCTCAAAAGCTATGAGGGTATCGAGGGCCGCACCATAAGCATAAACGACGGTGAAATCACCCTTGTTTCAAGTGACGACGGCTTCAATGCCGCGACAAAGGAAACAACAGAAGCATCCGAAGCCTCACCCCAGAGCCCAAGCTTTGGCGGACGACCCGACGGTCCCGGCGGAATGATGGGCTACGATTCAACCTGCAGTGTTACAATGACAGGCGGCTTTGTTCTCATAAACGCCCAGGGAGACGGTATTGACTCCAACGGAAGCGTCAATATGTCAGGCGGTAAAATGGTTGTTTTCGGCCCCACAATGGGCTCAAACGGTGCCCTTGACTATAACGGAAGCTTCACAGTCAGCGGAGGTACTGTTTTTGCCTGCGGTGCACTGGGCATGGCACAGTCCGTAACAGGCAACGGTGTACCCGTGATTAACTTCAATGTAAACGGCAACGCAGGAGAATTCTACGCTCTTACCGACAGTTCAAAGAGCTGTAAAATTGCCTTCACCGCCCCCAAGGATTTCCAGAATGTTGTATTTGCAAGCGACACTATTTCCCCATCGGAGATATACAGCTTTTACTCCGACGGTCTTGTTTCAGCCGACGGCAGTATGCTTTCGGGTATATGCTTCGGTGGAAGCTACAAGGAGGGCACTATGCTCGATGCAGTAAGGAGCAGTTAAACAATTCACAATGCGAATTGCGAATTGCTAATCCTCCTCCCCCACTTGACAAACCCCGATAAAAGTGATAAAGTAATTCAGTTATTTTTAATTTATATATTCAGAAGGATTGGTGAATTAAATGTCAGGTCATTCAAAATGGAGTACCATTAAGAGAAAGAAGGAAAAAACCGACGGTGCAAGAGCCAAGGTTTTCACCAAAATCGGCAGAGAAATTGCAGTTGCAGTACGTGACGGCGGTCCCGACCCCTCATCAAACTCAAAGCTTAAGGATATCATTGCGAAGGCAAAGGCAAACAACGTGCCTAACGACAACATCGAAAGAATCATCAAAAAGGCTTCCGGTGAAACCTCAGGCAACAACTACGAGGAAATCATGTACGAGGGCTACGGTCCCTCAGGCATTGCAGTTATCGTTGAAACTCTTACCGACAACCGCAACCGTACAGCAGGTGAAATGCGTCACTACTTTGACAAGAATAAGGGCAACCTCGGTCAGCAGGGCTGTGTTTCCTTTATGTTCACACGCTACGGTGTAATCGTAATTGAAAAGGAAGACGTTGACGAGGATCAGCTTATGGAGGACGCACTTGAAGCAGGTGCAGTTGACTTCCTTACTGATGAAGAGGATGTATTTGTTGTACGCACAGAGCCCAACGACCTCGGTGCAGTACGTGACGACCTTGAGGCAAAGGGCTACACCTTTGTTTCCGCAGAGGTTGAATACACACCCAATACCCAGACTGCTCTTACAAGTGAGGACGATCTCAAGTGCATGGGCAAGCTTCTTGAAATGCTTGAGGACAACGATGACGTACAGAATGTATGGCACAAGCTTGAGAATGAGGATGATCTTGCTTAAGGGAAAAAGAGTAAAGTTTTGGTCAAGCTTTTACAAAAGCTTTCTGGGCATCGCCGCCGAAGCGCAGCCATTGGCGGATGAAGCGAGGCGAGGATGGCGCAGCGGTCAAAATTCATAGGCGCTCCAAGCCGTTATGAATTTTGGGAACCGCAAGAGAGCGGTAAGGGGTGAACCCCCTTACACACAACAATTAAAGACAAGGTCACGGTTAAGTAAAAACTTCCGTGACCTTTTTATTTTCATTTCTTATGAGTTACTGTGCTTTTCTTCTATCACGGCCTACCAATGGTTGGTGCTACAATAAAGGGACAAGAAAACACCGCCTTGTTTTGTACAAAGCGGTGTAATTTTTTTGTCGCTCGCCGCGGGGCATTCTTTCTTGTAAGAAAGAATCAAAGAACTTTACCCATTATTTTCTTTCAGCGCCGTAATTTACTGTTGCAATTTCATTAGCAGCATTTCTGAACTCAGGAATCCAATGCTCGCCTGCCTTTACAGCCTTGAAGCCTTCGGCTGAAGCGGCAACGTTAACCTCTGTAAGGCCAACCTTGTTTCCTTCCCCGTCAACCATTGCACAGTATGTAAAGCTGTAAGCGCCGATTTCCGTAACGGAAGCAGGAATATAAAGATAAGTGATACCTGCATAGTTGAAGGCGTCTGTACCGATGAATTCAAGTCCCTCGGGAAGTGAAGCGTAAACTTCTTCACCCTTGTAGGAGCTGATTTCCTTGAGTGCCTCTGCCTTGAGGAATGCCATATTCTCAATTCTCTTGAGACCCTCGGGAAGGTTAACCTTCTCAAACTTGCAGTCAGAGAATGCTGAACGGCTGATTACCTCTACTGTTTCAGGAACGGTGAATTCCTCGCCCTCGTAAGCCTTGGGACAGCAAAGGAGAGTTTTCATATCCTTTGTGTAAAGTACGCCATCAACTGCACAGAAGCTTTCGTTTGCTTCATCAACAACGAACTTATTAAGTGCACGGAGGTTTACAAATGCCTCTCCGCGAAGCTCGTTTACATCCTTGCCGATGTAAACGGTTTCGATGCTCTCATCCCACTTGAAGGGGTGACGGGCAATTGATGTGATTGCCTTGCCGTCGATTGTGTCAATTTTAACTTCCTTAGCGCCCTCTCTGTTTGTGAAGGCTGCAAACTCGGCTGTGCCGTCTTCCTTTTCGGTAAGGGTTACGGGCTCGTCATAAACCTTTTCAGCGCCGTAGATAACCTCTACCTTTTTGTCAAGCAGACCGCTATCGTACTGGGGGAAGCACTGGTTACCTGCTTCAACATTGTTTTTAAACTCTTCTTCGGTCATTGAAACGTGAACCTTGAAGTAGCCGTTGAAGCCGTCACCGCTCTTTTCAACTGTATCCCAGAAGGCGTGGTGACCGATATAGGTTACGCTTGAGGGAATACGGAGATAGTTACAAACACGGTTGTAGCTCATTGCGTCAGAGCCGATGTATTCAAGTCCCTCGGGAAGTGACTTGTAAACACCCTTAAGCTTTGCAATTGCGGAGAAGCCTGTTTCGCCTTCTTCAGCAGTGCTTGACTCATATGAGTAAATGTCTGTCATCCACCAGTTTCTCATAATAGCCATAGTCTCAATTCTCTTGAGACGCTCGGGCATATAGAGGGCTGCAAGGGGAAGGTCGTAGAATGCAAGTTCACCGATGGTTTCAACCGTTGCAGGAAGCACATAGGTGAGAACATCAGCCTCGTATCTTGCACGGAATTCGAGGTTGTTTTCGTTATCTGCCCAGATTGTATCATTGTAGCCGAGCTTTTCACGGAGATAGCCGACATGGTTCATAGGATAGCAGATGATCTCTGTTTTATCCTTATTATAAAGAACGCCGTCGATATCGCAGTAATATTCGTTCTCGTCGTCAACAATAATCTGCTTAAGTGCCTTGCAGGTAAAAAATGCCTTGTTGTCAATTTCCTTTACATCCTTGCCGATGTATATTGTTTCAACCTTTTCGTCACAGTTGAAGCAGAACTGAGGAATTGCCGTAATGGGCTTCGCTGTATCCTTTTCGAGGGTGAAGTTTGTTGCTGCATCGGGGTTGCTCTTGTCAGTTACAATTTCAAGTGCATAGTCAATGTCAAGGTGACCGATGTAGCCTGTGTTGTTGAATTTGGTGAATTCGTATGTTCCGTCACCGAGCTCATTGTATTCAAAGGGAACACGGCTTACAACTCTTACGCTGAAGTACATTGAAAGACCGACCGCAATGAGAATAAGAACGGTGAAAATAATCTTTTTGAGTGTGAAGTTTGTAAAGGGCTTGTTGATGTGAGGCTCTGCAAGACCGTCAATTTTATAGGTCCATATTTCCTCCTCAGGGATATCGAGGTGTACATCAACGGGAGCAGTCATGCCCTTGAAAACTTTTTGCTTTTTTTCTTTCATGATGTCATACCTCCTTTAGCCTATATATCCGCCGCTGACGGTTTCGCCTTCTTCCTGTGCCTTCTTCTGCGTTACCTCGGCACGGCGCTGAAGCACCTGGATAACCTTGGTCTGCTTCTCATTGTCGTAGTCCCAGAAGAAATAAGGAATTGTCATAAGAACAAAGCCGATGATATCGATGATAAGCGGTACGGCAATAATTTTGAAACGTGCGCTGTCAATATAAAGAACGTCCCAGTTACTGTTGAAGCCGTATTTGAGAAGAAGAAGAGGAATAATAAGACCTACAAATGAGGTGATGGGGCCTGTAAACCAACCGAACACACCTGCAAAGCTTTCAAGTCTTTCGCCTGAAAGGTACATCTGGTAGTCACCGATACGTGTGTTCATATCGTGACCTGCAGTTGTGGGAATTGTCTTTGTTGCTTCCATAAGGAACATAACAACAATACATACTATACCGCAGATGTGAACATTATCACCGCAGAACCAGAAGGCAGCAACCATAAGTGCATTACCGAGAGCACGGGTCAGCTGATAGAAAATCATAATCTGCTTATAGCTGAATCTCTTAAGGAAGTAGGGTGCACATAAATCGGGCGGAGTACCTGCAAAAGAAATCAGGTTAATGATAATTGTGTAGGGAAGACCTGCAAGTCTGAAGGTATAAAGGTAGATAATGGTTGTAATTGCAAGCATACCATTACCCAGGGAGTCGATAAGACCTACAACGGTGTTGATAAGCAGATACTTGTTACGAAGAACACCGAACATACCGTCCCAGAAGTTAATCTGCACCTTCTTTTCAAGAGGCGGCTGAGGAATTCTTTCCTTGAGTCTTCCTGCATAAATCATAGTGATAAGTGCGGGAACAACAAAGCTGATGGGATATACCCAACGGAAAAGGTTGATGTCAGCCCACTCGTTGTCAAGAGAGTCAACGATAATGGGGATGATAATTGAAACGATTGTATGTACAAAGTGGGAAAGCTTTACGGGATAGGTACGCACAAGAAGTCTTTCCTGCATATTGGGGCTGATAGTTTTTGAAAGATTTACAAGGTTGTTACCGAAGCCGAAGATATTGTATGCGGCAAAGAGAAGGTTTGCGGTCCATACTCTTGTAACCATATCGGGGATGTTGTAAAGGGGAAGCCAGCCTACAAGGATAACCATGATGCACTTGGGGATAACATCACAGTAAAGTGAGTACTTGTATCTGCCGTATTTGGGGATAAGCTTTTTACGGTAGAAGATATTTCTTGAACCTGCCCAACCGTTCCAGAGAATATGGGTACCGAGGATTTTCATTGCCGAGGAGGCATTGATACCGATACTTTCCATATTATTGAGGTAGGCAATAAGGGGATTGGTTGAGTTTGCAAGGAAGGGGAACTTGCCCAGAATCATAACAAGACCTATTACTATAAGTGAGAAATAGAGTCCGTAGAATTTCCTTTCGGTTTTCTTCGGCAGGAAGCCGAGGTTATCGTTGATTATCCAGCCGATAAGGGTCCAGATATAGTTAAGTGGCATATTGATAATGCCGATAAATGAGAAGGTGAGGTAGGGCAGCTCATAGTGATACATAAACAGGTAGCAGGCAGCCCAGAAGCCGATACCTTCGAGCATTTTTGTACCTGTGTAGTTAGAGCCGACACCAAGGAATATGTCCTTGTATTCTCTGTAAGGAACATACTTACCTTCTGCAGGTGTTTTCCAGTGGGTTTTTACTTCGGTGAAAAATGATTTAACTTTTCCCAATCAAACACACGCTCCTTTTCTTTATAGTTGCAATGATTATACCATAGGTGCTGCAAAATAACAACGATTTTCTGTGCTGAAAAAATAGGAATATATTTGGTTATTTTGCCTTTTCACGCTGATAAAATGAGAAGTCCAGGTCTAACGCTCTCACAAAAAGTATGGCTTTTTTCAAGCCACCTGTTCCGGCAAAAATTCTTTCAGGAAAAATTCAAATAAAAGCAAAAAACACTTGACAAAAGCTTATCATATATAGTATAATACCATCAAATTTTATACATTAAAGCGTTGAAGAAGAATGGTCAAGACGGATATATTCAGAGAGTCGGTGGTTGCTGTGAACCGATTATATGGAGCTTGTTCCTCTCCCTTCCGAGCCGGAAACCTGAAGTGAAAATGTGTAGGGGGCCCCGTGTTTGCTACGTCAGTGCATAGAGGTTGTCAGACCTCGATAAGGTGGCGGATTTTATCTGCAATTTGAGTGGTACCGCGAGTGATAAGTAATTACACCCGTCTCAAAGCAAAACGTAGCTTTGAGGCGGTTTTTTCTTTCTCAAAGATACTCACAGAAAAAAGAATGAAATTCTAAAAAGGAGTTTTCAAAATGAAAAAGATCAACATTTCAGACATCACACTTAAAAAGCTTTCAGAGGACAGAGCTGTGTCCTTACTTTTCCGTGAAAAATCAGCTATTGCAAAATGTGCCGACGAAATCGGTGCCGAAGTAATTGAATTACCTGCAGTTAAAAATGCACGTGAAGATAAAATCGTATATAAGACCATTGCCCAGAATGTAAAAAATGCAATCATTGCCATTCCCGTAGGCTTCACCAGTGAAGAAATTGCCGCCGCATGGGAATGCATCAAGGATGCCGCAAAGCCCCGCCTTCAGGTTGAGCTTCCCGTATCCACAATTCAGATGGAATACACCTATCACGTTAAGCAGTCAAAAATGCTTGAAAAAATTACAGAGCTTGTAAAGGAAGCAAAGAACCTTTGTGCAGATGTTGAATTTTCAGCCCTTGACGCAACAAGAGCTGATGCCGATTTCCTTGTTGCCGCAATCAACGAGGCTGTATTAAGCGGTGCTGACACAGTTACAATCTGTGACGACGCAGGCGCTTCAACTCCCGACGAAATTGCAGAGCTTACCGCAAAGATAAAAGCAGAGGTAAGCGTTCCCGTTTATGTTCAGGTATCAGACCGCATCAATATGGCAGTGGCTTCAGCCTTTGCCGCAATCAACAAGGGTGCAGACGGTATCAAGTGCGCAATGGCAGGCAAGGACGTGCTTCTTGCAGGTCAGCTTTCCGATGCTGTGAAGGCCTGTGGCACACAGCTCGATGCAGAAATCGGTCTTAACAGCACAAGAATTCACGCAAGCATTAAGGATATTGTTACCGATATCAACCGCAGCAGCTACGAAAACGAAGCAGCAATAGTTGAAGAAAAGAACATTCTTCTTGATTCAGACTCAACCGTTGCTCAGGTTGCACAGGCAGCAGCAGTTTTAGGCTACGAGCTTTCAGATTCAGACGTCGGTAATGTTCACAAGGCCCTCAAGCACGTTTGCGAAAAGAAGGGTGCAGTCGGCTCAAAGGAATTCGAAGCTCTTATTGCCTCCAACGCTATGCAGGCTCCCTCAACCTATCATTTTGAAACCTATACAACAACAAGCAGTAACGCTTCAAGCTCAATGTCACAGGTTACACTTAAGTGTAACGGTGAAATCATCTGCGGCGTAAGCAACGGTGACGGCCCCATCGACTCCGCCTTCCGTGCTGTTGAGCAGTGTATCGGCCACCACTATGAGCTTGACGACTTCCAGGTTCAGGCTGTTACAGAGGGTAAGGGTGCATTAGGCTCCGCCCTTGTAAGACTCCGCAACAACGGTAAGCTTTACTCCGGTAACGGTACCTCAACCGACATTGTTGCAGCAAGCATCAGAGCTTACATCAACGCTCTGAACAAGATTGTATTCGAGGAGGCATAATATGAAAATTGTATTTTCAACAAAAAATGTAAGCCGTGCTTCATTTTTTGATACCTGCTGTTTTGCCGAGGATTACGGCTTCGAGGGCTTCGAAATTTATGACGCTGTCAAGGAAAGAAGTGCACACCACGACAGCATTTTAAGGCAGGACCGCCTTGCAGATGCAAAAAGAAAGCTTGTTAACAGAAATCTTTCCGTTTCTGCACTTCGTATGCCTCACCCTGTTGAAAGTGAGGAAGCTACACCCGAGCTTATCCGCAAGTATGTATCTATGGCAGCTGCCGCAGGTATTGAAAATGTTATTGTCCGCGTTGAAGAAAGCATAGGCTTTGACGTGCTTGACGCAAAGCTTTTTGACGCAATCGGTTATGCCGAAACGGTTGATGTAAGCATTCTTTTTGAAACCGTGGGCTACCTTGCCGAAACCGAAAACGTCATCGGCATCATCAACCACTTCGGTTCCTCAGCAATCGGCGCCTCCTGGAACGTAAGAGGCACATATTTCAGCGCAGGTGAAACAGCCGAAACAACAATCAAGAGCCTTGGTGCTTATATCAAGTATGTACGCCTCGGTGATATGAAGGACGGTAAGACCGTTCTTATCGGTGAGGGTGACCTTGATGTCAAAAAGCTCATCAACGCCCTTTCATCACTTAATTACGAAGGCTTTATCTGTGCGGCATGGAACGAAGAAATCAGCGACGCTGACATTGTTCTTACCCACTTCACAAACTATATTTCAGCCCTCAACCGCGACAAGAAGAGCTTTGACCACGCTTATTACAACCGTGACAAGTCAGGCACCTTCGTTTGGAAAAAGTACGATGTTATTGACTACACCTTCTCCGACGTGCTTGACACAATGGCTGAAACCTATCCCGACCAGTATGCCTTCAAGTATCCCACACTTGATTATACAAGAACCTACGAGCAGTTCCGCCGTGACGTTGACGAATGTGCCGCCGCCCTCATTTCACTCGGTGTAAAGGCAGGCGACCACGTTGCCGTTTGGGCAACCAACGTTCCCCAGTGGTTTGTAACCTTCTGGGCAACAACAAAAATCGGTGCTGTTCTTGTTACTGTTAACACCGCTTACAAAATCCACGAAATCGAATATCTCTTAAAGCAGTCCGATACTCATACCCTTGTTATGATCGAGTACTGCAAGGATATCAACTACAAGGAGATTATCGAGGAGCTTTGCCCCGAGCTTAAAACTCTTGTTCCCGGCACTCCTCTTTACTCAAAGAATCTTCCATTCCTTCGCAATGTTGTTACTGTCGGCTTCAATATGGACGGCTGTCTTAACTGGGAGCAGATGCTTTCACGCTCCTCCCTTGTCCCCCGCGAAGAGGTACGCAGACGTGCTTCACTCGTTAAGCCCGACGATGTTTGTAATATGCAGTACACCTCAGGTACAACAGGCTTCCCCAAGGGTGTTATGCTCACTCACCGCAACATTGTAAACAACGGTAAGACCATCGGTGACAGAATGGACCTTTCAACAGCTGACCGTATGATGATTCAGGTTCCTATGTTCCATTGCTTCGGCATGGTGCTTTCAATGACCTCAATAATGACTCACGGCGGTACACTCTGTCCCATCCCCTATTTCTCACCCAAGTCATCACTTGCCTGCGTAAACGATGAAAAAATCACCTGCTTCAACGGTGTTCCCACAATGTTTATTGCAATGTTCAACCATCCCGACTTTGCAAAAACCGACTTCTCATATATGAGAACAGGCATTATGGCCGGTGCAAACTGTCCTGCTGACCTTATGCGCCGTGCTTCTGTTGAAATGAATATGCGTGAAATCATTTCCGTTTACGGTCAGACCGAGGCTTCACCCGGCTGTACAATGGGTGAGGTTAACGAAGACCTTGACCACAGAGTTGAAACTGTCGGCAGTGCCTTCCCCGGAATTGAGTGTAAGATTATCGACCCCGAAACCGGTGACGAGCTTCCCGACGGTGAAAGCGGTGAATTTGTAGCACGCGGCTTCAACATTATGAAGGGCTACTACAAAATGCCCGAGGCAACCGCTCAGGCTATTGACGCTGACGGCTGGCTTCATTCAGGTGACATCTGTATGAGAACACCTGACGGCTACTACAAGGTTACAGGCCGTCTTAAGGATATGATTATCCGCGGTGGTGAAAACCTTTATCCCCGTGAAATTGAAGAATTCTACCTTACAAACCCCAAGGTGCGTGACGTTCAGGTTGTAGGTGTTCCCGACGAAAGATACGGTGAGGAATGCTGTGCCTGGGTAATTCTTCACAAGGGTGAAACAGCCGACGAAAACGAAATGAAGGAATACGGTAACGCTTCAATCGCAAGGCACAAGGTTCCCCGTTACTTTATATTCGTTGACGAGTTCCCCATGAATGCCGCAGGTAAAATCCTCAAATACAAAATGCGTGACATTTCTACCGAAAAGTTAGGCATTAAGAAATAAAGTACAAACCCACCTTCAAAAATGAAGGTGGGTTGTGTTTTATATTCTATTGCAGTGTAGTGCGTACAGCCTCACAGTGCAGAGTTCAGCACCTTTTCACAGCCGTCGGGCAACCTGATTTTAAGGCGGCACATATCATCAATTCCGATAACTGTCCCCTTGTATTCCCCTTCACCCTCTTTCACGGTGATTTCCTCATCAAGACCGAGAAGCCTTTTTGAATATTCCTCTATAAATTCTTTTTTAATTAAGTTTCGGTAATATAATATAAATTCGTTGACAATTTCGCTTATAAGGCAGTTTTTTATGTTCCCGTCTTTTTTGCCGAGAGCCGTTGCGATTTCCTTCAGTTCCTCGGGGAAGCCGCCCTCAGGTTCACTTAAGTTAATACCTATGCCCACAACTACCCATTCAACGTCCTTTCCGTCCTTAGACAAATGAGCCTGGGTCAGAATTCCTCCGACCTTTTTTCCCGAGAGATAAATGTCATTCACCCACTTGATCCGAGGCTTTCTGCCGGTAACCCTTTCAATTGCCTTTGCGGAGCTTACTGCCGCCATTGTGGTTAGGAAGGTGCACTCCTGCGGAGTATAGGTCGGCCTTAAAAGAAGGCTCATATATATCCCCGTGCCCTCGGGTGAAAAAAAGCTTCTGCCCTTGGTTCCTCTGCCCTTTGTCTGCTCCTCGGCAACAAGAAGGGATATTTCCCCCTCGCCCCTTTCGGCACGCCTTTTCATTTCATCGTTTGTGGAGTCAATTATATCCACCGTTTCTATTTTTATATTCGCGGCATAATCCGAAAGATACTTTCTGATGATTTTTTCGTCTGCACATTCCTTCATAGCACATCACCTCTTTTTATGCTTTTATTTTAACACGAAGGAGCTGTGAATTACAATACATCTTACAATAAAATCAGCTCAGCATCCGTAAATGAATGCTGAGCCTTTTGTTTTATTCTGATTATTCCTTATCCTTTTTATCCTTTTTCTCGGGAAGGTTGTTGAGTGCATTTACGAAAACAACAATAATGGCTGTTACAACGAAAATGCCAAGCATACCCTTGCCCATATAAGGAAGTGATGCAAGAAATGCTTCAAAATCAATAGCAAAATTCATATTATTTTTCCTCCCTTATTTGCTGAAGAATGTAAGGATAAGACCGCCGGCGATAACGGAAGCAATCTGTCCTGAAACGTTGACACCGATTGAGTGCATAAGAAGGAAGTTCTGGTTATCCTCCACAAGACCCATCTTATGAACAACACGGGCTGCCATGGGGAATGCAGAAATACCTGCAGCACCGATCATGGGGTTGATCTTCTTCTTTGAGAAGAGGTTCATGAACTTTGCAAGCATAACACCTGCGAAGGTGTCGAAGATGAAAGCGAAAAGGCCGAGGCCGATAATGAGAAGAGTATCAAACTTGAGGAAGTCCTCTGCACGCATCTGAGAAGCGATGGTAAGACCGAGGAAAATTGTGATAAGGTTTGCAAGAACCTTCTGTGCTGTTTCTGAAAGGGAGTTAAGAACACCGCATTCACGGATAAGGTTACCGAACATAAGGAAGCGGATAAGAGCAACAGGGTCGGGAGGTACAAGACCTACGATAACTGTAACAACAATGGGGAAGAGAATCTTTGTAAGCCTTGAGGGCTGCTTACCCTGAGTGTTATCCATACGGATAAGGCGTTCCTTCTTTGTGGTGCAAAGCTTGATGATAGGCGGCTGAATAAGGGGCACAAGGGCCATATATGAATAAGCCGCAACCATAATTGCACCTATATATTTTGAGCCAAGCTCCATTGAAACCGCAATAGCTGTGGGACCGTCTGCCGCACCGATGATACCGATTGAAGCGGCGTCCTTGATATCAAAGCCTAAAAGTGATGCAAGGCAAAGGGTGAAGAAAATACCGAACTGTGCCGCCGCACCGAAAAGCATAAGCTTTGGATTCGTCAGAAGAGGTGTAAAGTCAATCATAGCACCGATACCGATGAAAAGAATAAGGGGCATAAGCTCACCGAATTCATTTGAGATACCGAATTTGAAAATAACATCAATAACGTGCTGTGCTCCTGAGTTGGGAAGGTTTATAAGAATTGCACCGAAGCCCATGGGAAGAAGAAGAGAGGGCTCCATTTCCTTTTTGATTGCAAGGTAGATAAGAATTGCACCTATAATCCACATTGCAACCTGTTTCCATTCGAGAGTTGCGAAATTCGCAAATAAGTCAGCCATTTATCGCACCTCCGATTAAATAACAATGAGAACGTCGTCGGTGTTAACTGTTGAGCCCTTTGAAACAAGAATCTGCTTAACGGTACCGTCGCAGGGAGCAGAGATATCGTTTTCCATTTTCATCGCTTCAAGAATCATAAGTACATCGCCTGCCTTGACAGCCTGACCGACGGTTACATTAACATTGAGAATTGATCCGGGCATGGGTGCGGGAATTGTTGTGCCTTCAGCGGAAACTGCCTGAGCTGCGGGTGCAGGTGCTGCTGCGGGTGCGGGAGCTGCAACGGGAGCTGCAACAGGGGCTGCAACAGCTGCATCGGCAACGCTGACAAGAACTGCTTCAGTTTCGTTGACTTCAACTTCGTAATTTTTACCATTTAATGTAACTACATATTTCATTTTATTTATCCTCCATCAGTTTGATTGACTTGAAAGAAAGTCTGTTCAGGGGAATGCCGCTCTTGTCTGACACAATCGCCATAATAACTGCAGCGGTTTTTTCGTCTGTGCCGATAAGCTCAAGCTCACCCTGATTCATTCCTGCAGGCATCGGTACACCTGCACTTTTTGCTGTCGGTGTTCCTATTACGGCAACAGCTTCAGCAGGGAGAGCTCTTCTGCGGATTGCCTTTGCTATATAAACATAAGCTACAAATATAACGCCGAAAACCGAAACGCATATTGCGGGCAAGGGCAAATCTCCTGCAACGGAAACTGCCGTGGGACCGTCTGCACCGCCGATTATTGCAATTGAAAGTAAATTAAGTACAGTCTGCATCTCTACGCCCCCTTACACTTCTCTTATTGTATATCTGAAGGTATTTCTTTCTTTTTCGTCACGCTTATCGAAGAAGGCTTCAGCCTGAGTGGGGAACGCGATATATGAAAGAACATCTTCTTCACTTTTTGCTTTACTGCCGATTTCAGCCTTTGCCTTTTCAAAGTAAGGCTCAAGAGTATCGGCAAAACGGCAGGTAACAGGTGTTTCATCACCGAGAATCTTCTTTGCAAGTTCTGCGTTAACCTCACCGGGAGCCTTACCGTAGAAGCCGAAGAAATAGTTTTTGATTTCCTTTGAAATATTCTTATATCTTTCACCTGCAAGAACATTCTGTGTTGCCTGAACACCAACCATCTGGCTAAGAGGAGTTACGAGGGGAGGATAACCGAGGTCCTCACGTACTCTGGGCACCTCAAGGAGCACCTCTTCAAACTTGTCAAGCTTGCCTGCAGCTGTAAGCTGAGCAACAAGGTTTGAAAGCATACCACCGGGCACCTGATAAAGAAGTGCGTCTGTATCCGTTGCAAGAACAACGGGGTTGAGAAGTCCGCTTTCAAGAGCCTTTGCTCTTACGGGCTTAAAGAAATCGTTGATTTTCTTGAGCGAGTCCATATTGACATCAACCTCGTAGCCCTGCTGCTTAAGAGCATAAACAAGGGTTTCTGTAGGAGGCTGTGATGTGCGGCCTGAGAAGCAGGAAATTGCGGTGTCGATTACGTCTGCACCTGCCTCAACAGCCTTCTGAAGTGTGAGAGCACCAAGACCTGTTGTTGAGTGTGTGTGAAGGACAACGGGAAGCTTAACCTCTGCCTTGATAGCCTTAACAAGGTCGTATGCCTCCTGGGGGCCCATAATACCTGCCATATCCTTGATGCAGATAGACATAACGCCCATCTTTTCCATTTCCTTGGCAAGCTCAACATAATTTTCAAGTGAATGAATGGGTGAAAGTGTGTAGCAGATTGTACCTGAAGGATGAGCACCGCACTTAAGGGTTTCATCAACGGCAACCTCGATATTACGAAGGTCGTTGAGGGCGTCAAAAATACGGATGATATCAATACCGTTTTCAACGCTCTTTCTTATAAAGGCACGGACAACGTCATCGGGATAGTGCTTATAGCCTAAAAGGTTCTGTCCGCGAAGAAGCATCTGAAGCTTTGTGTTCGGACATGCCTTACGGATTTTTCTGAGTCTCTCCCATGGATCCTCGTTAAGATAACGAAGGCAGGAGTCAAAGGTTGCACCGCCCCAGCATTCAAGTGAGTAGTAGCCTGCCTTGTCAAGCTCGGAAAGAATCGGCTCGAACTCGTCAAAGGACATTCTTGTTGCAATCAGGGACTGGTTGGCGTCACGAAGGATTGTTTCTGTGAATTGTACTTTCAAATTATCACCCCATAATATTTGTTACAGTAAGCACTCTACTGCAAGTATTTACAAATAGAAAAATAACCATATTTTCCACTATTATACATCATACAAAAAAAACTGAAAAATTTCAACTGTTTTTTTGCTTTTTTCTCAAATTTACGTGGTTTGCTCATTTTTTTCAGTAAGCTCAATCACTCATTTACCAGTACTTGTGAGTGATGATATTTTGAAGAAAGAAGCTTAAGCCTTATACCCACCCCGTAAAGACAGAATATCTCGCAAGATATGCCAAATTAGCAGACCCTGTTTCTGACGGTGTTGTATTGGAACAATATAAATAAAACTGCCGAGTGTCTTTAAAAACACTCGGCAAAACAGCTTATTATATTTTTATTATAATTTTGAAAAACCGAAACTGTTGATAAGCGCATCGATTTTCACCTTTTCCTTACACAAGGGACATTCATGTGCAGGTACTGTGAAATAACCCTCAAGGTCATTGGGATTGAATACTGATTCAACAGGATAGCCGCCGCATTCTTTTTTAGTTGCGAATATTGATGCAATACCGACAACCTCACCACCGTAATATCTGACAGCATCGATAGCTGAATTTACAGTGTTACCTGTTGCAACGGAAACTGCAAGCACAAGAACATGCTTACCCTTTACCATGGGCACGATGTTATCTCTGAGCAGGAGCTGAGAGCTGCCTGTCATTTCGGGAGTCACAACATAAATTGTCTGATGTGCGTTTATATTCATAAATGAATTCCTTGTAAGCTCCTCTGCAAGGCATGTGCCGATAACCTCTGTTCCGTCAAGACAGAGAACTGTATCAACAATCTTTGTGCTATAGTTATAATTACGGCAGAGTTCTCTTGCAACTGCTTTTGCCTCGGAAAGTCTGGATTTCTGCGCGGCAACGTCGATATAATAGTTGCTGTGTGAGTGAGAGGAAACGAAATGTCCCTTTGATACACGAAGAACAAGATCACTGTAATTAGTTGAGATTTTTGCAGTTTTAAGTGTAGGCATTAAAAATACCTCCTTGTTTTTTTGTTTGCACCTATAATATGTGTGATTATTGTACAGTATTTTCATAAAAACTTCAAGGTTTTTATGAAAATTTATCACAAAAATTAATCGTTCCTTACCTATAATTTAAACAACACTATTTTTCAAATAAGCAAACCCCTGACTTTTTTACAGTCAAGGGCAAAACTTTATTCTTTCACAATCACAATCTTAATAACCCCATCGAGCTTATTCTCAAAAAACTCATAAGTCTTGTAATATATCAAACAACTTACACACCACACAAAAAACCACCCTCTTTCGAAGGCGGTTTCTGTGTTATTTCAGAAAAAGCGGGGTAAAATTGGGCTGTGTTTTGCTACCCTATCCCCGAAAACCCTTTATTTATAAGGGGTTATTGCGTAAGCAACAAGGTTCTCGACCAAAGGGAGAGGTTCTTACTTATCCAAGCTCTTCATTGTGGGGAACAGAAGTACATCTCTGATAGCTGATGAATCGGTAAGAAGCATTACCATTCTGTCGATACCGAAGCCGATACCGCCTGTGGGGGCCATACCATATTCAAGAGCTGTCATAAAGTCCTCATCAGTTGTGTTTGCTTCCTCGTCACCCTGCTTAAGAAGCTCTTCCTGTGCCCTGAAGCGTTCGCGCTGGTCGATGGGATCGTTAAGCTCGGAGTAAGCGTTTGCCATTTCCCAGCCGTTCATAAAGAACTCAAAGCGCCCAACATAGTCGGGGTTTTCGGGCTTACGCTTTGTGAGAGGTGAAATTTCAACGGGATGGTCCATAAGGAAGGTGGGCTGAATGAGATGATGCTCAACAAATTCCTCGAAGAAGAGGTTGAGGATGTCACCCTTCTTATGTCTTGCCTCGAATTCAACACCCTTCTCCTTTGCAATTGCCTTTGCTTCCTCGTCAGAGTGGATATCATTGAAGTCAATGCCTGTGTACTTCTTAACAGCGTCAAGCATTGTGATGCGCTCAAAGGGCTTGCCGAGATCCATTTCAACACCGTTGTAAACAATCTTTGTTGTGCCGAGAACAGCCTGAGCTACGTGACGGTAGAGGTTCTCTGTAAGGTCCATCATACCGTGGTAGTCGGTGTATGCCTGATAGAGCTCCATAAGTGTGAACTCGGGGTTGTGACGGGTGTCAAGACCCTCGTTGCGGAATACTCTGCCGATTTCGTATACTCTTTCGAGACCGCCTACGATGAGACGCTTGAGGTAAAGCTCGAGTGAAATACGGAGCTTGAAGTCCTCATCAAGAGCGTTGAAGTGTGTTTCAAAGGGACGTGCTGCTGCACCGCCTGCGTTTGAAACAAGCATGGGAGTTTCAACCTCAAGGAAGCCCTGACCGTCAAGGTAGTTTCTTACCTCGCGGATGATTCTTGAACGGTTGATGAGAGTCTGCTTTGACTCCTGATTCATAATAAGGTCAACGTAACGCTGACGGTAGCGTGTGTCGGTGTTTGTAAGACCGTGGAACTTTTCGGGAAGGGGAAGAAGTGACTTTGTAAGAAGTGTAATCTTTTCAGCGTGGATTGAGATTTCGCCTGTCTTTGTTCTGAAAACAGAGCCCTCAATACCGATAATGTCACCGATGTCGAGCTTCTTGAATGCCTTGTATTCCTCCTCACCGAGGCTGTCACGTGCAACATATGACTGGATGTTGCCCTTGAGGTCCTGAACGTTGCAGAAGGATGCCTTACCCATAATACGCTTTGACATCATACGGCCTGCGATACGTACAGTCTTGCCCTCGAGCTCATCAAAGCCTTCCTTGATTACTGCACTGTGGTGAGTCTGGTCATACTTTGTAATTACAAAGGGGTCGTTGCCTGCTTCCTGAAGAGCAGTAAGCTTGTCAACCCTTACCTGTCTTAATTCGTTAACATCCTGCTGTGGGATGTTTGTATTGTTTTCCTGTGCCATTTTATTCATCCTTTCGGGATTGCGGAAATTGTTTGATATTTATTTTGTGATTTCGATAATCTCGTACTTGATAACACCCATGGGAGCTTCAACGTCAACGATATCGCCGACCTTATGACCGATGATTGCCTTTGCAACGGGTGATTCGTCACTTGTAAGATAGTCAGCACCCTTATCCTTTGAGGTTGAGGATGAGGAGATAATCTGATACTTGTAAACATCACCGTATTCAATATCCTTGATTGTTACCTTTGAGCCCATCTGGATAACGTCAGTGGAAAGAGCATCCTCGTCAATGATTTTTGCTGTTGCGAGGGTTTCCTCAATTTCCTTGATACGAGCCTCAAGCTTTGCCTGGTCGTTTCTTGCTTCGTCATATTCGCTGTTTTCGGACAAGTCACCGAAGGAGAGTGCTACCTGAATTTTTTCCTTGATTTCCTGACGGCCTTTAACTCGGAGTTCTTCGAGCTCCTCTTCGAGTTCTTTAAAGCCGGCGCTGGTAAGAAGTTTTTCCTGTGCCATTATATTTCATCCTTTCGCAATTAGATTTATATATAAACTATCAGTTTAATATTTTATAAAATTATGGGCAAAGTGTCAAGGGGAAAACGGGAAAAAGTAGTCAGTAGCCAGTAGCCAGTAGTCAGGATTGCCGCTTTGCGGCAACAAAATTAAATCAAAAGCAAAAGCAGATGTTTTCAAGAATACAAAAACATCTGCTTAATTCTTATTATGCAGTTATATAGTAATCTTTAACGCCGAAGGCGTCCCTGACTACTGACTACTGACTACTTACAAATTACCATCCGAAGAAGCCGCCGAAGAAATCCTCAATATCACCGTAAGGATCCTGTTGCGGAAGAGTCTGTGCCTGGGTTGTGGTTGTGACAGAGCCCTTGTTTTCAACGAGCTGAACCGTTACGTCAAAGGTTGTTGTATCGTAGCTTCTGTCCTGAATTCTGCAAAGAGTAAGAGTAAGTGTGTCACCTACGGCACCTGTGTCAATAAGGTCAAGCAGTACATCGGATGTATCCATCTTCTTGCCGTTGACAGCAACGATAAGGTCGCCTACCTGTGCGTTTGTGCCTGCAAGTGCACTGCCCTCGGGAATCTCTGCAATAATTACGGAGCCCTTGGGGAGACCCTTGATTGAAACGATGATTGAGTAAAGCTGATAGTCACTCACTGCCGCATACTTGATGCCGAGCTCGGGTCTGTTGGGAACATAGCCGTACTGAATAAGGTCGTCAACAACTGTTCTGAAAATTGAAGAAGGAACGGCAAAGCCCATACCCTCGTAATCAGTCCTTGCAATTTTTGATGAGTTGATACCGATTACCTGACCTGCGGAGTTTACAAGGGCACCGCCCGAGTTACCGGGATTGATTGCCGCATTGTGCTGAATGCAGGTCATTGTATAGGTAGCGGAGATTGAACGGTCAATTGCCGCAATAATACCGTTTGTGATTGAGCCGAAATACTCACTACCGCCGGGGTTACCGATTGCATAAATAGGCTCACCGATTTTAAGTGTTGAGGAGTCACCGAACTCGGCAAGGGGAAGCCCTGTCTGGTTAACTTTAAGCACACCGATGTCTGTTCTTACGTCAAGGGCAACAACCTCTGCGTCGTACCTTGAGCCGTCAAGAAGAAGAACGCCGAACTCACAGCCGGGCTCATCAATAACATGGGCACAAGTAACAATATAAGTACAGCCCTTGCTCAAATCCTCACTCATAAGCACACCGGAGCCTTCACCTGCAAGCTCACCCTGACTGTATGCCATAACACCCACCACGCTGGGTCTTACCTTTTCGGCAACCCATACGGAGTTGATAACCTGGGTTACAGGCTGTGTGGTTGCCACGGTAACATTCTGTGTTGTAGGCTGTGTTGCCTGCTCCTGATAGCCTGCATATGCCGTTGTTGTGGTCTGCTGTGTGCTGTCACCACCGCCACCGAAAAAGCTTGAAACAAGGGCAATAACAGCCACAAAAACGCAGGCTGCAACAACACCGATTGCTATTTTTTTACCCTTTGAAGGCTTATCTGTGTCAGGCATACCGTAGGCAGGTGCCTGATTGAAGCCGTTCTGACCGCCAGCATAGGGATTGTTTCCGTATACGGGACGGTTGTAAGAGGGATTGATGCCCTGATAGGGATAGCTGTAGGTGTTTTCCGCTGTCTGATTTTTGGGTGCATAAGGATTGAACTGCTCCTGTACATCCTGTACAGGCTCTGCCTCAACAGCTTCAGCCTCAACCTCTGCTGCTTGCTCATTTTCAGCTTCGGTCTGCACCTCTTCCTCTGCTGTAAAATCAGCTTCAGCCTCATTACTTACCTCTTCGGCTTGTGCAAAAACGGTGTCGCTTAAAGGCTGTGCCTCGGCAAGATCTGTATTCACCTCGGGCATTTCCGTGGGCACATGATACTGTGTAAAGAAGCTTCCCGGAATTTCAGGAGCCTGACTTACCTTGTTTTCTGCGGTACCTTCCTGCACCTCATTTTCCTGCTGTGAGAAGGTGTTCATATTTTCATTTTCGCTCATGGGTATTCTCCTTTTTTGCCGCAGGAATAAATCCTTACCGCAATGACCTTTTGTGGAATTTTCTATATAGTATAATCCGTCATTAAAATGTAGTTTAAAAATTTTTAATTTATTCTGTCATAAGGCAGCGTAAAGCTGAATTCGGTATATTCACCGGGCTTGCTGTCGGCTGAAATTTCACCGTCGTGCATATTGATTATGGTTTTTACAATGTACAGTCCGAGGCCTACGCCCTTGGTGTCGTAGCTTCGTGACTTGTCAACCTTATAGAAGCGTTCAAAAATACGGCTGATTTCCTCCTTGGAAACACCCTGACCCGAATTCCTGATTGTAACAGCAGTGCTTTCACCGTTGTTTTCGGCAAACACACTTATTGTTCCCCTTTCAGGAGTGAACTTTACGGCATTGTCAATAAGGTTATAAAGCACCTGCTGAAGCAAATCCTTGTCTGCCCTTACGCTGACTGCACCCATATCCTCAAAGCCTTCAACGTTTATCCTGCCCTCGTCAATACGCTTTTCAAAGGAAAGCAGAGTTTCGAAAATCTGCTTGCCCACGTCGTATTCCGTAAGCCTGAGTGAAACCTCACCTGCTTCAATTTTTGAAAGGTTGAGCATTGAAACAACCATTCTTGAAAGGCGTCTGACCTCACTTGAAACAATTTTCAGGTACTTCTTTTCATCCTCGGGAGGAACTGTTCCGTCAAGGATACCGTCAATAAAGCCGCCTATTGAGGTCATAGGTGTTTTCAGCTCGTGGGAAACATTTGCAACAAAGCTTCTTCGGCTTTGCTCCTCAACGGCAAGCTCATCAGCCATTTTGTTAAGGGACTGTGCAAAGGCGGTAAGGTCACGATCCTTGTAGTTACCGCTTACACGGTGAGAGAAATCACCCTTTGCAATGTGGCTTGTTACCTCACCCATTTCACTAAGCGGTGATGTAATGCTTCGTGTAATTTTGAAAATTGAAATAAACACAAGGAAAAGAGCTATAAGCATTATGATAAGCATTGCTGTAAGAATGCTTGAAACATAGGGCAGAAGACCCGTAATGGCGTCCTCAACAGCAAAAACAACGGCTACCGTTTCACCCTGATTTTTAACGGGCACCGCAACAAGGAAGCGTCCTTCACCGAACTCGTCCATTGTGGCATAATCGTAAAAGCCGCCTGCAATTGCACTTTCCATATGCGCCCCTGAAATTACGAGGCTGCCGTGCTTCTCACAAATCATTGCATCCTCATCGGCACAAAGGATAACATTGCCCTCGAGGTCAGAAATGAAATAATCCGACACCGTTGCCTGGCTCATAATGTCAAGGGTTGATTTAAGGAATTCCCTGCTTCTTTCAGAATCCGTATCAAGAAACTCCGTGTATGAGTTTGATATGTTCTGTGCATTTACGGTAAGGGTTGACACCTTTTCATTCCACCATTGACCCGAAATGAAAATCATCATCATAAAGCCGAAGAACAGAAAGGCGCCAAGCACAGGCACACAGGTTGCCTTGAGGTATCTTATGAACAGGGTGCTTTTTCTTCTTTTTATCTTTTCCAGCATTGTGACATTCTCCTTTGCAGGTAGATATATACAATTTGGAATTCGCAATTGCGGGTAAGCCTTCAGGTGAAGGATAGCAGACATACGCCAACGTGCATTGTAGAGGCGTCCCCTACGCGGTGTTGTTATTCTTTGCGGTCACCCATTGGTCGGCGTTACATTACGTTTTTTATAAAAAAACACCTCTTTCCTCCCATTTCAGGGGAGGTATCGGCATTGCCGACGGAAGGGTTAATTGCGCATTGCGAATTGCGAATTGAACAGTCCCACATTAACCAAGTTAAGGGCGGAACATTGTCCGCCCCTTGTTATCAGTCTTTTGTTTCAAACTTGTAGCCTACGCCCCATACGGTACGAAGCTCCCACTTATCGGAAACGCCCTCAAGCTTTTCACGAAGACGCTTAACGTGAACGTCAACAGTTCTGCTGTCACCGTAATAGTCATAGCCCCATACCTCGTCAAGAAGCTGGTCTCTTGTGAAAACTCTGTTGGGACTCTTTGCAAGGTGGAAGATAAGCTCCATCTCTTTGGGAGGAGTATCAATCTGCACACCTGCAACCTTGAGCTCGTAATTTGTAAGGTTGATTGAAAGCTTGTCGTAGTGCACTTCCTTGATTTCCTCAGTAGTGGAGGAAGCACTGCGGCGGAGAACCGCCTTGATACGTGCTACGATTTCCTTTGTATCAAAGGGCTTTACAACGTAGTCGTCAGCACCGAGCTCAAGACCGAGAACACGGTCGAAAACCTCACCCTTTGCTGTAAGCATAATGATGGGTGCATCGGAGAACTTTCTGATTTCACGGCATACCTGCCAACCGTCAAGCTTGGGAAGCATAATGTCAAGAAGGACAAGATTGGGGCTTTCCTCCTGGAATGCTGTAACGGCACTTGCACCGTCGTTTACAATTACAACATTATAGCCTTCCTTTGTAAGATAGAGTCTTAATAATTCGCAAATGTTAAGGTCGTCATCGACAACGAGAATTTTTTCTGCGTTCATAGTGGTGGCTCCTTTGTTTGTTTATTTGTTTGTTTATATTATAGGGGTTTAAACTTAAATTTAGTTGAGAAACGAAGGAATGAATTATGAATTCGCAATTGAATCACATTCTCTCCGGTGAAGTAACCTTGAGCATATTGAGGATGCTCTTGAGCGTATCTCTTGTGCAGATGCAAAGGAAGAGTCTTGCCTGCATAAGGCCTTCGTCCTCAACACCTACACGGCAGTTGTTGTAGAACTTGTGGAAATGGGTTGCAAGGTCAACAGCGTAGTGAGTAACCTTTGCAGGGTCGTAATTTTTTGCCGCACCGATGATAACATCACCGAGGGTTGAAAGGTATCTGATAAGCTCTCTTTCCTCGGGAGCCTTGAGAAGCATGAGCTCCTCGGCTGTGCATTCTCTTGCACTCTTACCCTCGGAAGCAAGCTTTGAAATAATACTGCAGATTCTTGCGTGTGCATACTGGCAGTAGTAAACGGGATTCTGTGAGGTCTGCTCAACTGCAAGGTCAAGGTCAAAGTCCATAAGTGAGCCGGGCTCTCTCATATTGAAAAGGAAGCGGACTGCATCAATAGGCACTTCATTGAGAAGGTCAACAAGGGTGATTGCCTTACCTGTACGCTTACTCATTCTTACAACCTCACCGTCACGTACAAGGCGTACAAACTGCATAAGGAGAATGTCGAGCCTGTCAGGGTCAATACCCACAGCCTTCATTGCTCCCTTCATTCTTGCAACGTGGCCGTGGTGGTCTGCACCCCACACGTCAATTGCCTTGTCGAAGCCTCTTTTTTCAAGCTTGTTTCTATGGTAGGCAATGTCAGCGGCAAAGTAGGTGGGATTGCCGTTTGCTCTTATAAGAACGTCGTCCTTCAATTCGAGCTTGTCAATATATTCCTGTGTCTTACCCTGAGCAAGGAGCATTTCAGTCTGAATCTCCTTGTTCTTGTACCAGAGGGCACCGTCCTTTTCGTAGGTGTAGCCTCTTTCGGTGAGAATGTCGATTGTCTCCTTAAGCTCACCGCCGTTGTGAAGGGTAAGCTCACTGAACCAGAGGTCGTAATCGATTCTGTATTTTTCCATGGCATTTTTCATATTCTCAAGATTAAGGGGAAGGGCAAACTCTGCGAGCGCCTTTCTTCTTTCATCCTCACTCTTTGGCATAAAGCTGTCACCGTAAGAGTCCTTGAACTGCTGTGCTCTTTCGATGATATCCTCACCGTGGTAGCTGTCCTCGGGAAGCTCAATTTCCTCACCGCAAAGCTGACGGTATCTCACATCAAGAGAAAGGGAGAACTTGTCAATCTGATTACCTGCGTCGTTTACGTAGAACTCACGCTTTACATCGTAGCCTGCGTAGTCAAGCACGGCTGCAAGACAGTCACCGAGGGCACCGCCTCTTGCGTTACCCATATGCATGGGACCTGTGGGGTTAGCGGAAACAAATTCAACGTTTATGCTCTTACCCTTGCCGTAGTCACTTCTGCCGTAGCTTTCACCGTCCTCGCCTATTTCAAAAAGGATATCTGCATAATAATTGTCAGAAAGGAAGAAGTTTATAAAGCCGGGGCCTGCAATTTCAATTTTTTCAAAATAAGTATTTTCAACACTTGCATTTTCTACGATGATTTCTGCAATTTTTCTCGGTGCAAGGCGGAAGGCTCTTGCATTTACCATTGCGGCATTTGTTGAGTAGTCACCGTTGTTTCTGTCGGCAGGCACCTCAACGGAAAAAGCTGAAGGCTCTGCATCGGGAAGAAAAGAAGCCGCCTGAGCCTTTTTAACAGCCTCGGCAATAAGGCTTCTTATCTGATTTTGTGCTTTATCTGTTGTTCTTGACATTTTATCAATTCCTCTCTGTCAGACTTGCTTTTTTAATTCGACGGTGAAGTAAAAGGTGATTTCACCGAGTGGGTTGTTTTCAATATCCGAAGCATATTTAAAGTGAAGTGTGCCGCCCTCCCTGTTCATATCGGAGTCAATTTCAATTGCGGTAATGCCCATTGAAAAAGCACCGTAGGGCGTTGTGTGGCAGGAAATATGCCTGATTCCTTTTTCAAGTATAAGGTTGGTTGTCATACCGTCACCGAAGCGGACAACGGAAACCTTTTCACCCTTTTCACAACGGATTTCCG
Organism: Acutalibacteraceae bacterium; assembly: GCA_045643805.1. Lineage (GTDB taxonomy): Bacteria > Bacillota > Clostridia > Oscillospirales > Acutalibacteraceae > UBA6857. Next base: position 56,639 of record JAZRFT010000004.1, read on the forward strand.
TTTTGCTTTCACCGTTTTCACGACTCTGCTCGGTGTAAACAAGGGTGTAGTCATCCTTGTCACCTTCAAGTGAGGCGTGGGTGATAACACGGAGGTTTTCCTCGTCACCGTCAATTTTCTGTTTTGTGTCAATTGTGACAAGATAGTTCATTTTCACGGCGACACCTCCTTCCAAAAGCTTATACCCGTTCAAAAATAAACATATATGATATATATTACCACACAAATTACGAAAAATCAATTTTTTTGTTCACAATTTATTGTATGTACATAATTTTTCACGCCTTGACTTATATGCCGTTAAATTATATAATAATTTACGAATTAAAATTTAAGGAGAAAGTTATGTTTTTATGCTATAAGGAACCTGCTCATATGAGCTACCTCGGTTGGGAAAACGAGGCCCTCCCCCTCGGCAACGGAAAAATCGGTGCCAAGGTTTTCGGTGGTAAGGAATGTGAGCTTATCCACTTCAATGAAAAAACCCTCTGGTCAGGCGGTGCCGACGTGAAGGGCTATTGCGGAGGTATCAGCAATCCCGACAGAGGTCAGGCGCTTAAAAAGATACAGGACCTGCTCGACAACGGTGCTTCACAAAAGACCATTATCGACGCAATGAAGGACCTTGAGGGTGATATGACGGGCTTTGGTGCTTATCAGAGCTTTATGAACCTTTACGTTCAGTTCGGAGGCTCCGGTGAATTTGAAAAATATGTCCGTGACCTTGACCTTTCAACAGCCTCGGCTATGGTTTCATACAAAAGAGAAAACGTGATGTACACCCGTCACTATTTCGTTTCCTACCCCGACAATGTTTTTGTGGGCAGAATCGAATGCGAAAACAAGCTCAAGGGCGACGAGAAAAGCACTCCCGAGGATGCCACCTTCTGTGCCGCGGTTTACATTGTTCCCGAGCAGACGGGCGGTGTTATAAAGGCAGAAGGCAACACAATCACCCTTGAAGGCACCGTTATGGCAAACAAGGGTCTTGACGGCAAGCCCGGCAACGACAAAAACTCAATGAAATACGGTGCTGCCGTTACTTTTATTTCCGACGGCGGTGAGATTTATGCAAGAGACGGCAAAATCCACCTCAAGGATGTAAAAAGCTTCACCTTCATTGTGAGCCTTGCAACAGACTATGTAAACAGCTTCCCCGTTTTCTCCGACGGAAGCAACCCCCTTAAAAAGGCTCTCGACACAGTTAACAAGGCAAAGGAAAAGAGCTTCCCCGAGCTTTACAAGGCACACCTAAAGGATTATCAGGAGCTTTTCGGCAGAGTAAGCTTCAACCTCGGTGAGGAGGAGGTAATCCTCCCGACTGACCATATGCTCAAGCGCTTTGAAAAAAAAGGCGAATACAGACGCAATCTTATCACCACCCTTTTCCATTACGGCAGATATCTGCTCATAGCCTCCTCCCGTGACGGTTCACTGCCTGCCAACCTGCAGGGTATATGGAACGCAAAGAACGACCCACCCTGGTGCTGTGACTACCACTTCAACGTAAACGTGCAGATGAACTACTGGCCTGCCTATGTTGCAAACCTTGCGGAAACAGCACTGCCCTACATAGATTTTGTGAATTCACTTCGTAAGCCCGGCAGAATTGTTGCGGCAAAGACCCTCGGCATAGGTGATCCCGACACCGACGAAAACAACTGTGAAAAACCCACGGGCTGGATGATTCACACAATGGTGACTCCCCTCGGCTTTACAGGTCCCGGCACAAACTGGTACTGGGGTTGGGCACCCACAAACGGTGCCTGGGCATTGCAGAACTGCTTTGACTATTACCTTTATACCGGTGATATTCAGAAGCTTAAAAATGATATATACCCTGCAATGGAAGAGTGTGCACTTATGTGGACAAAGCTTCTTCACGAGGACAAGAAAACGGGAAGACTTGTATGCTCACCCGGTTATTCACCCGAGCACGGCCCCATTGCCCAGGGCAACACCTACGACCAGTGCATTATCTACAACCTCTACGAGGATTTGCTCATTGCCGCCGAGGAGCTTAAAAAATCAGGCAACGGTGACGCTGTAAGTGACGACATCATCAGCACCGTCAAACAGCAGATTACTCTGCTCAAGCCTGTTAACATCGGCAAATGGGGACAGATTAAGGAATGGTACGACGAGGACAGCTACTTTATGCGCGGCTTCCGCACAAAGGGTGTACAAAGACGCCACCGCCACCTTTCGCATCTTCTGACCCTTTACCCCTTCAGACAGATTGACACCACCGATGAGGCAATCAAAAACGCAGCTCTCACCTCCCTTAAGGACAGAGGTAAAAAGAGCACCGGTTGGGGTCTTGCGGTAAGACTGCTTTCCTATGCAAGACTTCATCAGGGTAATGACTGTGAGGAAATCATCACAAACATCATTTCAAAAACAATCCTCAAAAATCTTTTCGGCACCCATCCCCCCTTCCAGATTGACGGAAACTTCGGCTACACCGCAGGTGTATGTGAAATGCTTCTGCAGAGTCATCTCGGTCACATTCATCTGCTTCCTGCCCTTCCCGACAGCTGGAAAACAGGCGAAATCACAGGCATATGTGCCCGTGGCGGCTTTGAAATAGGAATGAAGTGGGCTGACGGCAAGCTTAAAAGCGGCACGGTCAAATCCCTCCTCGGAAATGACTGTAAGCTCATGTATGATGGAAAGGTAATCCTTGTTGAGGACGAGAACGGCAACGAAATTGAGGCTGTTTTCGAAAACGGCTTTACTACCTTTAAAACAGAAAAGGGCAAGACCTACAAAATAAGTTAATTTTATAAAAAACAACATCACCGATATGCAACCGCACATCGGTGATGTTCTTCTTTTTACTTTTTATCACTGTCCGAACACAAGTCTGTCCGTATCCTTAAGGTTTATACGCTTTGATGCAATGTAGGTTTTAAGTGCACTTCCGTCAGCTGTTTTTTTATCGGGGCTGTATTTACCGTAGCTCGAGGTCACAATTGTTCCGTCCTCAAGCACAACATTTCCGCAATATCCCGTATCGGCAAATGCGCTGTAAGCAGGCTTATCCTGTCCTTCCTTATAAATGTGGGCAAGCTTTATTCTGTACTGACCCTCGTTGCCCTTTTTCAGATCCTCATAGGTGCCTACCCAGGCAACAAGACCCTCACTCATCCAGCCGTTTACATTGTCACGGGTTGCGTTTTCCTCTGCCTTGCCGCCCCTTTCAACGGACCTGAAGGTAATAAAGAGTCTGCCGTCGGGGGTGTATTCCGCCTTGTGACGTTCACCGTTGAGTGCCGCAGGTGCCTCCACAGGCTCAGACCAGGTTTTGCCCTCATCGGTAGAAAAGGATATAAGAGAATTTATCTTTTTACTGTTGCTTCTCGTTATAAGACAAAGCTCATCACCCTTACCCATATCAGAGCGGATAACCTCAACCTCACACATGTTGCTTTTACGCTCAATGGCACGGTGCTGTGAAAAATACTTTTCCGGAACACTCCAGTTCATGTTACCGTTTTCGTCAAAAGTAAGGATTGTTTTATAGTTATGAAAGGAAGAATCGTGAAAAAGACCCATCCACTTGTCAACAAATTTTCCGTTTTCCTTAAGCTGAGTAAGGCTTGACATTGCTACAATGGGAAGAACGCTGTTTTCGCTCTCGAGGCCGTAAAACAGCTCAAACTCGCTCCAGGTCGCACCCTCATCACAGGAAACCGAACAGTTGAAGCCGCCCGGAGTATACTCCATATCCCACCACTTAGGATTAGCTGAAATCATAATAAGCTTATCGGAGGTTTTCCCGTCGGTAAACTGAAGACGGTAAACCGTCGGGGTTTCAAGGGAATCAGCCCAGCTTGCAGGCGTATTTTTAACTTCTCCGGCCCAGCTGAGACCACTGTCGGTGCTGATTTTTGTTTTAATTGCACCACGTCCGTGACCCGTGGGATACATTGTAAGAATGTTTCCGTTTTTAAGAAGCACACTGTCAGGATGCGCCATATAATCTGAGGAATCATCCACCGTGCAAAGCTCATAAAGATATTCATATTCACTACCCTTTATTTCCTCAGGCATAACGCTCAGGTCCAGCACGGGGATTGTATAATCCCCACCTGTAAAGGGCAGAGGCTTTTTAGACAGAGACAAGCCTGTAACGACAGCCGCAATAACCGCCAAAACAATCAGAACAGCTACAATAATGATTATTTTTTTATTCATATTACTTCTCCTCACGCTAAATAAAAAGGGTCTGCTGCATAAAATGCAACAGCACCCCTGATTGATCTTATATTATGCTGCTGGAGCTGCATCCGTTACCTCGGGCACAACGGGAGCCGGTGAGCTGATAAGCTCGTAAACACCCATAAATTTTTCAATTACTCTGATGAATGCCTTAAGGCCTGCAATAGCGTTACGGATAAAGCCGGGATAATTATCGGTCTTTTCAACCCATACAGCCTCAAGAGTAATCTTACCGTCAACGTAAATCACGTCACCGGGATAGTACAGCTTATTTGTGGTGGGATCCTTCCATGCAATCCAGTCGTGGTCAAGGGCAATGGGAGTATCCTCTGTTATTGTCATATAAGTAGGTGTTTTGAATGTAATGCTTGCAGAAGGTGTGTAGTAAAGTGAAACTGTTGAAAGCAATGACATTTCATAATGGATACCGTAGGAAAGTACATCAGCCTCATCCTCACCGCCGAGAAGATCACCGGCACCGAGCTGATCACCTACCATACCTGCGAGGTCGTCAATAGTTACCGCAGAAGCAGGTAATGCTGCTACAGAAAAAGCACAGATAAGTGCGAGTAATACTGCTAAAAGTTTTTTCATAATTTAAACCTCCTCAAAATGGTTTTAATTATTATACATCAGTATATATGAATTTTTAATTACTAAAAAGAAATATAATCAAATAAATATATATGTTCACCCTTTAAAAACTGTTTTTCGGTTAAAAAAGTAGAAAAGTTATTTACTTTTTATCTCAAAAAAGCTAATATATAGTATAAACCTATTTAAAATCAGGAAGCACAGCTATGGATAAAATGGATTTTGTTATAAGAAGAATGACGGCAGAGGATACCACCGCCGTTGCGGAAATTGAAAAAATCTGCTTTTCCTCTCCCTGGACAAAGGAAAGCCTTGAAAGTGAGCTTACAAACCCTCAGGCAGAATTCTTTGTCCTTGAAACGGAAGGCACGGTTGCGGCATATATGGGAATGCACATTGTCCTGGACGAGTGCTATATTGCAAACGTTGCCGTTTCCCCGGCTTTCAGAAGAAGGGGCTGCGGAAAGCTTCTTGTCGAAAATGCACTTTGCGTAGCAAGGGAAAAGGGCTGCTGCTTCATCACCCTTGAGGTTAGATTAAGCAACCTTTCCGCTATAAATCTTTACAAAAAGTGCGGCTTTGAGGATGTGGGTGAAAGAAAGAATTTCTACTCCTCCCCCACGGAAAATGCACTTATAATGACACGCTATTTTAATTAAACGAAGGTAAATGATATGAAAATTTTAGCAATCGAATCCTCCTGCGACGAAACAGCGGCATCCGTTGTTGAGGACGGCAGAAGGGTACTTTCAAACGTAATTTCATCCCAGGTGCAGGAGCACAGAATTTACGGCGGTGTTGTTCCCGAAATAGCATCACGCCGTCACGCCGAAGCAATTTCAGGCGTTGTGGAAAAGGCTCTTGCCGACGCAGGTACAACCCTCGACGAGCTTGAGGCAATTGCCGTCACCTATGCACCGGGGCTTATCGGCGCTTTGCTTGTAGGCGTCAACTATGCAAAGGGACTTGCCTACGCTTCAGGTAAGCCTCTTGTTCCCGTTCACCATTTAAGAAGCCACATTGCCGCTTCCTACATTTCCCACCCCGACCTCAAGCCTCCCTTTTTCTGTCTTGTTGTCAGCGGCGGCAACACAATGATGGTTGAGGTGAAATCCTACACTGAATTTGAGGTTATCGGCAGAACAAGGGACGATGCCGCAGGTGAAGCCCTTGACAAGGCCGCCCGTGCCATGGGACTGCCCTACCCGGGCGGACTCAACCTTGACAGACTCTGCAGGGACGGTGACTCCACCGCTTACAAATTCCCCACTCCCAGAGTTGAGGGAAGTGAATTCGACTTCAGCTTTTCCGGTCTTAAGACAAGCGTTATCAACACAATTCACAACGCCAAGCAGAAAAACGGTGAAATCAACATACCTGACCTTGGCGCTTCCTTTATGAAGGCGGTTTCAAACTGCCTTTGCAAGAGCACGGAAAAGGCAATGCTTCAGCGAAATCACACCACCCTTGTACTTGCAGGCGGTGTTTCGGCAAACTCCGTTTTAAGGGCTGATATGGAGGCTCTGTGCAAAAAGCACGGTTTCAAGCTGTACCTCCCCGAGCTTTCCCTTTGCGGTGACAACGCTGTTATGGTTGCCTCCCAGGGCTATTACGAATACCTCTCCGGTAAGCGTGCAGGGCTTGAGCTTAATGCCTTTGCAGGACTTGACATTGCCGAGGGCTGATTGAAACTTTTTATTGACACATTACTTGTTTGAGTGTATTATAAAATACAGAATAAACAAATAACATATTTCAACAATAAGGAGAAAATATTATGGGTATCAATATTGAAACACTTTTAAAGATAGTCGACTTCTTCATGGGCCTTTTCAGAGGTCTTATGGACACAGGCCTTCTTGAGGGTCTTATGTAAAAAAGGTATAAAAGAAACAAGCTGTAAAAAACGAAAGTTTTTTACAGCTCTTTTTTTATGATTATCAGTTGGCGGAGAACACTTTCCTTTACCCGAAGTGTTCCCCGCGATTGCGTATTGCGAATTGTAAACTTACGTTCCGAAGCCGTTATAATACTGCACACCTGCCTCAGGTGTTATTCCGCCCTTGTACTGCATAAGCTCGGTAACGGTAACCAGCTGATAGCCCTGTTCAATAAGCCAGGGAACTACAACTTCAACCGCCTCAAGGGTTGATTCGTAAACGTCATGCATAAGGATAATATCACCGTCGTCGGTGTTGTTTTTGACCATCGAAATTACCGAGCCTGCATCCCTGCTTTCCCAGTCACGGGTGTCAACTGTCCAGTAGAAGAAGGGCTTGCCTACCGTTGCCGCACTTGAACTGTCGAGGGCACCGCCGGGAGCTCTTGCCACGTTGGCAGGTGAGCCTGTGTATTCTCTGATAAGGTCGTCCGTTGCCTGAATTTCCTCACGGATTTCCGATGAGGATGAGGAGGGCAGGTCAATGTGGCTGTAGGTATGTGTTCCTATTTCACAGCCCATTTTTGCGGCTCTTATCATAGCATTTCTTCCGTAGTAGATATTCTGTCCCACTACAAAGAAGGTTGCCTTTGCTCCGTATTGCTCGAGCACATCAAGAACACCGTTTGTTATGGTATCACTCGGTCCGTCGTCGAAGGTAAGGGCTACCATTTTACCTGTAGGCTTCGGCTCGTCCTTGAATGTTTTTACGGTTTTTGCAATGCCGCTGTAAAAAATCGAGGTTGCAAAAGCCTTTACGGTGTAATAATATCTGCCGTCAGATTCTGCTTTTTTGTCGGCAAAAATATTCTTATCCGTACTGCCGATAAGCTTCCACTTACCGCCGTCAGCCCTTCTGTAAACATAAAATATACTGGCTTCGGGATTTTTCTGCCAGCGCAGAACATTGCCGTACTTTGTTTGCGTATAGCATTGCAGGTTGCCCGGTGCCTGCATAAAGCGTACCGTTACACCCTTTTCATCGTAGGCGCTTAAATTTTTGTCCCACATAGCTCTTACAGTGTATGTATAGGGAGCGTCGTGCTTTGCGGTTGTATCAACGGCGGCAATTTCATTCTGATCCTCTGTAAGGCATACAAGCCTCCAGTTGCTCCTGCCGAAATCCTTACGGAAAACAGCATAACCGCTGCTGCCCGGACTCTTTGTCCAGGTAAGCTTTACGCCCTCGGTATCACTCTGTGCCGTTTTTATTTCAGGCTTTAAAAGAAAGCGCATTGTCACACCGTCGTCGTAATGACTGTGCTTTCTGTTTTCATCAATTGCCTTTACTGTATAGGTATAGCTTACGCCCGCCTTTGCCTCACGGTCCTCATAGCTTGTGTATTCGCTGTCGAGCAAGGCATAGGGCTGCCAGGCAGAGCCGTTTGTTTTTCTGTAAACAAGGTAATATACCGCTGAAGGCACCTTGCTCCATTTAAGTCTGATACCCTGCTGTGTGCTAACACAGCCGATAAGCTTCGGGTAAGCGATATACTTAAGTACGGTTTCCTCTGAAGCTGCACCCGAAAAATTACCTGCAACAGCCCTTACGGCATAAGCGTATTCGGTTTCACCCTTTACATCACGGTCAACATAAAAGGTGCTTGCTTTTGAGCACTTGGCAATCTCGGTCCAGTCGGTTTCACCCTCAGCTTTGCGAAGCACACGGTAGCCCGTGGCTCCCTTAACCGCCGACCATTTAACCTGCAGACCCTCCTTTTCCGAGCCTGCGTCGGTGATTTCAGGTGTGCCCACACGGTAAGCAAAAACAGCATCGTCCTGTCCGTTGTAGCTATAATCCGTCCTTACAGGCATAACTGTATAAATATAGGATTTGCCGTCCATTACACCGCTGTCGGTAAAGGTAAGCTCCTGCGCCTTTGCAAGAAGCATTTTTTCACCTTTTTTGCCTTCCTGACGGTAAACCTCGTAGTAATACACATCACCCGAAGCATTCCAGTCAAGCTTTATTCCCTCTGACGTATTCTGTGCGGTAAGCTCTACACAAAAAGCTGTCACAGTCATAATCATAAGCAACGCAATAACAACGCTGAAAAATCCCCCGATTTTTAAAATCCTTTTCATTACAATATTCTCCGATTCCGTTTTATAATATAATACTATCACCCACAGATTTTTTTGTCAATGAAAAAACAACTACAATTATGCTATAAAAATAAAAAATCAAGGGGATTGAAATACACACCCCCTGATAAGCTTTAATTTTCTTGTTTATGATATTTTTTTAAGATTTTTTTTGCTTTTAAATCGCTTATTAAATTATGATGTGCACCCCAGGTGAGCTGTCTTCTTTCCCACCAGATTTTGCCTGCAAGCCTGCTGATACCCTTCGGGGCAGTTACTTTAAGTGAAGCAGGTCTTATACCCATTGAGAAAAGCAGATTATAATAAGACGGCAGCTTCTCACAAAAATCGGCGTAATCCCTTTTTTTCTTCAAAGTCCAGGCGTTTTCACTAAGTGCGGCAATTCTCGGGTAAGTCATTTTGTCGGCAGTTATCATATCAGGCACAAACTCCGTCCAGAGGCAGGCCTCAATTCCTATGATATTCTTCTCACCCTGGGCGGTAAGTCCTTCAGGCTCAAAATCAAAATTATATGCCTTTTCAAGGCTCGTATGAGCATAAGGGAAGTTGAGGTAACACCATTTTGCGCAGGACAGTACGAATTTTCTTCCACCGTTAAGCTCGGCGGCAACCTCCCCATCCTTCATGGCATCGTTCCACAGCTGCCAGGTGAGACTTTTATCCGTCATATTTGCCTTCACTCTGTCGTTCCACATTCTCACCTGAATGCCCTTACTTTTAAGATAATCAGCCATAGTGTCAAGGTAGTAGGTGTGAAGGTCACTTTCGTCCTTCATACCCTTTTCCTTCATAAGACGCTGACAGTCAGGACAGCTCTTCCACCTTACCGTAGGCACCTCGTCACCGCCAAGGTGAACAACGCCGTCGGTAAAAATTTCCGTAAGCTCATCAAAAAGCTCCTTCATAAAGGTGAAGGTTGATTCCTTGCCGATGCAAAGAACATCGTGCTTAACACCCCAGGAGGTTGCAACGGAATACTCCCTCGGGAAGCAGGCAAGCTCGGGATAAACAGCAAGCATAGCCATAACGTGACCCGGCGTGTCAATTTCAGGCACAACCTTTATGTATTTACTGTGGGCGTAGCTTACAATTTCGAGCATTTCAGCCTTTGTGTAATAACCCTCATGGGGTATGCTGTTAAAATTGGTGTGAGAACGGTAGGAGCCGATTTCCGTAAGCAGAAGCTTGTTTTCAAGCTGACAGCGGAAGCCCTGGTCCTCACTCAAGTGCCAATGAAACTCATTTAATTTGTGAAGAGCCATCATATCAATAAACTGCTTTACTGCATCTACGGTGAAAAAATATCTTCCGCAGTCAAGCATAAAGCCTCTGACAGCGTAACGGGGGCTGTCGGAAATTTCAAGTGAGGGAAGCTCACCTTCACCACTGAAAAGAAGCTGCTTAAGGGTCTGCACGGCATAAAACAAGCCCTTTTCACTTCCGCCGCGAAGGAGAATTCTGTCCACTTCAGCCTTGAGGAAATAGCCCTCCTCTTCAATTTCAGCGTCAATTTCCATACGGATTTTTCCCCTGCCCATACCGACAGGCTCAATTGAAAAAGCAGACCTCAGAAATGACAGAAGCTCATCAAGGCTGTTTTCACTACCCTCACAGCATTCAAAGGTAAGGCTGTCCGTAAGGGTAAAGACAGCCTCCTCACCGAGAAGCCTAAATTCACGTGGCTCGGGAATAACTGAAAACTTTTTCATATCTTATCACGCAAAAAAGAAGCAGGTCCACAGAGCAATAACGAATGCACCCTCTGCAGGGATTGCAAGCTTTGTATAGGGACATTTCCAGCCCTTGTCAACGAAAAGGAAAACTGTTCTTGTCACAAACACGGTTGTTGCAAAGAAAAGTCCGCCCACAAGTGAATGAAAGGCTGTACCTGTAGCAATTGCAACATAAAGTAAAAATGCACCCAGAGCAAAGGAAATGCCGCCGTAGTAAACACGGATTTCGGTTTTACCTGCGTTGTCAACGGGCTTTACGGAAAAGCTTTCGGCATTTTTAATGGGACTTGTGATAAACACAACCGCCATACCGAAAAAGTAGAGTACCAGGCCTGCTGTTGCAAAGGCCGCAGGGAAGTTTTCTGCAAATAATGCTTTGATAATTTCCATAGTTTTAATCTCCTTAGATTTTTTATGTATTATAACATAAATTTTTAATGCGGTAAATAGAATTTTCTCTTTTTTTTAATTGACAAAAGTCGCTTTGCGGTGATAGTATAATATAGTATTTAAATTTATAAAAAAGAAGGATGTCTATGAAAAAATCAAGCCGTTTAATTTCAGCCTTACTTACGGTAATCACCCTTGCTTTTATTTTCATCTTATCGGCTACTGCAGCCAACGAGAAAAAAGCAATTACACTCAAGCTTTCAAACATTGCAAGCGGTGTTCAGCTTAAATGGAACGCTGACGACGAAGCCGTAAGCTACATAGTTTACAGAAGAGAATCCACCGAAACAAAGAAAACACGCATTGCAAAAATTGAAAGCACAAGCTTTGTTGACGAAACCGCCGTCGCAGGCAAGCGTTACGGCTACCGTGTTGTTCCCGTGCTTGCCGATTTGAAGATAGGTACAAAAAGCAACGACGCTTTTATAAACCGTCTCGGCACACCGAAAATCACCAAAGCCTCCAATGCACTTGGCGGCATAACAGTCAAGTGGACTGCCTCCGAGGGTGCTCAGGGCTACCGCATTTACCGCAGGACAGAGGGTGAAACAGTATGGAAAACCGTTGCCAGAACCAACGCAAAAGTCCTCACCTATACTGACACTACGGTAAATGACAAGGATACATACAGCTACGCCGTAAGAGGCTACTATTCAGGCACCGTAAGTGCCGCAAGCAACCACGTGAAGACTCATTTCACTCCGGCACCCGAAATTACAAAAATCACTCCCAACAGAAACAACCTTGCAATTTTCTGGGAAAAGAGTGAAAAGGCTGTTTCCTATCAGCTTTACAAAAGAGCTTCAAACGAAAACAGCTTCAAGCTTATAAAAACCTTTGAAGCAAATCAGCTAAAATATTACGACACAGATGTAAAAGCCGGTACGGTTTATTGCTATCTGCTTCGTGCAATAAACAGCGACAATCAGATAAGCGCAGTACAGAAGCTTGCTACAAAATGCCTTTATATGAGTGTCCCCACCCTGAAAAGCCATTCAAATGCAACCAACGGTGTAAAGCTCACCTGGACAAAGGTTGGCGGTGCACAGGGCTACTACATCTACCGCAGAGAGGCAACAGGTACAGCCTGGAAAAGAGTGCTTAACATAAAGAACGGCTCAACACTTACAGCTACGGATAAAACAGCACAAAACGGCAAGAATTACGTTTACGTTGTAAGAGCCGTATGGGAAGGCAAGCAGAGCCCTTACAATGTTGACGGCATTACAGTACGCTACCTTACTCCTCCGCAGAATCTAAAGGTTCAGTCAAAGGGTGCTTCAGGCAACTATCTCACCTGGACAGCAACAAAGGCCGCACAGAAGTATCAGGTTTACAGAAAGACCGAAAAGACCTCCTGGCAGAGCCTCGGCTACGTAACAGCAGCGGCCTACCTTGACAAAACAGCAAAGGAGGGCACAGTTTACTCCTACGCTCTTCGTGCTATCTACGGCAACTACAGAAGTGCGGCAAGTCAGACCGTTTCCTCAAGCAGAATCAATCCCAAGGGCAAAATGGTTGCTCTCACCTACGATGACGGTCCCAGCAACTCCGTTACAAACGATATCCTTGATATTCTTCAGAAGTACGATGCAAAGGCAACCTTCTTTGTAATCGGCAGCAGAATTCCAAGCAGCTATCAGCCTATGCAGAGAGCCGTTAAAATGGGCTGTGAAATCGGTAACCATACCTACAGCCACATTGACCTTCCCTCCTACGGCTACAGCGATATAAGATACGAAATTGATACAACAAACAGTCTTATTAAAAAATATGCAGGTGTTACTCCCAAAATTGTAAGAGCACCCGGTGGCTCAACCGACAGCTACAGCCGTGAGGCAGTAAATATGCCCTTCATTTACTGGTCAATTGACACCCGTGACTGGGAAAGCAGAAGTGCTTCCTCCGTAATTTCAATTGTAAAAAGTGAGGTTGAGGACGGCGACATCATCCTTATGCACGACATTTACGATTCAACTGCCGAGGCTTCAGAAACAATTATCCCCTGGCTTGTCAATCAGGGCTATCAGTTAGTTACCGTTTCCGAGCTTATGCAGTACAGAGGCATCAAAATGCAGAATGCGGTTTCCTACAGTGCCGCATACAGATAAAACAAAATAAGCTTAACCCCTGACCCGTCGGCGAATGAGTCAGGGGTTATATTTATGTCCTGAAAGACCTTAAAACAAGAGCTTGCCGCAGAGTAAGGAAAATTACTCCTGCATTACACAAAGGCGTACAAAGGTACTCAGAGAGGGCAAAAAAGAACAAAACAATGCAAAAAAACTTCAAAGCTCGATGCTTTGAAGTTTTTACACTTAAACAGATTATTATTTTGTTTGTGCATTGTTGTTCTTGCGGCTTTATCGTCAGTATGAAAGCACGGAAATAATTCCGTGCTTTCTTTCTTTATTTCAATTAATCTCTTGTGTAATCAAGTACAGGACCGATTGTTGAGTACATATCGTAGCAGCATTCGTATCTTACATTGAAGAAGGTGTAAAGAAGGTTGAGAATTCTTACCCAGATAGGCTGAATAAGGGGATTGTGATGAATACAGCTGCAGCTTGTTTCATACTCGGGATTACGTGTCATATTAACACTGCAGATATTGAGAATCATTGCTTCCTCGTAAGCGTCACCAATCTCACTCTTCTGGAATGAGTTGCTGATAACTGCTTCACCGAGATACTTTGAATCAGATGTGGTAATCTTTACTGTGTAGGGTCTGCCCTCAATATAATTAAGTGTACATCTGAATGTACCGTCAGCCTCTGTTGTGCCGCTTGTAACAATGTTGCCCTTGTAGTCGAAAATTCTTACAGCTGCACCGCCGCGGTAATAATCGGGATCCTCTTCAACGGGAAGGGACATCTTGATACCAACGTGGTAAGCAATGAGTCTTTCGTCATATTCGGGAACAAGTCTGATAACCTTGACGGGTTCATCGCGATTGATATCTTTTTTGATTACTGCTTTACTTTCGTCAAGCTGTTCAACCGTATCGACACGGTTTACGTAAACTGTCTTACCGTTTGTATCTGTTAATACATAGAAGTCGTTGTTTGAACTGATGTTAAAATCGCCGAGCTTAACAAGGCCACCGAGCACATCCTCGCCTGTATCCTGCTTGTGCTGGAGAATTCTCCATGAGCCTGTCCATACAAAATTGTGTGTCTTGCTTGAAGGCTTTAAGAGATAATCAGGGTTATCAAAATTCTTGAGTCTTGCATCAAACTCTGTGTAAAGGTTTGTGTCAAGGTTAACATCGTCAAAGGTATCGATGAGCTTCATATCATAGGTATAAAACTCTACTCTGTAGTTCTTTGCGTTTTCCTTGTATGTAGGATAGTAGTTTGTAATGTTGTGAATGGGAACCTTTTCAAGAGAAAGGGTTGCAATACCTATTTTATTTCTGGGCTGTGTTGACCAGCCTGCAAAATCATAGTAGTTCACAAGGTCCTCATCCTTAACGGGCTCTTCATAAAGCTTACCTGAGGGGTTAGCATTTTCTCTGTAGTAAACGGATTTACCGTGAGCTACCTTAACAGGGTTTGTAAGGGGGCCGGTGAGTGAGTTGAAGGTAACTGCATATTCAACCTGCTCGCCTATAAAGATGGGATAGAAAGTTGTTTTGCCTTCAATGGGAGTATTGATGTCAGCATAAACTGATTTATCGTAGGAGGCCTTGATTTCACCAAGGTCGGCTTTTGTTGTCCAACCTGCAAATGTGTGTCTGCCGAACTGAGCTGTTTTGCCGAGGTAGGGTGTACCGGGATTGTAGGTACCTACAGTACCTTCCTTTACATAGTATGTAACAATATCATTTGAGTCGAATTCCTTTGTATCAATAAGCTCTACACCGTTCATATCAGGGTATGTGGTTTTGGGAGCCTTATTGTTAACAAAACTTACAAGGTAGTAAATAACAGGCTTGCCGCCTTCGGTTTCAGTTGCTGTTGCACCGCACTGAACGCTCTCGTTGTTCTTATCACGGTACCAACGTGTACATGTACGCACCTTTGTGAAGGCACCTTCCTGATCTTTAACAGCTACATATTCGCCTGCATTGTACTGGTGGTCGAGAGCGACATCGTCATAAACACGGTCCATTTCCGCACCGCAGATTTTACATTTTGTAACTGTATAACCCTCCTCGGTACAGGTGGGGTATACCTTTTCGGTATTGCCTATCTTATGTACTGTGCAGGTTTCACCGGTTGCAAAAGCGTTGAAGCCTACGGAAGTGACAAGCATAAGCATTGCAAGTAAAAGTGATAAATACTTTTTCATGTTTTAACCTCCTTAAAATCAAAAGCCAAAGCCTCATTCAAACATAAATTCACAGAGTCATCCTACAATAACCCTATTGTTATTCTAAATATACTCCTATTCAAGCTAAAAGTCAAGTAATTTTAACTTATAGTACACAGAGCTTTAAAATGTGTGACTTTATCTTATCTGTCCGTCACCGGTGATAATATACTTGACCGTTGTCAGCTCGGGAAGTCCGAGAGGTCCCCTCGCATGAAGCTTCTGAGTGGAAATTCCGATTTCCGCACCGAAGCCGAATTCACCGCCGTCGGTAAATCGTGTGGAGGCGTTGACGTAAACCGCCGCCGCATCAACACCTGCGGTAAAGTAATTTGTCGCGGTGTAGCTTTCCGTAACAATACATTCGCTGTGACCCGAGGAATACTGCATAATATGGTCAACAGCCTCGCTTATATCGGAAACAACCTTAACGCTGATTTCATAGCCGAGGTATTCCTTACCGTAGTCCTCCTCGGTTGCAGGGATAACGCCCTCTATGATTGCGGCGCATTTTTCGTCGCCGTGAATTACAACAGCCTTTTCGTCAAGTGCCTCTTTTATAAGGGGCAGAATTTTTTCAGCAATTTCCCCATGGATAACAAGGCTTTCACAAGCATTGCAGACAGAAGGTCTTGAGGTTTTTGCATTGTGAACAATGCTGACTGCTTTTTTTATGTCTGCATCCTTGTCTACATAAATGTGGCAGTTGCCCGTACCTGTTTCAATCACAGGAACGGTTGAGTTTTCAACACAGGCTCTGATAAGTCCTGCACCGCCACGGGGAATGAGCACATCAACGTAGCCGTTCATTTTCATAAGTGCCGTTGCCGACTCTCTTGATGTATCCTCAACAAGCTAAATGCAATCCTCGGGAAGTCCCGCCTTTAAAAGTGCCTGACGCATAACAAAGGCCATTGCCTTGTTTGAGTTGATTGCTTCCTTGCCGCCACGGAGAATAACCGTATTGCCCGACTTAAGGCAAAGTGCCGCCGCGTCAACGGTAACGTTGGGACGGGCTTCAAAAATTACGGCAATTACACCGAGAGGCACACTGACCTTTTCAATTTTCATTCCGTTGGGTCTTATCTCACCGGAAAGCACTCTTCCGAGAGGGTCGGGAAGGGAAATGATATTTTCAACGGCAACAGCAATCCCCTCGATACGCTTTTCATCAAGGGAGAGTCTGTCGAGCATTGAAGGGCTCATACCCTTTTCCTTTGCCGCCTCAATATCCTTTTTATTTTCGCTTATTATATATTCACAGCTTTCCCTTAAGGCTGATGCAATTTCCTTAAGAGCGTTGTCACGGCTGACAAGAGGTGCAGTCATAAGCACTCTTTCAGCCTTTTTTGCGTTTATACCGATTTGTGTCAACATATTATCATCACCTGCTTACAGTGAACACTGTACCGATACTGTGTCCGTCAATGAGCTTATACATATCGGCAGGGTCTGCACCGTTCATTATTACCGTGGGAATTCCGGCTTCGCCTGCAATTTGTGCGGCATGGATTTTTGTAACCATTCCACCCGTTCCTCTCTCAGTACCTGCACCACCGCAAAGAGCAACAATATCATCGTTAATCTCCCTTACAACAGGGATAAGCCTTGCATCGGGATTTTCGTTAGGATTATCATCGTAAAGCCCGTCAATATCGGAAAGAATGATAAGGGCATCCGCGTGGACGAGCTTTGCAACAATGGCTGAAAGTGAGTCGTTATCACCGTAAACGATTTCCTCCGTTGCAACGCTGTCGTTTTCATTTACAATGGGAACTGCCTCATATTCAAAAAGCTTGAGGAAGGTGTTTTCAAGGTTAGTTCTTCTCTTATCGTTTTCAATGTCGCTTTTTGTAATAAGAAGCTGACCCGTTTTAACGCCGTTTTCACCGAAGTATTTATCGTACATAAACATAAGCTCACACTGGCCCACCGTTGCCGCCGCCTGTCTGCCGGGGATATCCTTGGGTCTTTCCTTTAAGCCAAGCTTACCTACGCCTACACCGATAGCACCTGAGGTTACGAGAATAACCTCTCTGCCGCTGTTATGTAAATCAGCAAGAACAGAGCAAAGTTTCACCATTCTTCTGATATTGATTTTTCCCGTTTCGTGGGTAAGGGTCGATGTTCCGACCTTTATAACAAGACGTTTTGCATTTTTAATTTCCTGCACCGTAAACACCTTCTAAAATCTTTTTATATTCATCTTCACTTTTCACCTTACCGACAGCGGTGAAAAGCATTTTTTCAAAATCAAAATATTTACTGTAAACTCTTTTTACATCTTCAAGGCTTACTTTTTTAATATCGCTTATAATATCATCATCTTCAATCACTCTGTCTAAAAGCAAAGTGTTATAGCCCACCGCAGAAAACTTGCTCTGAGGCTGTTCACGGGACATGATAAGGCTTGAAATAAGCTTTTCCTTTGCAATTTCAACCTTGCGCTGTGTTATTTCCTTGGGGAAGGAAAGGATAATTTTCACTGTTTCCTCAATTGCCTTTTTCTCGCTTTTAGGCACAAGGCTCATGGAAATAGCAGTGTAACCGCCGTGAACATAACGTCCGAGCCAGCAGTCAATACTGTAAACAAGTCCCAGCTCCTCGCGTATTCTCTGATTAAGCATTGAGGAGGTACCCGTGCCTAGGATAAAGCTACAAATCTGCAAGGCGTACAAATCCTCGTGAACTATAGGCACACCGGGGAATGTAAGCATTATGTGAGTCTGCTCCGTGGGCATTTGTTTTAACGCAAAGCCTCCGTTAAACGGAAGGGCTTTTTCGGGAGTAACCTCCCCCTTTTCAGGTATAGAAGAAAAATACTCATTGATTTTTTGGAGCATTTCTTCCTCGTTGAAGCTGCCGCTTACACCGATTACAATATTTTCGCCCACATAAAAATCCTTCATGTAGGAAATAATTTTCTCCTTCGTCAAGCCCTTTACACTTTCAAATGAACCTAAAATTTCACGGCTTAAGTTGTCGCCTTCAAAAAGCTTATGCTCGTTGAGCTCGTAGCAGACGTCAGAGGGGTCATCCTCACACATTGAAATTTCCTCAAAAACCACGCCCTTTTCCGTTTCAATGTCCTTTTCGTCGAGCCTCGGTGAGGTGAGCATATCAAAAAGAATATCTGCCGCCGTAAGAATACGGTAATCAAGAGCTCTTGTGTAAAAAAATGTGTACTCCTTTGTGGTATAGGCATTAACTGAAGCTCCGATTTCATCCATACCCTCGGCAATCTGAAAGCCTGTACGCTTTTGTGAGCCTTTAAAAACAATATGCTCAATAAAATGAGAAATGCCGTTATTATCGGCATTCTCGTTCTTACAGCCCGCACTTACCCAGACCCCCACCGTTGCCGAGCGCAAACGCTCATCGGGGGTAAAAAATACGCGTATTTTATTGGGAAGTGTGATTGTTTTCATAAATATATCCTATCTTAAATCGGAGCAACAAGGGCGTCGCTCCCTACAAAATCAGTTCGCAAACTGTGAGTTATAAAGCTCCGCATAGAAGCCATCCTTTTTCAGAAGCTCCTTATGATTACCCGTTTCAACAATACTTCCGTCACGCATAACGATAATAATGTCAGCCTCGCGGATAGTTGAAAGGCGGTGAGCAATAACAAAGTTTGTTCTGCCCTGCATAAGGTTATAAGTAGCGCTCTGAATCTGAAGCTCTGTTCTTGTGTCAACACTTGATGTTGCCTCATCAAGAATGAGGATATCAGGTGAAGCAAGAATTGCTCTTGCTATTGTTACAAGCTGACGCTGACCTGCGGAAAGGTTTGAGCCACCCTCTTCAATAACGGTATCGTAACCCTCAGGAAGAGTACCTACAAAGCTGTCAATTTTTGCCGCCTTAACGGCATCAGCAAATTCCTCTTCGGTAGCATCCTTTCTGCCGTAATAAATGTTTTCTCTCAGGGTGCCCTTAAAAAGCCAGGTATCCTGAAGCACCATGCCGAAAATATTACGGAGATTTTCTCTTGAAATGTCCTTTATGTTCACGCCGTCAACAAGAATGTCGCCGCCCTGAATTTCATAAAAGCGCATAAGCAGGTTAACGATAGTGGTTTTACCTGCACCCGTTGGACCTACAATAGCAACAAGGTCACCCTTGTTAACCTTGAGGTTAAAGTCCCTGATAAGAGGCTTTTCGGGAAGATATGAGAAGTCAACATTCTTAAACTCAACGCTTCCGCCACTTTCAAGGTAAGTGTCCTTTTTAACATCCTCAACCTCTTCCTCAGCATCTAGCAGGTCGAATACACGCTCTGCACTGGCAAGAGAGGACTGAAGGTTGTTTGCAATGTTACTAAGGTCGGTGATAGGCTGCATAAGAAGCTTTGAGTAAGTGATAAACACTGTAATGTCACCAACGCTGGCCTCTTCCTTTAATATAAGATAACCGCCGATTACACAGATTATTACATAGCCCGCATTATTGGCAAAATTTATCAGCGGACTTAAAAGTCCCGATAAAAACTGTGCCTTTCTTCCTGATTCGCAGAGCTTTTCGTTAAGCTCGTCAAACTCGGCAATGGCAATTTCCTCGTGGCTGAATGCCTTTACGATTCTGTGACCTGTGAACATTTCCTCAATGTGACCGTTTACGTCACCTGTTTCCTTCCACTGCTTGCGGAAATAATGCTTTGAAAAACGAAGGATTACCATAGCAATCACAAAGCATACAGGGAAGGGTGAAAGGCTTGTAAATGAAAGGGAAACACTCTCCCTGAGCATAATCACAAACACACCTACAAAGGTTACAACGGAAGTTATAATCTGAATAAGGTTGTTCTGTAAGGTGTTGTTGATATTGTCAATATCGTTGGTGATTCTTGAAAGAATATCACCTGTATTATGGTTGTCAAAATAGGAAAGAGGAAGCCTTGAAAGCTTTTTGTTGAATTTATAGCGGATGTCCGTAATAAGCTTCTGAACAACGCCTGCAATAATATAATGCTGGAAAAAGCTTAAAAGTGATGAGCCGATATAAATAAAGAGAATTGTTTTAAGTATGCCGTAAATGGGAGTGAAATCCATTTTTCCCGTGACAAGCTTAAACTGTACCTGTTCGTTTAAAACATCAATGATACTACCGAGATATCTCGGGCCAAGGATGGTAAGAAGCGAAGCACCTGCGGCACAGAAAACGGTGAAAATTATTGCAATTTCACGACCCTTAAGAAGTGCCAACAGCTTTTTTGCCGTAGGGAGCATCTTCTTGGGTCTTTCCTTTTCACTTCTTCTTGAGTCACGGTAGGCAGAGTATCTGTCCTTTATGGCTGTTCTTTTTGAGGAGTTTTCTGTTTTCATTGTGCATCCTCCTCTGTAATCTGTGATGAATAGATTTCCTTGTAAACGTCACAGCTTTCAATAAGCTCTGCGTGCTTACCCATACCTACGATTTTACCGCCCTCAAGGACAACGATTTTGTCAGCGTCAAGGATTGTGCCTACACGCTGGGCAACAATAATAACCGTTGCGGTTATGTTTTCTCTGATAGCCTTACGAAGTGCCGCATCGGTCTTGAAATCAAGAGCCGAGAAGCTGTCGTCGAATATGTAAACCTCTGCCTTTCTTGCAAGGGCTCTTGCAATGGAAAGGCGCTGCTTCTGTCCGCCTGAGAAGTTGGTTGCGTTCTGACTTACGAATGCCTTCATACCGCCGTCAAGAGTTGAAACAAACTCTCTGCACTGTGCAATTTCCAAAGCCTTTTCAAGCTGCTCTTCACTTGCATTTGAGTCACCGTAGCGGAGGTTATCCTCAATTGTACCGCTGAAAAGGAAGGCCTTCTGCGGAATGTAGCCGATTCGTGAATGGAGGTCCTTCTGTGAAAGCTCTCTTACATCAACACCGTCAAAGAGCACCTGACCCTCTGTTGTGTCATAAAAACGGGGAACAAGGTGCACAAGGCTTGACTTACCGCTACCTGTACAGCCGATAATTGCTGTAACCTTATTAGCCTCTGCAGTAAAGCTTACATCGGAAAGTATAGGCTCCTCACCGTCGGTATAACGGAAGGTGACGTTTCTGAATTCAACCTCACCCTTTTTGCTTTCGATAACTGACTTGGGACATTCGGGCTCTGTGATTGAAGGAACGATGTCAAGCACCTGATTGATTCTTTTTGCTGAAATGTTTGCACGGGGAACGATAACGAACATTGCCGCCGCCATTGTAACGGAAAAGACAATCATAATCATATAAATTACGAAGGCCTGAAGGTTACCGATAGCATTTACAAGGTCGTTCCTCTGGGTAACAACATCCATTTTATCGAGATTTTTAGCCGCAAAAATTATGAGCAAATCAAGGGCGGCAATGATAATTACAATGCAAACAGGAATAAGCACCGACATAAGACGCTGGAACTTAAGGGTAAGTGCGGAAAGCTCAACATTCTGCTTACTGAAGCGTTCATCTTCATGCTCTGTTCTGTTAAAGGCACGGATAACACGGATACCCGTAAGCTTTTCTCTTATAAAACGGTTGATAGAGTCAATGAGCTTCTGCCTTCTTCTGAAAAGAGGCATAACAACCTTAAGGACAATTACAACTATAATTGCAATTATGGGAAGCACGCCGAAAATAACACTTGCAAGCTTCGGATTCATTACAAATGCCATAACAACACCGCCGACAAGCATAATCGGTGCAGAAATAATCATACGAAGTCCCATAAGCACAAAGTCCTGAAGTACCTTTACGTCATTGGTGCAACGGGTGATAAGTGAGGGCGTGCCTACAATATCGATATCCTTTTGTGAAAGGGATTCAACCTTAAGGAAAATTTCACGGCGGAGAATTTTACCGTAATGGGTTGCAGTCTTACTTGAGTAGTAGCTGTTAAAGCAGGCAATCACAACGGCAACGGCGGAAACGCCCATCATACCGATGCCCATTTTTTTGATGTAATCAATATCTCCGTTTGCTATACCGTTATTGATAATCGCTGACATCATCAGCGGAAGAACAAGGCTTCCGAGCTGACTGATAACGGCAAATATCATTGCCGCAATAACGGATTTCTTTATTGTTTTCAGGTATCCTAAAAGTCTTACCACAAACATACCTCCTGATGAGATTTTTATATTTTAAGGCAGATTTACGCATAATAATACATTTTGAAATAGTATAGCAAGAAAATATGAATTTTTTTTAAACAGAAAGTTAAGAGTAAGGATGCAAATGATACAAACAAGAAAAGTTCTTTGATTCTTTCTTACAAGAAAGAACGCCCGACCGGCGAGGTCATGATACAAAAAGATCACGGAAAAATCCGTGACCCTTTTACCGTATAATTGTTTTTTTTGCTCGCCGCAGGGCGTTACTTTTTTTGTAAAAAAAGTAACCAAAAAAACTTTACCTTTTCTGTACCATTACAAATACTTTTCCGCCATAGCCTTAACCCTTGCCTCATAGCCTTCCTTATCAATATGATAGCTCTTGGCATGGTCAGCACCGGGAACAACAAAAAGTTCCTTTTCACTTGCGCAGGCATCATAAAGCTCATAAACCATATGTGTAGGCACAAACAGGTCCTTGTCACCGTGGATAAAGAGCATAGGCACCCTTGCCCTTGTTACGGCTGAAAGGGCATCGGTATCCTTCTGAAAATCGTAGCCCGCCTTTTTCTGATTGATTGCATTTATCACGGGAACCAAAGGTCTGAAGGGAAGCTTCAGAGAATCAATTTTATAACTGAATTCGTTCATTGCCGAGGTGAAGCCACAGTCGGCAACGGTAAATTTAACATTTCCGGGAAGCACTTCACTGCCCGTCATAAGCATAACGGTGGCGCTACCCATTGAAATGCCGTGAAGGATAATTTTAATGTCCCTTCCGAAGGTGTCGTTCATATAGCCTAGCCACTTAAGACAGTCCTTGTGCTCGTGGGAGGAAAAGCCGATGTACTCACCCTCACTTTCACCGTGGCTCTGATGGTCAACGAAGAAAAGGTTCCAACCCATTTCCTCCACATAGAACTTTGCAAAGTAGCACCACTCACCCTTACCGTCACTGCGGTAACCGTGTGAGCCGAAAACATAAACATCCGAGGGCTTTTCAGGACGCATAAGGTAGCCGCGGAGCTTCTGACCTCTGTCGCTTATAATTTCGTGACGCTCAAAGCCGTAATTGAGAATATATTTCATACATTCCTTGTACTTCTGCTCAAGAGGATTTTCCCCTTCTTCCTTTTCGGTGATGAATTTTGACACCGCCTTCGGAACTTTGAAGCTTCTTGTTATGAGGGACTTAAAAAGCATATCGGAAATGCCGTAAACCGCACCGCCGATAACTGCCGCACCGCCTGCAATTGCACAAAGCTGTTTTTTCATCAGAAACACTCCTTTATTAACAAAAAAGGCTGTCCGTTAAGACAGCCCTTATGTACTTTTAATTTTTGAATTAGCCGTAAATGAACTCGTAAGTACCGTCCATTGAACCGCCGAGATTAAGGGTAATGGAAACACCGGCCTTACCTGTACCTGTACCTTCAAGAGGAAGCTTCTGCTCGAGCTTAACAAGTCTGCCCTGACCGTCAACAGTTGCTGTCATTGTAGCACCGGGATATCTGAGGTCAGCGTTTGAGATTGTGATAGGACCGAGATCGAGTGAACCGAGCTCAAGGGGATCCATTGCAGTCTTGTGATGTGTAGGCTCTGAAGTTGTGCTTGTACCGTCAAATGTTGAGGTTTCAGCAATGAATGTAAGAACCATTGTGTAACCGCCGTCAGCATTTGCAGTTGCAGTTGCGCTTGCAATACCTGCTTCCTGAACAGCAACGTCTCTGCCGTTGGGAACAATCTTGTGTGAAACAAATCTGTTAGGATCGTTTACGTCCTTACCGCCGTCGAATGTGTATTCTTCGGGACTTGTCTTTGTAAGGTTAGCAATAACGGGAGTGATGATCTTTTCAGCAATTGCGGGAAGGTCCTTAAGCTGAACATCGATGATGTCGTGCTTCTTAAGTGTAACCTTGCCTTCGTAATGCTTTGCTTCGTTAACAACCTTGTTGTAAGATGCAACGATTTCAGCAGTACCTGAGGGAACCTTTACGCTGCCTGAATTGTCAGCTGCGGGTGCTGCTGTTGTCTGTTCTGCGGGAGCTGCTGTTGTCTGCTCTACAGGAGCTGCTGCTGTTGTTGTCTGGGGAGCTGCTGTTGTCTGCTCTACGGGAGCTGCTGTCTGAGTGCCGCCTGTCTGAACTGCTGCGCCACCGTTAACATTGATTGTGATGCCCTTTGTTGCGCCAAGACCGAAGCCGCTGAGGAATACGATAAGAGCTACGAGGATAATGGCAACAAGCTTTGTTTCTTGTTTCATGGTTATATAACCCCTTTCAATAATTTACGTTTAAACGTTTTTTCGAGTAATGGCTAGCCTTGGAATAACCACACGCAGTCATTTACTATATAAAGTTACAATAAAATACAAAAAAAGTCAAGCAATTTTAAGTATTTTCATATAACAAAATATATTTTTTTACATATAAAAAACCGCTTTTGACTTTTTGTCCAAAATCACAGTACCGAATAAGGCAATTTGCACAAGCAAAATTACTTTGATGCAAACTCTGCTTTGCCCTCGGGAGTATCTCTGTAATACTGTGTTTTGGGATTGGGATGCTTGGTGCTGTCCCAGATTTCCTGTGCCTTGGGTGCCCACTGGGCGGCAAATTTATCACACTTGCTGCAAAGCATTTCTGCAGTTTCCTCACGGATGAGGTTTGTTGATTTTGCACCTGTTCTTTCAACAATGCTTCTTAAGCAGTCGGGATTTTCAAGCATCGGGCAGGGACGAAGGTGATTGTCATTGAAGGGCTGATCGTGTCTGAATGCCATAAACAGCGGATTGCGAAGACCCTCAAGGAGTGTATGTGTACGGATGTTTG
This sequence comes from Acutalibacteraceae bacterium, assembly GCA_045643805.1. Classification (GTDB taxonomy): domain Bacteria; phylum Bacillota; class Clostridia; order Oscillospirales; family Acutalibacteraceae; genus UBA6857. The sequence continues at coordinate 81,905 of JAZRFT010000004.1, forward strand.
AATCGGAGAAGTGGATGAAAACACAAGGCTCCATATCACCTGCGGAGTTGATGTGGAAGTAGTTTCTTCCGCCTGCAATACATCCGCCTACATATTCACCGTCGTGCTGGAAGTCCATAACGAAAAGAGGCTTACCTGTTTTGCCGTTTCTGACTCTTCTGAGCCACTTGTACATATATTCTCTCTGCTCGGGACGGGGAATAAGCTCAACGTCAGCGTCGTGACCTACGGGCATATAATTGAAGTAAAGGCCGAACTTTACACCGTAGGAAATCATTTTATCAAGGAACTCATCACTTGTTACGCTGGGGATGTTGTGACTTGTGTAGCATACTGACATACCGAAAAGACAGCCCTTGCGCTTGAGAAGCTCCATTGACTTGATTACGTTTTTGTAGCTGCCCTCACCGCGGCGCTCATCGGTTGCACCCTCTTCACCCTCAATTGAAAGAGCAAGGGCAATGTTTCCGACTCTTATCATTTCGTCGCAGAACTTTTCATCAACAAGGGTGCCGTTTGTATAGGAAAGGAAGGCACAGTCGGGATAGGTTTCGCAGAGCTTGATGATGTCGTCCTTACGGATAAGGGGCTCACCGCCTGTAAACATATAAAAATGTGTACCGAGCTCTCTGCCCTGGGAAACGATGCTTGACATTTCCTCAAAGGTGAGGTTGTTTCTGTGGCCGTATTCTGCAGCCCAACAGCCCTTGCATCTCATATTGCAGGCGCTTGTGGGGTCAATAAGAATCTGGAAGGGAATGTTGCACTTGTACTTTTCACGGTTTTCTCTTACCGCCTTTGTACCCTTTACACCTGCGCCGAGGCCCATAGCAAGGATCATTTTTTTGAGCATTCCCCTGTCAAGATCCTTAAGGATGTCAAGCACCATATTATAGTAAACGTTGTCACCCTCCTCGATAATTTCCCTTATCTTTTCAAGGTTTTTCTTCGGGAAGGTGTCCCCGAGAAGCTTTGAGCCGAGATTAAAGAGCTTAAGGATGTTTTCCTTGGGATTTTTGTCAACATACTTAAGGATTTCTCCAAGGGCTATGTCAACCGCTTTTCTTTCAATTTTATCTTTTACTGTCATAATTCACCTCATAGACAATATATAGTAATCCGATAAATTAAATGCATACTCCCGCATTATACTAAATAAGTATATCACTCCGAAGCTAAAAAGTCCATAGATTTCTTTTAATAAAATGCGTCAATATTATGTTTATACTTGTAAAATTTTATTTTCGGTTGTATAATACACGGGATATAGTAGTCACCTTAAGGAGGTTTCCGATGAGCGAAAAAACAAAATCCACCGTCAAGGCTCTTATACGCGTTGCCGTTGCAATGATTATTTTTGTCCTTGCGGTTATAAATTATGACAAGCTTAAAAATATTGATATCCGTGCTCTTGTTGACGCAAGCAGTAATATGGTTATTGCCGTTCTTACAATATGGGGCGTATATCTTACAAAATCCATTCTTTTTATAATTCCCGCCTCACTTATTTACATTTCAATCGGTATGGCGTTTCCGCCCCTCACCGCTTCACTCATAAGCCTTGTAGGTATTGTAATTGAAGTAACCGTCACCTATTTCCTCGGTCTTTTCCTCGGCGGCGAATATGTGAACAAGCAGCTTGCAAAAACAAAGGCAGGCAAAAAAATCCTTGATATGAAGCTAAACGATAAATTCATTGCACTTCTTCCCATACGTGCATTGCCCGTTTTTCCCATTGACTTTGTCAGCCTTTTCTGGGGTGCATCAAAATGCCGCTTTGACCGTTACTTTTTCGCATCGGTAATAGGCATTATGCCGAGAGTTATACTTTTTACCATCCTCGGTGACGGAATTTACGATTACATTCCCATTCACCTGATAATAAAAATTATAATCTGTGCCATCCCCGTAGGAGCAATAATTTATCTGATAAGGCACTTTGTGAAGCTTAATAAACAGTAAAAATAACAAATCCATCGGCTGAACACCGATGGATTTTATTTTATTCAAAAGCTTATTTTGAAATTCTGATAACCGTTGCCGAATACATCGGAACGGTGTAATTGAACTGTGAACTGATGCCTTCAACGGTGAACTCCTCCATAATGCAGTCTTCCTTTGCACCGAGGATGTTATCGTTACCGAGGCTGTCACCTGCTACCTGATAAACGGTTGCAACAGCATTTACATCAACGTTTGCAATGTCGATTGCAAAGCTACGTGCAGTATCTGTAACGTTTACAAGCTTGATGATGATATCTCCGCTTGCATCTGTAGAAACAACCTGATAGCTTTCGGACTTTGCACCTGTTTCAAGGTCTTTGTCAAACATAAGCTCACCGTCAATATAACCCTTTGCATTGTAGCCGTTAACCACAATCTTGATTTCATAGGTCTTGCCGGTTTCAACTGCAAAATCCTTGACTGTGCCGGGAACTCTGCCGGTTTTTGCACCGTTTTCAATTTCCTGAAGACAGGAAACTGTGTTACCCCACCCGCCGATATTCCAGAACCAGTAGTTGTCCTTATCCTGTGCGGCGAAGGGAATAATAAAGCCCTCGCTTCCGTCAAGCTTTGTAGCCTCAACGGTAAAGGTGTAGTTTTCCCACTCAGTATCACCGAAGAAAGTAACGGCACCTCTGTGGTTATCAGCCATCCAGGTATCCTTCTGCACAAGCTTGCCGCCTTTAACACCCCAGTCACCGCTTGTGGTGTCTGTCCAACCCCACCAATGAGATGTGGGAAGGAAGCAGTCTGTACCGAGAACACAACCGCTATCATTGTTGACAACCTTAACATTATCAAACTCAGCACTTGTGTACCACGTTCCTACACCTACTCTGCCCTTTGCATTTTCCATAGGAAGAGCGGCACCCTCAAGCTTTGAAGCAAGAAGGCTTGTACCTGCATTTGTTGAGAAGAGCTTCTGCATATAGTAGCTGATTGAACCCGTTGAAAGGTTGTTGTTGAACCAGATAAGGTTAGGTGACCAATGTGTCGCGGTAAGGTTACCGAAAAGAGGAGCATAAGCCGCCATCTTTACAATGTCACCGTTTCTTTCAAGGCCTGTCATATATGCCGCCTCGGCAAGAGCTGCCTCAAGTCTGTTTGAGCGAGCCGCATATTCACCGAGGAAAACATTGATAGCACCGCCGTAACCTGTGTCAAGCATTTCGGAGGTAGCTCTCTTGTAGTTCTTTTCATCATAGTAGTCAGCATTTTCAAGGAACCATGAGGGGTCATTGTAGTAGTGGTGGTCTGTAACACCTGCATACTCGTCAATGCTGATACCGTTTTCGTTTACGTATTTGTAAGCGTTCTCATAGGATTTTATGTAGTTTTCACTGCTTGTTGCCTCATCTGCACCTGAGGAATAAATAAGCTCAAGTCCCTCATAAAGCTCGGGATTCTTTGCCTTTTCCTCGTTGAAGCGCTTAAGGAAGGCTTCATAGCGTTCAAAGTAAACCTCGCCCTCATTTTCGTTACCGATGCCGATATACTTAAGCTCGAAGGGCTCCTTGTGACCGAGAGATACTCTTACCTTACCCCAGGTTGTAGTTTCGTCACCGCGGCAGAATTCAACAAGGTCAACCATATCCTGAAGATACTGTTCAAACTCGGGAGTGTACATATCAACAGGGCCCTTACCTCTCATCTGACAGTAAAGTCCGCAGTTGATAACGGGAACACCGATTGCTCCGATATCCTCGGCAAGCTGGAAATATTCATAGAAGCCGAGGCCGTAGCTCATATAGCAGGGAAGAGGATCTTCTGTTGCGGCAACGTCTGTCCAGAGGTTGATGCCGTAGGAACGGGTTGCAACATCGCCGTAGGTACCGTTAAACTCAAGAGGAAGTCCGTCCTCACCAACACCGATTGAATCCTTCCAGTTGTAAGCAGATTCCTTATCCCAGCCTTCAATTACGCATCCGCCGGGGAAACGCAGGAAGGATGGCTCAAGGTCAGCAAGCTTTTGGGCAATGTCAATTCTCATACCGTGACCCTTATAGGTTTCGGGGAAAAGTGAAACCATATCAACGGCAACCTTACTGCAATCGGAAAGCACCTGAAGGTAAACATTGCTTGTTGCAGTTGTGTCTGAAATTAGTGTAAGCTCATACTTTGTCCACTCTGTAGCAATGTCAGCAATTTTGCCCGTTGCAGCAATTCTTCCGTCAGCAACAAGGTTGACCGTAAGATCAGCCTCGCCGCCCTTTAAATCCTTTGCATAAACGGAGAAGTAATATTTCCCGTCCTTTTCAATTGCCATTCCGTCAAGGAAGCCTCTGTTCTGTACACCGGAGGGTTCACTTGTTGTGTTTGTGATTACAAGATAGTTTGCGTTGTTTGCATTGAGACCGCCGAGCCTATCGCCCTTTTCAACCTCAATCATAGCACCGCCTACCTTGCTCCAGCCGTGAAGCTCATCGTCTGCGGCAAGCTTGCCGTATTCAAAGGAGCGGTTGATTACCTTTTCGGCATAAAGACCGCCGTCAGCGGCAAAGTTGATATCCTCAAAGAAGATGCCGTAAAGCATATCGCTGATACCGTGAACCTCGTCTCCGGCATCAACGCTGAGCTTATAGTCAGCGTTTTCATCGTAGGCGGTAACGGTGTTGATTTCACCGCGCATAGCTTCACCGATGCTGATATCCCCGCCACCGCAGGAGATGCCCAGTGACAGCAGAAAGGCTGTCACCGCGGCAATAATTTTTTTGTAAAAAGCAATAAGTTTGTGTTGCATCTTTTTCCCTCCGTTTTTTCGGATGTTACTTCATTGTAACCGTCTTGGAGCCAAGTGCACCGAAAATATTTCCACCGCTGACAGCCTTATAGGCTCTTACGGCAAAGGCGTACTTCACACCCTTTTTAAAGCCGGTTTTTGCAAGGCTTACCTTTGCTGCGCCTACTGTACCCATAAGCTTCCAGCCTGAGTTAGCGGTTTTGTAATAAACCTGATAGCCCGTTGCGCCTGCAACCTTGTTCCACTTAACTGTTGCCTTACCGCCTGATACGGTAACATTAACAGTCGGAGCCACAGGCTTCGTTGCTGTGATAAGCTGTCTGTAGCCGCCAAGCACTATAACATTACTTGCTGTACGTGTGATTGTTCTTACTGCATAGATGTAATTCGTGCCTGCCTTGAGGTTTTTGAAGGTTGCTGTTGTTTTTGTGGTATTGCCAAGATGCTTCCAGCCATTTGCAGTCTTAAGGTAAATAGCATAACCGTTTGCACCCTTGACAGCATTCCAGGTAAGCTTGATTGAGTTTACTGTGGGTGTTGCAGTTATCTTTGAGGTTGCTGATAAGGTTGTTGCTGTGTCGACTGTCTTATAAGCACCTGCCCAGTAAACCTTACCGTTATACTTAACCGCCGCCTTTACGGCAAAGGTATACTTTGTACCTGCCGAAAGCTTTGTAATTGTTTTGCTGAGTGCTGTTGTGTTACCAAGATCCTTCCAGCCCTTCGCGGTCTTCTGGTAAATCTTGTAGTTGATTGCATTAGGAACCTTATTCCAGGTGATTTTTACAGCTGAATTGTTTGCTGCAAAGGTAATCTTGGTTGTTGCGGGAATTACTATCTTATATTTAATAGTATATGTGCCCTTGTAATTACCCTTGAAGGTTACCTTTGCGGTAGCTGTTGCACCGGGAAGGATATTGTTTGAATAAGCGACTGTATAATCTGTACCCTTTTTGAGAGTCTTGCCGTCAGAATCCTTTACGGTAACGGCAGGAGTAACAGCCTTACCTGTATAGTTAAAGGAAGCTGCAGCTAATTTTACCGAAGCGATACCTGCAAAGGGAATGGGATCGTTATCAGCGGTTCCGCAATCCTTACAGTAGAAGCTGATGTAACCCTGTGAGCCGATACCTGCCTTTGCAGTAACCTTTTCAACTGTGAAAAGGTGATACTTGGGTGTACCCTCAGAGTAAGTGGTGTCGTCGAATACCTCATCACAGTTTTTACAGCCCATATAGTAAATTGCTGCGTGTGTACAATCAGCGGGTGAAACAAGGTGAATTTCGTCAATCTTGCGTGTTCTTACGTGAGGAAGAAGTGAACTCCCTTCCTTATCCTCGTATACCTCCTCACTCATTACATCACAGCGTGAACAACTGTAATAATAGCGGTCATAGTAAACGCAGTCAGCAGGAGCAAAAAGGTGAGCCTCATCCATAATCTTTTCTGTGAAGTTATGGCCCTGATATGAGGGAATAACATCATAGGTGCTGAGAACAAGTCCGCAGACGCCGCAGTGTGAAGCCTCGGTATTACCGTCAACAAGACACTCAGGCTCCTTTGCGGGAATGTCAATTACCTTCTCACAGCCTTCGCTGTGGATAAGCTTGATCTTCTCTGTATCAAGCACAACATTTATCTTCTGTGTTGAAATGCCAAAGCCGTTTCCGTCCCAGTCGAATTCATATTCGTAAACAATTTTATTGTCCTGTGCTGAAGCAATAAGCTCAGGTGTGACAAAAGCCCATACGCCTACCCAGTGAGCTGCGTCACCTTCATTTGAATCCTTTACACTCCAGAAGGGAGCAGGATCACTCCACTGACCCTCTGTGCTCTTACGGAATCTGACATCCTTAAGCTGAGCCTCGGTAAGCTCTGCGGGAGCAATTACCTTAAAGCCTGCCCACCAGCCGTCCTTGTTTCTGCCGATTGAGGGGTCTGCCTTTGCAAAGTCAAGTGTGATTTCTTCGCTGTTCTTCACCTCAAGGTCTGTTGTACCTGTTACCTCAAGACCGTCGGTGATTGCTTCGGCTGTGGCATAATGGTCCTCATGGTCAAGAATTACTTTTTCTGTATCAAGCACAAGGTTAATCTTCTGTGTTTCGCTTTCAAGACCGTTGCCGTACCAGTCAAACTCATAGCGGTAGGTAAGCTTGTTGTCAACAGCATTGGCAAGCTCCTCGGGTGATACATATGCCCAGATGCCTACCCAATGAGCCGAATCGGTATCTGTCGAATCCTTTACGCCCCAGAAATAATCTGCATTGCTCCACTGACCGTCCGTGTTCTTGCGGAAGGTTGCAGCCTTAAGCTCCTCTTCGGTAAGACCTGCAGGTGCAAGAAGCTTCATTCCTGCCCACCAGCCGTCCTTGTTTCTGCCGATTGAGGGATCTGCCTTGGCAAACTCGAGGGTGATTTCCTCATTGTTTGTTACGGTGATTTCCTCTGTGCCCTCTGCGGCAAGACCCTCTGTAATAGCCTCAACAGAGCCGAGGAAGGGTGTCATATCAAGCTTGATTTTTGTTGTATCAAGCACAAAGTCAATTTTCTGTGTTGAAATGCCGTAGCCGTTATCGTCCCAGTCAAATTCATAAGTGGTTGTAAGCTTGTTGTCTTCAGCCCCTGCAATAAACGCGGGAGTTACCATCACCCACATTTCAACATAGTGTACATCAGCACCGTCTGCTGAATCCTTAACATTCCAGAATACTTTTTCTGCTGTTCCCTTTGCATCGGTTCTGAGATATTTTGCAGCCTTAAGCTCATCTGCAGTAAGCTCAGCGGGAGCAATTACCTTCATACCTGCCCACCAGCCGTCCTTGTTTCTGCCGATTGAGGGATTTGCTCTATGGAAGGAAAGTGTTATCTCTTCCTTATTTGTTACGGTGATATCCTCTGTGCCTTCAACGGTAAGACCGTCTGTAAAAATCTGAACTGTACCGTAGTTATACTCTGCATCAAGAACGAGCTTTTCAGTATCAAGCACAACATCTATTTTCTGTGCTTCACCCTCAAAGCCGTTGCCGTACCAGTCAAACATATAGCTGTAGGTAAGCTTGTTGTCAACTGCTTGAGCAATTTTTTCGGGAGTAACATAAGTCCATACACCTACCCAGTGAACTGCATCACCCTCGGCTGAATTCTTTACATCCCAGAAATAGCCGTCATCACTCCACTGACCGTCTGTGTTCTTACGGAATTTTACAGCCTTAAGCTCCTCTTCTGTAAGACCTGCGGGTGCAATTACCTTAAAGCCTGCCCACCAGCCGTCATTGTTTCTGCCGATTGAAGGGTCTGCCTTTGCAAACTCGAGGGTAATTTCCTCTTTGTTTGTTACGGTGATTTCCTCTGTACCCTCTGCTGAAAGTCCCTCTGTAATGGGTTCAACAGAGCCGTAAGGTCTGCTTAAGATGTCCTCTGTTCCCTCTGCAAACGCAGGCGTAGCAAGAGAAAACATCATAAGCAGGCAGAGAAAGAGGCTCATACCTTTTTTCATGTTTTTCTTTACTGTAATTTTCATATCCTGTTACCTCCTTGTAAAGCTATATGAATACAATTATACAGATATAATATAACACACTTATATGCAATTTGGCAAGTCGTTTTTTTATCATTTATTTTTTGTTCAAAAAGATTGCTTTATTTTATCTTAAGTGGTATCCTAAAAATATATTGCAAAAAGGAGGATGTCTATGCTCATAGCCGGCTTACAGAAGCTTACATTACTTGATTATCCGGGCAAAACCGCCTGCACACTTTTCACCCCCGGCTGTAATTTCCGTTGCCCCTTCTGTCACAATGCGTTGCTTGTTACAAGTCCCGTAACGGATTTTGTCAGCGAGGAAGAGTTTTTCTCCTTTCTCGGAAAGCGCAGGGGCATCCTTGACGGAGTATGTATCACCGGCGGTGAGCCCACCTTACAGAAGGACCTTATCCCCTTTATGAAAAAAATCAGGGATATGGGCTTTTTAATCAAGCTTGACACCAACGGCTACCGTCCCGATGCTTTGAAAGAGGTGCTCAACGAAAGCCTTGCCGATTATATTGCAATGGACATAAAGGCAGCACCCGAAAAATACACCCTGACCACAGGCGTTCCCGACCTTGATTTTTCACTTATCAGAGAAAGCATTGACCTTATTGAAAAAAGCGGTGTTCCCCACGAATTTCGCACAACGGTAACAGAGGATTTTCATGACGAAAACGACTTTGAAAAGATCCTCAGTTTGTTCTCATCGGACACCCCCTACTACCTTCAGCAGTTCAAGGATTCGGGCAATCTCATTGACGGAAATTGCCGTGGATGGAGCACGGAAGGAATGAAAAAGCTTACTGAAGACCTCAATGCCTCACACAGCAATGTTTTCCTTCGTCAAGGGTGACACGGTGTATTTTTTCAAACCCTATATATTGTGGTTGTTCCCCAATATTTTGTGGTTTTCACAAAAAATAATACAATAATTTGTGTAATATTCCCTTGATATTTACAACCGATAGTGGTATAATCAGTTTTGCACCGTCATAATTCGGACGGAAGAAACTGATTATTTTTTTATCTAAAAAAATTTACAAGGAGGACGTTTTTATGTATTCAGTTATGAAGCGTACAGGCAAGCTCATTGAGTTTGACCTTGCAAAAATCACCCAGGCAATCACCCTTGCTTTTGAAGCAGAGCAAAGAGAATACAACCCCAACATCATCGACTTTCTTGCCCTTAAGGTAACAGCAGACTTTGAGCCGAAAATCAAAGACCACTGCATTGCCGTTGAGGACATTCAGGACAGCGTTGAAAATGTGCTTGTTCAGGCAGGCTACTCCGATGTTGCAAAGGCATACATCCTTTACCGCCGTCAGCACGAAAAGCTCCGTGATATTAACACAACCCTCCTTGACTATAAGGAAATTGTTGACAACTACGTTAACGTTGCCGACTGGCGTGTTAAGGAAAACTCCACCGTTACTTATTCAGTCGGAGGTCTTATCCTCAACAACTCAGGTGCAATCACCGCAAACTACTGGCTCAGCGAGGTTTACGATGACGAAATCGCAAACGCTCACAGAAATGCAGACATACATATCCACGACCTTTCAATGCTCACAGGCTACTGTGCAGGCTGGTCCTTAAAACAGCTTATCCAGGAGGGTCTCGGCGGTGTAACGGGCAAAATCACATCAGCTCCCGCAAAGCACCTTGCAACTCTTTGCAACCAGATGGTAAACTTCCTCGGCATTATGCAGAACGAGTGGGCAGGCGCTCAGGCCTTCTCCTCCTTTGATACATACCTTGCACCCTTTGAAAAAGTTGATAACCTCTCCTACGAGCAGGTTAAAAAGTGCATTGAAAGCTTCATTTACGGCGTAAATACTCCCTCACGTTGGGGTACTCAGGCACCCTTCTCAAACATCACCCTTGACTGGACAGTTCCCGCTGACCTTGCAGAGCTCAACGCTATCGTGGGCGGCAAGGAAATGGACTTCAAGTACAAGGATTGCAAGAAGGAAATGGATATGATCAACCGTGCCTTCATTGAAACAATGATTGAGGGCGACGCAAACGGCAGAGGATTCCAGTATCCCATTCCCACCTACTCAATCACAAGTAACTTTGACTGGTCAGAAACCCAGAACAACAAGCTCCTTTTTGAAATGACCTCAAAGTACGGCACTCCTTACTTCTCAAACTACATCAACTCCGACATGGAGCCCAGCGACGTACGTTCAATGTGCTGCAGACTCCGTCTTGACCTTCGTGAATTACGTAAAAAGTCAGGCGGCTTCTTCGGTAGCGGTGAAAGCACCGGCTCAATCGGTGTTGTTACAATCAATATGCCCCGAATCGCTTACCTTGCAAAGGATGAGGCAGACTTCTATGCTCGTCTTGACAGACTCATGGACATCTCTGCACGCTCACTTGCAATCAAGCGTAAGGTTATCACAAACCTTCTCGATGCAGGTCTTTATCCCTACACAAAGAGATATCTCGGCACCTTCGCAAACCACTTCTCAACAATCGGTCTTGTAGGTATGAACGAGGCTGCTCTCAACGCAAGCTGGCTTCGTTGCAACCTTATTGATGACAGAGCACAGCAGTTTGCAAAGGACGTTCTCAACCACATGAGAGAAAGACTTTCCGACTATCAGGAAAAGTACGGCGACCTTTACAACCTTGAAGCAACACCTGCAGAGTCAACAAGCTACCGCCTTGCAAAACACGACGTCAAGCACTATCCCGACATCATCACAGCAGGTGACAAGGAAAAGAAAGAAACTCCCTACTACACCAACTCCTCACACCTTCCCGTAGGCTACACAGACGATATCTTCGAGGCACTCGACAAGCAGGACGAGCTTCACACCCTTTACACCTCAGGTACTGTATTCCACGCTTACCTCGGTGAAAAGCTTCCCGACTGGAAGAGTGCGGCTAACCTTGTAAAGAAGATTGCCGAAAACTACCGTCTTCCCTACTATTCAATTTCACCCACCTACACCGTATGTAAAAACCACGGCTACATCGCAGGTGAGGTTTACACTTGCCCCGACTGCGGAGAGGCAACAGAGGTTTACAGCCGTATCACCGGCTACTACAGACCCGTTCAGAACTGGAACGACGGCAAGAGCCAGGAATACAAGCACAGAGTTGAATACAACCCCTCAAAAATCGGTGACAGAATTTTCGAGGCAAAGCAGGAAGTAAGGGCAGCTGAAAATAACTGCGTAGCTTGTGAAGATAAGGTTATCCTTTTTGCAACAACAACCTGTCCCAACTGCAAAATGGCAGCCCGCTTCCTTGACATGGCAAACATCAGCTACGAAAAGGTTTATGCTGACGAAAACAAGGCACTTGCAGAAGAATACGGCATTCAGCAGGCTCCTACACTCATCGTTGTGAAGGACGGTAAGGCTGAAAAGATTGTCAACCTTTCAAATATCAGAGCATTCACCGAAAGGGCATAAAAATGATTTACGATACAATAATTATCGGTGCAGGCCCTGCCGGTCTGACAGCGGCAATTTATCTCAAAAGAGCAAACAAGAGCGTACTCGTTCTTGAAAAGGAAACCTTCGGGGGACAGATTACTCACTCCCCCAAGGTTGAAAATTATCCCGGCTTCACCTCCGTAAGCGGTATTGAGCTTGCTGACAAGCTTGTTGAACAGGCTATGAGTCAGGGCGCTGACATTGATATGGACGAGGCAATGGGCATCACAAAGGACGGCGACATCTTCACCGTAAAGGGTGACAGAGCAGACTATCAGGCAAGGACTGTTATCCTTGCAACGGGCTCAAAGCACCGTACACTCGGACTCCCGAATGAAGAAAAATTCACCGGCGAGGGAATCTCCTACTGTGCCGTTTGCGACGGAGCTTTTTACAAGGATATGGACATTGCCGTTATCGGCGGCGGTAACTCCGCCTTGCAGGAGGCAATTCTCCTTTCAAAGACCTCAAAGAGCGTTACTGTTATACAGAACCTCCCCTTCCTTACAGGTGAAAGCAAGCTTGTTGAACAGATTGAAAGCACCGACAACATCAGGGTGATTTTATCCTCGGTTGTTGCAAAAATCCTCGGTGAAGATAAGTTTGAGGGCATCACAATCAGAAACGAGGAAATAGGCGCAGAAACCGACCTTTCCTTTGGCGGCATCTTTGTTGCTATCGGTCAGAAGCCCGAAAACGAAGGCTTCAGCGATGCAGTAAGTCTTGACGAAAGAGGCTACATCACTGCTGACGAAAGCTGTACTCCCGAAGGTGTAAGCGGAATTTTCGTCGCAGGTGACTGCAGAAGCAAGTCGGTCCGTCAGGTTGCAACAGCAATTTCCGACGGCGCAACAGCTTCTGTTGCCGTTTGCAAATATCTCGGTTAATATCAGACCCCGACAAGGCACCTACCTTCTGTCGGGGTCTTTCATCCCTATTTTTGTCAAGTTTACTAAATATATAATACCTATTCTGTAACAATAGCCGATTTTAAAACATAACATCTTTAAATGTAGATTTAAATGCTTTATTGTGGTACAATTCTAAAATATAATTTCAACGAAAGAGGAGGAAGTAAATTTGATTACAAAGGTCAAAAATCTTCTCGGTGATTTCCGCACCTACTGGAACATCCCCATGCCTAGCCGTTATATGCCCTTCAAGGAAATTGCGGCTTACGCAGGCGGCGGTATCGGTGCGTACTTCATCATCACAATGGGCTCACAGCTCATCGTCAGCACAAACAATATGCTCGTAAGCGGTTCAATCGGTATTTCACCGACTCATATGTATCTGCTTTACATAATTTCTACCATAGCCAACATTCCGTTGACGGCAATCAGAGCAAATATGATTGACAACACCCGTAACAAGGCAGGTAAGTACAGACCCTACCTTCTTACAATGGGTATTCCCACAGCCCTCATCAGCCTTGCCTATGTATGGTTCCCCTACGAAAGGCTCAACGACTGGTTCCCGATGGAGGTTATGGGCTACACGGGCGGATACGTGGCAAAGTGTGCCATTGTAATGCTGTTCAATCTGTTGCTGATGTTCTTCTTTAACTTCTTCAACGATGCTTACACCAATCTTATTCACGTGCTTTCACCCAACACACAGGAAAGAACTGACGTGCTTGCAATTAAGAGCGTTGTTTACTCTCTCGCACCCTCAATTATGAACATCGCTTCACCCCTTATTGCAAAATATGTTGCAGACAACAACCTTTACGATATCAGAGTTTACAGACTCTCCTACCCCGCATTTGCAATCATCGGTATTGCTCTTACAATCGTAATCTTCGGCAACACAAAGGAAAAAATCGTTCAGGCAAGAAGCCGCGCCGTTCAGGTACGCTTTATTGATGCCTTCAGAGAGGTTGCCAAGAACAAATACTTCTGGATTATTGCCCTTGCAGGCTGGCTCGGCTTCCTTGAAACCTCATATTCAAGCATTCTTGACTGGTCATACTCCTTCGGTCACTCCTGCGACGGTAATACAATGGCATTCATCCGTGCAATTATCGGTAATGCTTCACTCTGGGGTATGCTTCTGGCTCCCATCTGCATCAGAAAATTCGGCAAGAAAAAGGTGCTTGTCGGCGTCAACCTGATGAATGTTGTGTGCATTCTTGCTATGGGCATTCGAAAGGAAAGCATTCTCTGGCTTACAATCTGTATTTATCTCAATTATCTCTTCGGTGCCTTTGAGCAGATTACAACACCTGCTATCCAGGCAGACATCCGTGACTATCATCAGCACAAAACAGGCGAGCGTGTTGACGGTATGTTCGCAACCGTTTCAACCATCGGTAATATGGTAACCCTTGCAACCTCCGCCGTGCTTCCCTTTGTTTATGAGCACTACGGCATTTTCGAGGGCAACGGCTACGATAATCCCTACGCTATACTTGATGTTACAACAGGTCAGTCCGGACTTCTTTACGACGTTATGAATGCCCTTATCGTTATGGCCGCTGTAGGTGCCTTCCTCAATGTTGTGCCCTACTTCTTCTACGACCTTACCGAAAAGCAGCAGAAGGGTATTGTACGCGTGCTTAAAATCCGCGCAATGTTTGAAGACTACGGCAACGGCGTGCGTAACGATGCAGGCCTTGTTGAGGCAATCGACGTTATCCGTGATGCAAGAGAAAAGGCAGAGCTTCCCCTTAAGGAAATCGGCAAGGGTCTTTCAAGAAAGGAACGCAAGGAAGCAAAGCTCCTCAACGAGGAAATTGAAATTTCACGCTTTGTTATTCAGGAGCTTGAAAAGTTCTCAAGTAACCTCTTCATCACCAAGGTTGCCGCAAACGAAAAGGTTTACCGTGCAGGACTCAAGGGTCTTTTTGCAGCTGATATGAACGATATCAAGGCTGAGCTTGCCGCCGCAAAAATTATGCCCACCTCCACAAAGGAGGAAAAGGAGCTTCGTAAGTTTGCTATTGAAATTGCAAAGAACAAGAAGCTTTCCTGTAAAACCATTGCAAAATATTATAAGAACGAGGCCGACTTTGTTCAGCCCGACTTCGCAGTGCTTGAAAAGCTCTTCAACGCCGAGGATGCCGCAGACGAAAGACTCAAGGCTCTTTACCTTAAAAAGGACGAGGCAAAGAAGACAAAGGACAAGCAGCTTGTTACCGAGCTTGATGTTGAAATCAAAAAGACAAAGCTTGAAAAGAAGCAGATTCAGAAGGAAACCAAGGCAGAAATGGACAAGCATGCACAGTTTGCCCGTGCCGCAAAGCCCTACCTTAACGCTGAAAAGCTTATGAAGGACAAGGAAAACTACGCTCACTTTGACGAGATTGCAGCAATGTACGAGGAAAGCAAGGCTGCAGCCGAGGCCGCAAGACAGGCTCAGCTTGACGAGCAGAAGCGCCTTGACGAAGAAAAGGCCGCAAAAACAAAGCAGCTCAAGGAAGAAAAGGAAGCTGCAAAGGCCGCAAAGAAGATGAAAAAATAAATAATACACGCAATAACGGGCTGTTACGATATCCGCAACAGCCCGTTAATATTTTTACGCTTCACTGCCTGCAACGGAGCCGTCGGCAACTGCCGTTGTAAGCTGACGGAGTGTTTTTTGCCTGCAATCACCGCAGACATAAATTCCGTCCCTGACCTTACAGGTTTCGTCACAGATAACATAGCCGTGCTCATCAAGTGGAAGGATGTCACCGAATTCACCCGTGCCCGGCACCTGACCGATTGCAAGGAAAAGTCCGCTTACGGCAATTTCTTTTTCTTCATCGGTGTTTTTATTTTTTACGGTAATGCTCTTTAAAAGCGGTAAGCCTTCAGCTTTTTCAAGGGTACTGTCATAAATAATCTCTATATTTTCTTTTTCAACCACTCTTTTTACAAGG
This sequence comes from Acutalibacteraceae bacterium, assembly GCA_045643805.1. Lineage (GTDB taxonomy): Bacteria > Bacillota > Clostridia > Oscillospirales > Acutalibacteraceae > UBA6857. The sequence goes on from JAZRFT010000004.1 coordinate 97,493, forward strand.
GCATCCTCACCCCTGAACTCGTTTCTTCTGTGAACAAGATAAACCTTGTTGCAGATTTCACTTAAATAAAGGGCATCCTGCAGAGCTGTACTTCCGCCACCGATTACGGCAACATCCCTTCTTCTGAAAAAGTTGCCGTCACAATGGGCACAGTAGGAAAGCCCTCTGCCGACAAGCGCATCCTCGTTAGGCAGACCCGATTTTCTCGGTGAAGCACCTACGGCAAAAACAACTGCCTTACACTCGTATTCTCCCTTTGCGGTGATAACCTTTTTTATTTTACCGTCAACAACGGAAAGCACCTTTTCCTTTTTAAATTCACAGCCGAAATCCTTTGCCTGGTTATAAAGATTCATGGAAAGCTCAAATCCGCTTACCGATTTTACAGACGGATAATTTTCCACAAGAGAGCTTTTGCTTATCTGACCGCCGTAGGCTTCCTTTTCAAAAAGTAAAACGGTTTTGCCTCTTCTTACGGCATACATTGCCGCAGTAAGGCCTGCAGGACCGCCGCCGATTATAATTATATCTGTCATAGCTTTCACCTCGTTTTTTATATTATAACCCGATTTTAACATACAGATGGTCATTATTCAATAAAGAGGGAAAAATTAACTAAAAATTATAAGAGAAAAATATAATAAATAGTAATATAATTGGTAGAAATTATTATAAGTTTGTGATATAATACTTTAGACTGTGTAAGTATGCACATTTTAACTTTTAAAATAATCAGTGAAAGGAATGATTCCTGTGACTGTTAATATCAAAGGTCTGAACATAAATTATATTTGTGAGGGTCAGGGCGACACCGTGCTCCTTCTCCACGGTTGGGGAAGCAACATCACACTTTTTCAGTCAGCAATTGACCTGCTTAAAGCAAAATACCGTGTAATTGCAATGGATATGCCCGGCTTCGGTGAAAGTGACGAGCCGACAGAGCCTTGGTGCGTTGACGATTACACTGACTTTGTTCTTGATTTTATGAAGGAATTCCCCTGCGAAAAAATCTCCCTTTTGGGCCACTCCTTCGGCGGCAGAGTTATCATCAAGCTTTGCTCAAGAGAGCTTCCCTTTGAAATAGACAAGGTTATCCTTGTAGATGCCGCAGGTGTAAAACCGAAAAAGACTCTCAAACAAAAAATCAAGCAGCGTATTTACAAAATGACAAGATGGATTTTTGCAACAAAGCTTGTGAAAAAATTCTTCCCCGATGCACTTGAAAATCTCCGCAAGAAACACGGCTCGGCTGACTACAACGCCGCTTCCCCCATTATGCGTCAGACTCTTGTAAAGGTTGTAAACGAAGACCTTCAGCACCTTATGCCAAACGTAACTGCTCCCACACTCCTTGTATGGGGAACAGCCGACGATGCAACCCCCTTAAGCGACGCGAAAATCATGGAAAAGCTTATGCCCGAAGCAGGACTTGTTACCTTTGAGGGAGCAGGACACTACTCCTTCCTTGAAAGAAGGGATCAATTCCTCCGCGTGCTTGCATCATTTATGAAGATATAACTGAAAGGATAATACTGATATGAATTTATATATGGTTCTTATTGCAGCAGTTGTTTTTCTTTTCCCCACGGCTATGGCTGCCATTGACTCAATGCACTTTTTCCAGCTCAACTCCTACCGCTTTGATACCCACACAAAATGGATGAAGGAAAATACAAGAAAGTATCTCACCCACATCATCCTCTCACTGCTTATGCTTATTGCTCTGTTTTTTGATATTGATGTCAAATTCAAGGCGATTGCACTTACAGCTCTTCTCATCATTGCAATCCCCTCAGAGAAGCCCAAAAAGGCAAAAAAGCCTCTCGTATATACTCCCAGAGTAAAAAGAATGTTCTTCACAGAGCTTCTTTTCACCGCGCTTGTACTCGGTCTTGTTTCAATTCCTGCCTTCAAGGGTACGGTACCTCACGAAACCTACTTCCTTATGGCTCTCGCACTTATTTACACCTTTGCCCCGGCTCTCTGCCTTGTGGCAAACCTCATCAACAAGCCCGTTGAATTAAGCGTCAATCAGTATTACACCAACGACGCTAAAAAAATCCTTAAAAAATGCCCCGACCTTAAAATTATCGGTATCACGGGCTCCTACGGTAAAACCAGCGTCAAGTACTATCTCACTACACTTCTTAAATCAAAGTACAACGTGCTTATGACTCCCGAAAGCTACAACACCCCTATGGGCGTTGTTAAAACAATCCGCGGCTCACTTAAGGCAACTGACGAAATCTTTGTTTGCGAAATGGGTGCAAAGTGGGTTGGTGATATCAAGGAGCTTTGCGATATTGTTCACCCCCACCACGGTGTAATCACCTCAATCGGGCCCCAGCACCTTGAATCCTTTAAGACTCTTGATGCGGTAAAGGGTACAAAGTTTGAGCTTGCCGATTCACTCCCCGAGGGCGGTATGCTTTTCCTCAACGGTGACGATGAAAACATCCGTGACCACGGCTGCAACAGACCTTATATCTCTTACAGCATTGAAGGTGATGCAGATTATGTTGCTTTTGACCTTCACGTAAGTGAAAGAGGTACTTCATTTAAGGTTAAGACAAGAAACGGAGAAGAAGAGGAATTTTCAACAAGACTTATCGGCAGACACAATGTGCTCAACATTGTAGGTGCAATTGCAATCAGCCATAAAATGGGCATCAGCCTTAAAGAGCTTCGTCCCGCAGTAAGAAGACTTGAGGGTGTACCCCACAGACTTCAGCTTTCCGATAAGGGCGGCGTTACAATCATCGACGACGCTTATAACTCAAATCCCAGCGGTACAAAGGCGGCTCTTGAAGCACTCAGCCTTTTTGACGGCTATAAAATCCTTGTCACTCCCGGTATGGTAGAGCTTGGCGAAAAGCAGGATGAGCTCAACCGTGAATTCGGCAGAAATGCCGCCGCAGTATGCGACTATGTTGTACTCGTCGGCAGAAAGCAGGCAATCCCCATCAAGGCAGGACTTCTTGACAAAAAGTACGACGAGGATAAAATCTTCGTTGCAGATACAATCAACGAAGCTCTTACTCACGTTTACGCCCTTAACTCCCAGGGCAGAAAGAAGATTATTCTTCTTGAAAACGACCTTCCCGATAATTATTAAAAGAAAGGTGATGTATATATGAAAATCAAAGTCGGTGTGCTTTTCGGCGGCAAGACCGTTGAGCATGAAATTTCAGTAATTTCCGCAATTCAGGCAATGGGTTACCTCAATAGAGAAAAATACGATGTAATCCCCATTTACATAACAAAAAATAACGAATTCTACGTTGGTGAAAATGTAGGCAAAATTGAATCCTATTCCGACATCAACAACCTCCTCAAAACAAGCCAGAGAATCATTATGGTAAACGAGGACGGTAAAACCCAGCTTATCAAATATCCCCAGAAGCTTTTCTCAAAGGGTGTTGTTGATTATATTGACATCGCTTTCCCCGTTGTTCACGGCACAAATGTTGAGGACGGTACACTTCAGGGCTACCTCAAAATGTTCAACATTCCCTATGTGGGCTGTGATGTACTTTCCTCCGCTGTGGGTATGGATAAGTATGTGATGAAAACCGTGCTCAAGGACAACGGCATTCCCGTGCTTGACTGCAAGTGCTACACCGCTAACCTCTATGATGAGGACAGCGAAAAGGTTGTTGACGAAATCGAAAGTGCAATCGGTTATCCCGTTATTGTAAAGCCCGTTAACCACGGCTCAACAACCGGTATTCCAAAGGCTGAAAACAGAAGTGAGCTTTTCGACTCCCTTGACACAGCCTTCCACTATGCAACAAAGGTGCTTGTTGAAACCGCCGTTCAGAACCTTAAGGAAATCAACTGCTCCGTTCTCGGCGACTACGAAACAGCAGAGGCCTCCGAATGTGAAGAACCCGTTTCCTCAGATAAAATCCTGACCTTCGCAGAAAAGTACATCGGTGACGGCTCAGCCAAAGGCGCAAAGGGTGCAAAGGGCGGCGTAAAGAGCTCACCCTCCGGCAGTAAGGGTATGGCTACCCTCAAGAGAAAGATTCCTGCTGACATCACAGATGCACAGAGAACAGAAATCCGTGAAATGGCAGTTAAAGCATTCAAGTGCCTTGGCTGTAACGGTGTTTCAAGAATCGACTTTATGATGGACACTGCTTCAGGCAACATCTGGCTCAACGAAATCAACACCATCCCCGGCTCACTCTCCTTCTACCTTTGGGAGCCTCTCGGTGTTAAATACACAGAGCTTCTTGACAGAATGATTTCCTTCGCTCTCAAGAGAGAAAGAGAAGAAGGCAACATCACCTACAGCTTTGACTCAAACGTGCTTCAGGGTGTAAACCTTGGCGGCGGCACTAAGGGTGCAAAAGGTACAAAAGTTTAAGAAACTGCAGCTTTAAGCGCAGAACAAAAAGCAAATATAAAACAGATGTATTTCAAGGTAAAAAACGCCTCAAAATACATCTGTTTTTGTTTTCAATTGCAAAGTCTGATTGCTTTTTTAGACGTTTTTTGCCCGCTTGCAGTATAAGCATACAGCTTCGGGGCAAAAAACGCCTTCTGCATCTTAATTCTACAGTCCCTTTGTTGTGTTATTTTCTGGTCTTTATTTGCGTTATAACAATGTGACCTATACCTCTTACACCCTTGACTACATAATCTTTAAGGTTACCCATAAAGCCTGTCATAACGGGATTTTTCAGCTTGCTTTCGCTGATGTTATCAACCTGCGCTTTTCTGAAGGTAACATTGTCCCCAAGGAAAGGTTCAACTGCTTCATTTTCACCGCAGGATATAACTGCTCCGTCGGCAAAAGCAAGTGCTTCCCCTATACGGCTGTCCTGTTCGTCAAAGTCGCCCTCATAGGCGTAAAGCATTGTCACAGCGGTTTCACTGCAGCCATTATATGACGGTGCAATGGATTTTCCCTGAGCCGCAACAAGGGTATATGCGTCAAGCACCTGACCATTTGCACGGCTGAAATGATTTCTCTGCTTGCCGTAATATGTACCGAAGGGATTCATATGAACTGTTTTATCCTCGTCAAGTCTCATTGGGCAATGAGCCATTGAGCAAAGCACCTGACGGGCATTGGCTACAAGGAAGGTGTAATTTCCGTCACAAAGTCCCGTAAGACCTGCGGTAAGCTGATGGTTGAAGGAGTCAACCTTTTTGTTTTTCGGATCGCACTCCGGGAAGCTTTGTGCCCTGAATGAGGAAATGTCACCCATAAAGTTGCGCTTGATAACTTTAATATCTCCATCCATTTTCGGCGTGAGTGCAAAGGGCACAGCCTCCTGCCACTTCATATCGGAGTATCTGCCGAGAGCGGAGTTTTCCGTTGAAATTGAGGTTGTCTCTGCCGTGTAGGGATAATTCACACGTGAGCAGACCGTGATACCCTTTGTAAAAGGCGTTGTGATAAAGTCGAAAACAAATGAACCTGCACTTATTTCATCAGGCAGATGGATTTCACCCTTTGTTCTTACAATACTTACCTGACCCGAGCCTTTTATTTCTTCCTTTACGGTGTTTTTAAAATAATAGGGCTTACCGTCATAGGTGATGTAGCTTTTAAGGAAGCTGTCACCGCAGATTTTTTTACCGCCGAGATAGAAAGATGTAAGCCTGCCCTTGCCGTCAAAAACCAGCTCTGTATTGTCAGCCGTTACCTTGCCGTCAGTTGCGTAGGCTTTACGGGAGGTTCCTTTTTTGACCTCAATTTCATAAACATCGCAGAGCTTTTTGAATTTAAGCATCAGGAATGCCCCGGCCTCATCGTCGGTGGGGAAGGCGGCGTAAGTGTCGAGATTCTTGCCTTTAATAAGAAGCTTGTCTACGGTAAGGTCACCCTTTAATTTAACCTGCACACATTGCAGAAGTGACCCGCTCGTGTTGTGCACTCTTATGCCGTCTGCTGTGGGCAATGCCCCACTTTCTGAAAGGATAATGCTTTCCTTAAGGGCATCAGCCTTTTTCTCACGCTGAATATTAAGCACGGGAGTTGCAAGACCGAAGTGAGTTGTTGAAAGAAGAAGCACTCTTTCACGGAAGGAAGGGGCAAGACTGTCCTTTTCAGCAGTAACCTTTGCCATCATTCTTGAACGCTCAACGGCTGTCCATATTTTTCTGTTATAAGGTTTTTCCGCCCAGGACGCATAACCCGTAAAGTTACCGTCGGCTGTATCGTGGGTAAAATCAATGTTGCCGAGTGGCTTATGAGTCTTGATATAATTGCCGGGAGTATCAAAAACAACATAGGGCAAATCGGCAATCTCTTTGACAAGACCGTGGATACCGTCAGTATTTGCAAGGCGGTTGCCGATAACGGGCAGATTCATACTCTCCCAGAAAATGGCGTCAGCGTCCATATTGATGAAAAGAAGTACATCGTGATTGATTTCACCCTTTTCCTGCTTGAGGTGTAAATCCTTGACCCAGGCACGAAGGCAACCTGCATCGCAGACATCTGAGTTGCTGTATGTTGGAATAACGGTGATGCTTTCACCCTTATAGGTATAGGTAAGAGGGTTAAAGGCAAGCTCATCGGGGAGCCTCGGCACTATTGTGCGGAAGGCGTCAAAGGGTACGCAGGAATAATAAAGGCAAAGAGCCTTTACACCGAGCTTATTGTAAACGGAAACCTGAGAAGGAGTGAACATAACCTCCTGAGGACGTACAAGCATTTCACATTCACCGAAGATATCCTTAAGGCCGCTTTTCTGCTCATTGGTAACTGCAAGCTCAATTGAAGCGGTAAGCTCCTCCTCATTCATAGCACCGAGGGCACCGTTTGAGTAACCCATAATGATGTTTTCGTCACCGTACTTTTTCACACGTTCCTTCATTTTTTCTATGATATCGGGAGCGTATTCGGGCAGAATTTTTTCAAGAGAGAAGAAGTTTTCCGAGTCCCATGTTCCCTTTACGGGAATACCCAGCTCGTTGAATTCTGTCAGGACGTCAAGGATTTTGCGGATAATTCTTATATCCGAGCCGAATCCGAGATTATCGTTTGTGTCACCTCGGTAGGAATGATAGCAGTTAACGTGAAAGCCGTAAGCAACGTGAATTTTATGTTTCATATTTTTCTCCTTGTGAAATATATATTATTCGCCTGAAAAACCGCCGATTTTCGGGTCGGCGGTACGCTTTGTTATTTCTTTTCTGCCGTGTTGATGGACTTGCCGAAAACAACGAAGCGGTTGAAAAGGAACTCTGTTGAAAGGTTGATTGCCATTGTAAAGGCAAGCACAAGGTACTCATTCCAGCCGAGGTTTGTAAGTGCAACACCCCACCATATTGAAAGCGGTGTAAACACGCAATAATAGCCGAAGACCTTAAGCATTGCAATGGGGACATTGTTTGCTGATTTAAAGGTGAACTTTCTGTTTACGGTAAAGTTGAAAAGCACAGAAAGTAAAAGTGCCACAAAATAGAAGGGGCCGTACTCATTTTCGATAAGCTTTTCGGGCATAAATGAGAAAATGTCCGTCCTTTTTGAAAGCTCGTTCAAAAGTGTGAAGGACACGGTCTGAATGATACCTGCACCCGTTGAGCATAAAACAAACTTAACCGCCATAAGGGCATTATCTTTTTTGGAAATGTTTTCGTTAGCCATATTTTCATCTTCCTTTTTGATTTTATAAATATGATTATATACCGCTTTAAGAATAATTTCAACTTCCGAAAAAAACTTCGTAAGTTTAAACGAAATAAATAAAAAACTATTGGATAAAAAGACAACAAAATCCTTGCTGCACTTTACTTTAAGCCATTACTTATGTATAATAGTCCCTGAATAAAACACATCGAGGTGTAATATGAGGCATCTTATCCCCTACTTTAAAAAATATAAAATGCAAAGCATCCTTGCTCCCCTTTTCAAAATGCTTGAAGCCTGCTTTGACCTTGCAGTTCCCCTTATTGTTGCAAGCATAATTGACACGGGTATTGCAAAGGGTGACAAGAGCTTTGTAATAAGCCGCTTTTTCCTGCTTGTACTTATGTCCCTTCTCGGACTTTTAAGCAGCTTTACCGCACAGTTTTTTGCCGCAAAGGCGGCTATCGGCACAGCTACGGGCTTAAGGCACGAGCTTATAAAAAAAGTACAGAGCTTCTCATCTTCGGAAATTGACAAAATCGGTAAAAGCACACTTATCACGAGGCTCACAGGTGACATCAATCTTGTGCAGAACGGCGTAAATATGTTCCTTCGCCTTTTTATGCGAAGCCCCTTTATCGTTTTCGGTGCGGCAATACTTGCCTTTTATGTAGACCGTGACCTTGCGCTTATCTTTGTCGGCATTATCGTGCTTTTGTTCATAGTTGTTTTCGGCATAATGTTTATAACAAAGCCTATGCACAAAACCGTTCAGCAGAATCTTGACCGTGTCACAGCCGTAACAAGAGAAAACCTCAACGGTGTACGTGTTATCCGTGCCTTCGGCAGAGAGAAAAAGCAAAAGGAAGCTTTTGAAAACACAAACAGCACCCTTCTTTCCTCACAGCTTAAGGTCGGCAGAATTTCCGCACTTTTAAATCCCGTTACCTACATAATAGTAAACGGTGCGGTAATACTTATCCTCTGGTTAGGTGCAGACAAAATCAACAACGGACACCTTTTTTCAGGTGACATTGTTGCCCTTATCAATTACACGGGACAGATTTTAATTGAGCTTGTAAAGCTTGCAAGTCTTATTACCCTCATTGCCCGTTCAATTGCAAGCATGGGCAGAGTGGGACAGATTCTCGACACAGAAAGCTCAATGTCCTACGGTGAAATCACCGAGGTTAAGGATACCGACGAAATTATTTCATTTAAAAATGTCAGCCTCACCTACGAAGGCGCAGGTGCTCCCTCACTTTCGGATATAAGCTTCAATGTAAAAAAAGGTGAAACTGTCGGTATCATCGGCGGGACGGGTAGCGGTAAGACCACACTTGTTCACCTTATCAGCCGTTTTTACGATGCCACAGAGGGAGAAATACTCCTCAAGGGTGAAAACATAAAAAATTGGAGTAAGGCTTCACTCAACAGCACCGTTGCCCTTGTACCGCAAAAGGCAATGCTTTTTTCAGGCACTGTAAAAAGCAACCTGCTTTACGGCAATAAAAAAGCAAGTGACGAAAAACTCAACGAAGCTCTCTCACTTGCTCAGGCGAAGGACTTTGTAACTGAAAAAGGCGGACTCGACGCTGCTATTGAGCAAGGCGGACGAAACCTTTCAGGCGGACAGAAGCAAAGGCTCACAATTGCACGCGCCCTTGTTTCCGACGCAGATATTATTATCCTTGACGACAGCTCAAGTGCCCTTGACTTTGCGACGGATGCCGCTTTACGAAAAGCCCTCAAAAGCCTGTCCGACAGAAAAACCGTTTTCATTGTAAGCCAGCGTACAAGCTCTGTTGCCCACGCTGATAAAATCCTTGTCCTTGATGACGGCCTGCTGACAGGCTCGGGCACTCACGAAAGCCTTCTTGAGGATAACGAGGTTTACCGTGAAATTCACGAAAGCCAGTTTAAAAGGGAGGTGCAGTAATGAAAAACAAAGCTACAGTTAAAAAAGTACTGCGCCTTATAAAGCCCTACAGACTGCTTATTGTTTCAAGCATACTCTGCTCTTTGGTAAGCGTCTGTGCACAGCTTATAATCCCCTATTTCAGCGGAAACGCCATTGATTTTATGCTTGAAGCAGGCAAGGTCAGCTTTGAGGATATACTTCGTATAATCGGCATTATTGCCCTTATAACAGCCCTTGCGGCCTTTTCACAGCACCTTTGTGCCGTATGCAACAACAAGGTAACCTACCGCGTTTGCAGGGATTTACGAAACCGTGTCAGTGACAAGCTTCACACCCTGCCCGTTTCCTACCTCGACGCTCATCCCAGCGGTGACCTTATAAGCCGTATGATATCCGATATCGACACCTTTGCCGACGGACTTCTTATGGGCTTCACACAGCTTTTCAGCGGTGTCATCACCATTGCCACCACACTCATTCTTATGCTTTCACTCAACGGCTTTGTGGCGCTGACGGTACTGTTGCTTACTCCCCTTTCAATTTTCGTGGCGAAGTTTATCACCTCAAAAACCCACCGTTTTTTCACCGAACAGGCAAAAATAAGAGGTGAGCAGACCGCCCTTATCAATGAGCTCGTAGAGGGACAGAGCATTGTAAGCGCCTTCGGTTATGAGGATGAAACCCTTAGAAACTTTGATGAAATCAATAACAGATTACAGCATACATCAATGTTTGCAACCTTCTTTTCAAGCCTCACAAATCCGAGCACACGCCTTGTAAATAACATTGTTTACGCCGCCGTTGCCCTGATAAGCTCCCTTTTTGCTCTTTTAGGTACAGGAATCACCGTCGGTCAGGTAAGCATATTTTTAAGCTATGCGGGACAGTATGCAAAGCCCTTCAATGAAATAAGCGGTGTTATCACCGAGCTTCAGAATGCACTGACCTGTGCAACCCGTGTTTTTGAGCTTCTGGAGGAAGCCGATCGCAGACCCGACCCCGAAAATCCTGTTAATCCCGAGGTGAAAGGTAGTGTTGAACTTAAAAATGTTGACTTTTCATACTCTCCCGAAAAGAAGCTTATCACAAACCTGAACCTTAAGGTTGAACCCGGTAAACGTGTTGCTATTGTAGGTCCCACAGGTTGCGGTAAAACCACCCTCATCAACCTGCTGATGAATTTTTATGATGTGAACGCAGGTGAAATCATTGTTGACGGTGAAAACATTCAGAATATGACAAGACACACCTTACGCTCACGCTATGCAATGGTGCTTCAGGACACCTGGCTTTCAGGCGGTACTGTAAGGGACAACATTACCTACGGCAAGCCTGATGCAACCGAAGATGAAATCGTTGCGGCGGCAAAATCCGCTCACGCTCATTCCTTCATTAGGAGACTTCCGCAGGGCTATGACACACCCGTCACCGACGATAACCTTTCCGTGGGACAAAAACAGCTTTTGTGCATTGCCCGTGCCATGCTCTGCCTACCTCCGATGCTTATACTTGACGAGGCAACTTCCTCCATTGATACAAGAACGGAAATGAAGATTCAGGATGCTTTTGCGAAAATGATGAAGGGCAGGACGAGCTTTATTGTTGCTCACAGACTTTCGACGATAAAAGAGGCTGACACTATTCTTGTGATGAATAACGGTGCTGTTATAGAGCAGGGAAATCATCAGGAGCTGATGAGTAAAAAGGGATTTTATGCAAAGCTTTACAACAGTCAGTTTGAGGGATAAAACAAGTAAAGTTTTTTTGGTTACTTTTTTTACAAAAAAAGTAACGCCCGCCTGGCGAGGGCATCAAACAAATCAATTTTCAAAACAGTAAAAGCAGGTGTAAACTTCTACACCTGCTTTGTTATCTTTTTAATACGTAAGGGGTTTCACCCCTTACAATCCCTGACAAGCTTTTGTAAAAGCTTGACCAAAACTTTACTCGTTTTAATTAAAACAGTCCTGTAATCTTACCTTCTGCATCAACATCAATTTTTTCTGCAGCAGGAACTCGGGGAAGTCCGGGCATTGTCATAATATCACCGGTAAGTGCAACAATAAAGCCTGCACCTGCAGAAACCTTGATGTTTCTTACAGTTACAACAAAGTCCTCGGGAGCACCAAGCTTTGTCGGGTCATCAGAGAAGCTGTACTGTGTTTTTGCAACACAAACAGGAAGCTTGTCACAGCCGATTTCCTGAAGCTTTTTAATCTGCTTCTGAGCTGAGGGAAGAATTGCAACATCCTTACCTCCGTAAACCTTCTGTACAATGTCACGGAGCTTCTGCTCAATTGTATCCTCTGTATTATAAGAGAAAGTGAAGCCTGTGCTGTCCTCTTCCTCGCAAAGACGGACAACCTCTTTTGCAAGCTCCTCACCGCCCTTGCCTCCTTCAGCCCATACGGTTGAAAGGCATACGTTTACGCCGAGAGCCTTGCACTTTTCAATGATGAACTCAACTTCCTTATCTGTATCTGTGGGGAAGCGGTTAACAGCAACCACGCAGGGAAGCTTGTAAACATTCTTGATGTTTGAAACGTGACGAAGAAGGTTGGGAATACCCTTTTCAAGAGCCTCAAGATTCTCTTCGCCGAGCTCTGTTTTTGCAAGACCGCCATGCATTTTAAGGGCGCGGATTGTTGCAACCATTACAACTGCATCGGGGTTAAGACCTGCCATACGGCACTTGATATCAAGGAATTTTTCCGCACCGAGGTCAGCACCGAAGCCTGCTTCAGTAATAGCATAGTCTGCCATTTTCATTGCTGTTTTTGTTGCAATTACGGAGTTACAGCCGTGGGCAATATTTGCAAAGGGGCCACCGTGAACAAAGGCGGGTGTACCTTCAAGGGTCTGCACAAGGTTGGGCTTAAGAGCGTCCTTCAGAAGCGCTGTCATTGCACCGTGGGCATTAAGCTGACCGCAGGTAACGGGCTCGTCCTTATAGTTGTAGCCTACGATAATCCTTGAAAGTCTTTCCTTAAGGTCGGTAATTGATGAAGCAAGGCAGAGAATAGCCATAACCTCACTTGCAACGGTAATATCAAAGCCATCCTCACGGGGTGTACCGTTGATTCTGCCGCCGAGACCGTCGGTAATAAAGCGAAGCTGTCTGTCGTTCATATCAAGGCAACGCTTCCAGGTGATTCTTCTTACATCAATGCCAAGGCTGTTGCCCTGCTGAATATGATTGTCAAGCATTGGGGCAAGAAGATTGTTTGCACTTGTGATAGCGTGGAAGTCACCTGTGAAGTGAAGGTTGATATCCTCCATAGGTACAACCTGGGCGTAACCGCCGCCTGCTGCACCGCCCTTAACACCGAAAACGGGACCAAGGGAAGGCTCACGAAGAGCAACTGCTACCTTCTTACCGATACGGCTCATACCGTCTGCAAGACCGATTGTTGTTGTAGTTTTACCCTCACCTGCTGCGGTAGGTGTGATTGCAGTAACAAGGATAAGCTTTGCATCCTTTTTGTCCTTGCTGTCATTTAAAAGTGAAAGATCGATTTTTGCCTTATAGTTACCGTACTGCTCAATGTACTTAAGGTCAACCTCTGCCTTTTTTGCAATTTCAGCAATATGCTTCATTTCGCACTGCTGAGCAATTTCAATGTCTGATAAATATGCCATTAGCTTATCCTCCTGATTTTTGTTATCTATATAAGTATACCTTAAACTTACACTTTAAGTCAATAGATAAAACACAAAAGAGCTTGCAACAACAAAACAAAAACACCGTCAAAGAATTCACTATGACGGTGCAATTTTCACTTCCGCTCGCCGCGGCGGCATTACTTTTCTTGAAAGAAAAGTAATCAAAAGAACTTTACTTTTGTTACTTTTGTTACTTTTGTTCTGCGCTTAATGCGACAGACCGAGATTAGTCCTCGATGTACTTTTCAATTACCTTGATAGCATCACCGAGAGTTTCGATGTTACCAACCTCACGGTCGGGGATTTCAACATCAAATTCGTCCTCGATTGCTACTGCAATGTTGATAAGCTCAAGGGAGTTAAGACCAAGCTCACTTCTGATGTTGGTTTCCTCTGTGAGAGTGTTGGGGTCGATGTCAACAAAGCGGCAGATTACTTCTCTGAGTGTTTCAAGCATATTGTTAATCCTCCTTTAGATTTTTTATGTTACGCCCTGCAATCAAACTGTTGCAGGCTTTGTGTATGTGTCAATAACCTTCTGTCTGATAACCTTACGGGTTGAGTTCTTTTCAAACTCGTTGAAGGAAACATAAACGTTCTGAACCTTTCTGTAAGAGGGCTGACCCTTATTGCTTTCTGCAACATCAGCCTTGGTCTTTGCAATGATTTCATCATCGCTCATACCCTTGAGGAATTCTCTGTTTACATAAATTGCAGCTGACATAACGGTTGCTTCCTTACCTGTTGCGGAAATAATCTTCTCTTCAAATGCAACAGTTTCAACTGCATAAGGAAGGTGCTCCATAATGTTACTTTCAACGGTTTCGGGGAAGATGTTTTCGCCGTTGGGAAGAATGATGAGGAACTTTTTACGGCCTGTGATATAAAGCTCACCGTCCTCGTCAAGTCTGCCGTAGTCACCGGTCTTGAACCAGCCGTCCTCGGAGAAGGATGCCTTTGTTGCTTCCTCGTCCTTGTAGTAGCCCTTGGTTACATTGTCACCCTTGACCCAGATTTCACCGATGCCATCCTCGTCGGGATCAGCAATCTTGAAGGTTGCCTTGGGGAATGCCTTACCTGCTGAAAGAGGCTTTTCCTTACCGTTTTTGTGAAGAGTGATTGTGGGTGAGCACTCTGTCATACCGTAGCCTGAAATGATATTGAAACCAAGCTCTGAAAGGAACTTGATATGGTCACCTCTTGCAGGAGCGCCGCCACAGCTCATTGTGGGGAACATACCGCCGAAGTTCTCTTTTACACTTTTGAAAACCACAGGTCTTATATCAATTCCGACCTTTAGAAGCTTGTTGCTGATTTTAATCATCTTGAGCATTATATCAAGCTTGCCTTTTTCAGCTGCCTTTGCACGGATACCGTTATAGATACCCTCAAGAACAAGAGGAACAACTGCCATTGCAGTAGGTCTGAAATCGTTGATGTTGGGAAGAATGTTCTTAAGGCTGTCATTTACATAAATGATACCGTTCATATAAATAGCGGTAAGAACACTGCAGGAAAGCTCGTAAACGTGGTTCATAGGAAGGATGGACATTGTTGACTGCTCGGGTCCGAGGAATTCAAGGATACCTTCAACGTTTACAGCAAAGTTGTAGTGAGTGAGCATAACGCCCTTGTTAGTACCGGTTGTACCTGAGGTAAATACAATAGCAGCAAGGTCAGAGGGCTTAACCTCTGCGTCAATGAAGCGTCTGTCACCGTTTTCAAGAAGCTTTTTACCCATTTCGCAAAGCTCGTCGATTGTAAGGAACTTACCGCCGTCTGCCTTGCCGTTGTGGGTCATATTGATTGCATACTTACATCTTTCGTCATTTTCAAGGTGAAGCTTTGCTGTATCTTTATATGTTCTTGAGTGGAAAACAGCCTCTGCATCACCCTTTGAAATGAGCATGCTGATATCCTTGTCGGGAAGCTCCTTATCAATGGGCACTGCAACACCGCCGCCGCAAACAATTGCAAAGAAGGTTACAATCCAGTTGTAGCTGTTTTCGCTGACGATTGAAATGTGCTTGCCGCCGAGTCCGAGCTCATAAAGAGCCGTACCGAGCTGTCTTACCTTGTCGTGGAATTCCTTAACGGTGTAAACTGCATCCTGCTTTTTGATTTTTTCAACAACGGCAACTCTGTCACCGAAGGCCTCACTTCTTGTGAACATCTCCTTGATGCTGGTAACCTCACCTGAGTTGTGAATTTCTGCTCTGAGCTTAGCAAGCTCTTTAAACTCTTTTTTAGTAAGTTCTACGTGCATTTCTGATTTCTCCTATCTGTTTTTATTTTAAATTGTTTTCACACATATCAAGAAGCTCTTTTACGGTAATATCGGGGTTTTCAATACCTGCCATAACAACCTTAAGAGCGTTTTCGTGAAGGCGTTCAATCTGTTCCTTCTTAGAAAGCTTTATTCTGTACATATAGTTAAGATTGATACCCTTATCCTTCGGGTCCGTTGAGCAGATTGTGTAAAGAGGAGTGAAATATCTGCCAAGGTCATAGGTCCTGAAATCAAACTTTACGCCGAAGCTGTCAAGGTCAAGAGGTACGGGAATCCACGAAAACATCATACAGGCAGGACCCTGAATGAGACTGTAGTTGTACATCTGTCTTGAAAGATCACGGGCGGTGATATAGGGATAATCCATATGACGGTAAAGCTGAGTTCTCACTGATGTGTACTCACCGAGAGCCTGCTCGAAGGTTGCATCCTCGCCGATAATTGTACGCACCTGAATGGGCTGAACGGTACAGCCACTCATTCTCTTTTCCTTTACGGTGGCTCTCTTTGAGCAGGTAGCCATCATAAACACGTCATTTGTTCTGTAATTGAGTGCAGAGCAATGGGTACGAAGGCCGAACATGAAAAGGCTTTCGGGTGCGATTGAATTTTCCTTACAGAAGGCAAAAATCTTTGCCGCATCCTCTGTTCCGATGTGACCTGTATGCATGCTGCACTTATCAAGCAGAGGATTGTATGCTGCAGGAACACGAAGGTTCGGGTTCTTCTTCTTTATTCTTGCCTTTTCAAGGAATCCGGGGCCGTGAACACCTGCATAGAAAGGTTCTCCGCCCTTTGCAAAGTATTCGCGATACCACTTTTCATGCTTATCCCACTTTTTCTTTTCCTGAACGATTTTAAGCTCCTTCTGAATATATTCCTCATAGGAGTAAAGGGGTGCAGGAAGTTCCTCTCCGGTTACAAGTGCCTTATAAACACCGATAAGGTCAAGGTAGAAAACCATTGCGCCGATAGCATCCATATTAAGGTGACTCACATTTAAGTAAATACCGTTGCCTGCATTTGCGGTTTTATAAAAATATATTCTGAAATTAACACCCTTATCAAAGCGTACGGGAGTCTGTGCATCCTTTTCAAAGAATGCCTGCTGTTCTTCAACACTGCGGAAGTACTTGCAGGGAACCTTGCTCATTTTGAAGGATGGCAGGAAGTACTGCTTAAGCTTCTTGTCTGCCTTGACAAAGCGAAGACGAAGGCTGTCGTTACGCTCAAACTCGATATTGAGAGCCTTTCTCATAAGCTCAAAGTCAATATCCTTGTCAATTGCAAATGATGTAGGAATCTGTGAAATCTGCTTGCTGAAGGTATACTTGAACATCAGATACATAGTTTCCTGTGAAGGAATAAGATCATAAAGCTTATAAGGGAATTCTTTCTTCATATTAAGTCACTTCTTTCATTTTTGTCGGGTTCGAAACAGAAAATTATAATTTGTGCACAAACACAAATCCCCATAGTTATAGCCTTATTTATAATACCAAATCGTCACTTCAAAGTCAATAATATTCCTGACAAAAGTTGCACACGATGTCCTGAATTAAATACCGTGATGCTATTTGTTAAAGCATGATTGCAGCCTTATTAACAAAGAAGAAACGGAGGGTTAAGAAGCGGAAAACGAGCAGAAAAAACTGTCCGTAAATAAAAAGGTCACGGATTTTTCCGTGACCAAATAACTTTACCGATTTTTATCTTTACAGCACCTTTGACAAGAAGTCGATTGTTCTCGGATTTGTGGGGTTAGCAAAGAACTCCTCGGGAGTGTTCTCCTCAACAAAAACGCCACCGTCCATAAATACAATTCTTGTGCCTACTTCCCTTGCAAAGCCCATTTCGTGGGTAACAACAACCATTGTCATACCCTCAGCTGCAAGCTGCTTCATTACATCAAGCACCTCGCCTACCATTTCGGGGTCAAGGGCACTTGTAGGCTCGTCAAAGAGCATTACATCGGGCTCCATGCAAAGAGCACGTACAATGGCAACTCTCTGCTTCTGCCCGCCGGAAAGCTGATTGGGATAAGCAACTGCCCTGTCACCGAGACCGACTCTTTCAAGAAGCTCGCGTGCCTTCTTTTCAGCCTCCTCCTTGCTCTTTCCGAGAAGCTTCACCGGTGCAAGGGTAAGGTTTTTGAGTATAGTCATATTCGGGAAAAGATTGAAGTGCTGGAACACCATGCCCATCTTCTGACGGTGCTTGTTGATGTTAGCCTTGGGAGCTGTGATATCGTTGCCCTCAAAAACAATTGAGCCTGCAGTAGGAATTTCAAGCAGATTAAGTGAACGAAGGAAGGTTGACTTACCGCTGCCCGAGGGGCCGATTACAACCACAACCTCGCCCTTTTTAATCTCACAGTCAATACCGTCAAGAGCCTTGACGCTTGCCTTGTTGTAGTGCTTTTTAAGGCCTGACACCTTGATGAGTACATTATTATCGCTCACTCTTACGCAGCCTCCTTTCAAGCTTTCCTACAAGTGAGGTGAGAATAAGCACCATCACAAGGTAGATAATTGCCACCGTGATAAGGGGCATATAGTATGAGAAGGTACGGCCTGCAATAACATTGCCTGCCTTTGTAAGGTCAATAATACCAACATAGCCTGCAACTGATGTTTCCTTGAGAAGTGCAATGAACTCGTTGCAGAGAGTAGGAAGCACGGCCTTGAACATCTGGGGAATGATGATATATCTCATCGTCTGAAGGTAATTGAAGCCAAGGCTACGTCCGGCCTCAAACTGTCCGCCGTCAATTGACATAATACCGCCACGGAAAATTTCAGCAACGTAAGCACCTGAATTGATACCGAAGGCAAGAATTGCAACGGGAACACCGTTCTTTGCATTTGCAAAAATAATGAAGTAGAAAATAAGAAGCTGTACTACAATGGGAGTACCTCTGAAAACAGTAAGGTAAACCTTACATATTGCATTTGCAACGGTAAAAAGGTAATAGCTTACGCCCTTGTGCATTGCCATTGCCTCTTTGTTTTTATCGTAAGAGGAACGGATTGCCGCAACAATAATACCGATTATAATACCGACAATAAGTGAGCCTGCCGTAATTTTGAGCGTATTGCCAAAGCCCTTGATAATATGCTGATAACGGTTATCTTCAATAAAAACAAAGGTAAACTCGTTAATAAGCTGTTTAATCATAAGCCCTCGCTCCTTTCGAAAATTGTGTTCATATTAAATCACATAAAGAGGGCGGTCATTGGCCGCCCCCTTATTTTGCTTTTAAGGTTTAATTATTCAGCAGGGATGTACTTGCTTACAACTGCCTGAACTGAACCGTCAGCGATGAGCTCCTTGAGTGCTGCATCAACCTTATCCTTGAGCTCTGTGTTATCCTTTGCAAAGCAGATAGCGTAATCTTCAACTGCATAGGAGGTTTCAAGGATCTTAAGACCTTCGTTAGCTGCAACGTAGCTCTTTGCGGGCTCGTTGTCGATAATAACGCAGTCAACCTTACCTGCAATGAGAGCCTGAACAGCTGCTGCACCGTTGTCATACTTTGTAACAAAATCTTCACCGAATTCGTCTGAAGCGTAGATGTCACCTGTTGTTGTTGTCTGAACACCGATCATCTTGCCTGCAACGTCGTCAAGTGACTGGATAGCGCCGTCTTCCTTAACGATAACTGACTGAACGCCTGTTGCGTATGATGTTGAGAAGTCAACCTTTTCAAGTCTTTCGGGAGTAACAGTAAGACCTGCCATACCCATATCGAACTTACCTGACTGAACGCCTGTGATGATTGAGTCAAATGCGATGTCAACGATTTCAAGCTCCATACCAAGCTTGTCAGCGATGAGTGCTGCAACCTCAGCGTCAATACCTACAATCTCGTCACCCTGATAGTACTCATAGGGAGGGAATTCAGCATTTGTTGCCATGGTGAGAACTGCCTTTGCATCACCGTCTGTTGCGTTGCCGTCTGTTGCATTACCGTCTGTTGCGTTGTTGCCTGCACAAGCTGCAAGTGCAAAAAGGAGCACTGCTGCAAGAGCAATAGCTAAAAACTTTTTCATAATCTTATCCTCCGATAAATTTTTTTAATGTGCGGATATTCTATCACCTTAATTCTATATTGTCAACACTTTTTTGCAAAAGAACACCTATTTTTTGAATATTTATAAAAATATTCACCTATTTATGCATATATTCATTCAAAAAAGGCTGCCGCATACAAAACACGACAGCCGTTTATTATTTTGTAACTACATCAAAATACCTTTTAAGGAAGTTATCAACAACCTGCCAGTATTCCTCGTGGAACCAATGGGATGAAAGTGCATGCTCCGCACCTCTTACAATGTACTTTTCCTTTTCGGCAGCACAAGCGTTGTAAACGGGGTCAAGGTTATCAATCTTTACAAAATCGTCCTTATCACCGTGAATGAAAAGTGTAGGAGTTTTTGACTTTTTAAGCTGCTTTACGCAGGAAGCCTGACCGAAGAAGAAGCCGTTGATAAGCTTATTCACAAGGCTCGCCTGAGGCATTACAAGCTTGGGAGGAAGATGATATTTTCTCTTGCAGCGGTCGGTAAAAATTTCCTTTACACCTACAAAGCCGCAGTCCTCAATTGCAAGCACAACGTTTTCGGGAAGCTTTTCACCCGTTGTCATCATTGTTGTTGCACCGCCCATAGAAACACCGTGGATGATAATTTTTGCACGGGGATTGCTTTTTACAATGTTGTTTATCCAGTCCACAACATCAAATCTGTCAAGCCAACCCATTGTAACAAACTTATGCTCACTGTTGTTATGTCCGCGAAGGTCGGGAATAAGCACATTGAAGCCTCTTCTGTAAAACTCCATTGCATAGCCTGAAACCTCACGGTTAACATTTGTCCAGCCGTGAAGGCAGACCGCCCACATATTTGTGTTTGAAGGGTTAAGGAATTCTACCGCGTGGATATTCTTTCCCTTTCTGTTTTTGATTACAACCTCCTGGTGATATGTATTATCAAACCAGTTGTAGCCGGCAATAAGGTTTTCGTTGTCAGCATTTCTTTCAAAAAGGCTGTCCTTACAGGGAATTGTAGGATCCTTTCTCTTTTTATTACCAAGGGCAATAAAGAAGAAAAGAAAGCCGAGACCGAAATATAAAACAAGGATAGTACCGAGGATTACAGAGGCAATAACGAGCGCCACCTGAGTTTCATATGACATCATAATCAACCTTTCAATATTTATATAATGACATTATACACTTTCCCGTAATAAAATGTAAACGGATTTTTGAAAAAAAGTGAAAAAAATACGGATAACCGTAATTTCAAAAAAACTCTTTACTTTTTTGATTTAATGTGTTAAAATACGAAAGTAGCGAACATCCAAAAGGAGAAATACTAAAAAGGAGAAACATTATGCCCGGTAGAAACAACGAAAAAATCAATGCTAATATACAGTATCTTTTTGAAACAATCCTCAAAATTGAAACGATGGAGGAATGTGAAGCACTTTTTGACGACCTCTGCACAAAAACAGAGCTTGCTTCAATTTCACAGCGTCTTGTTGTTGCAAAAATGCTCAACGAGAAAAAGGTTTACAGCGACATCGTTGCACAGACAGGTGCAAGCACCGCAACCATCAGCCGAGTAAACCGTTCCCTTGCCTTCGGTGCAGGCGGATACGATAAAATCTTTTCAAAGGAAAGTAAATGAGGCGTTGATATGGCAGGTTACGGCGATTTTTCATACTATTATGATATGCTGACCGAAAATGTTGACTATGAAAAGAGATGCGATTATATCTGTAATCTCCTTGCTGAAAACGGTATCGGCAAGGGGATTTTGCTTGACCTTGCCTGCGGTACGGGAAGTCTGAGCGTTCTTTTGAGTCAGCGCGGCTTTGATGTTATCGGCACAGATGCCTCCGAGGATATGCTCACAAAGGCGCAGGAAAAGAAATATGACGCGGCACCCGACGCTATTTTCCTTTGCCAGAAAATGGAGGAGCTTGACCTTTTCGGCACAATCAATGCGGCAGTCTGCACCCTCGACAGCATCAATCACGTCACCGACGAAAGCAAGGTAAAGGAAATTTTCCGCAGGGTAAGTCTTTTTATGGAGGACGGCGGAATTTTCATTTTCGACGTCAACACTCCCTATAAGCACAGAAAAATCCTTGCAGATAACACCTTTGTTTATGATATGGACGAGGTTTACTGCGTGTGGCAAAACAGCACCGACGAAAGCCTTCTCACCACCGTCAGCCTTGACATTTTTGAATATGACGAGGAAATTGACAGCTACATCCGTTACGGTGAGGAGTTTTCCGAAAGGGGCTACGAGCCTGACTTGCTGAAATCCTTTGCCGAGGAATTCCATTTCGAGGTTATCGGCATTTACGACGAGCTTACAAAGGAGCCTCTCAAGGAGGATTCACAGAGAGCCGTTTTTGTACTTAAGAAGCACGGAACGCAGTAAACAATGATATATCCGCTTATACGGATATGATGCTCGCCTTACGCCGAATGATGCTTCGTCTTCGACGAAATGATGTATTTGTCCCTACAGGACAAACATTAAGGGTCTGCGACGCATTATAAATTCGGCAAACCGTAGCATTTGCTCTGTTAAGACACACTTTATTTAACTATACTATAATATATAAGCAAAAAACGAGGTAAAATTATGGGCAAATTAGTAAGATGTATATCACAGGACGGCACCATTATTGCAATGGCAGTTGATTCAACGGATATTGTAAACCGTGCCGAGCAGATTCACAAAACCTCCGCTGTATGCACAGCGGCTCTCGGAAGACTGCTTACCGCCACTTCACTTATGGGCAGCTCTCTCAAGGGTAAGGATGACAGCGTTACGGTACGTATGAGAGGTGACGGCCCTGCGGGTACGGTTATGGCTGTTTCCGACAGTGAGGGTAATGTACGCGGCTATGTTCAGCAGAGTGTTGTTGAAATCCCCCTCAATCAGAAGGGTAAGCTTGATGTTTCAGGCGCTATCGGCAAAAACGGCTTTCTTACAGTTATCAAGGACCTTGGTATGAAGGAGCCCTATGTAGGTCAGGTGCCTATCATCAGCGGTGAAATTGCCGAGGACATCACAGCATACTATTCAACAAGTGAGCAGACCCCCACCGTCTGTGCTCTCGGTGTGCTTGTAAACCCCGACCTTTCCGTTAAAGCCGCAGGCGGACTTATCATTCAGCTTCTCCCCACCGCCCTTGACGATACCGTCGACAAGGTTGAGGAATGCATCAAGGACCTTAAGCCTATTTCCACACTTATTGCGGAGGGTATGACTCCCGAGGAAATCTGCCGTCACGCACTCAGACTTTTTGACATTGAAGTTCTCGACTCAGCCGAGCCCGAATACAAGTGCTACTGCTCAAAGGAAAGAGTTGAGGCTGCACTTATCAGCACCGGCGTTGAGGAGCTTACCGAAATGAGCAAGGAGGAGAAGACAGAGGTTAACTGTCAATTCTGCGATGTGAAGTACACCTTCACAGGCAAGGACATTGAAAAGCTCATTAAAAGGGCAACCAAGCAGTAATATCAGGGGGATATATCAGCACGGTATATCCCCTCTTTTTTTAGAAAAACAGCACTGAAAAATCAAATAAAAAAAAGTTGAAAAAAATTTCAAAAAAGTGTTGACAAAATCAAATCAATAGTGTATAGTATACAAGTCGTCGCGACAGTGGCGGCAAGAATGTGGGAGCATAGCTCAGCTGGGAGAGCATCTGCCTTACAAGCAGAGGGTCACAGGTTCGAGCCCTGTTGTTCCCACCACATGGCCCGGTAGTTCAGTTGGTTAGAACGCTAGCCTGTCACGCTAGAGGTCGACGGTTCGAGCCCGTTCCGGGTCGCCATGTAGAGGATGAAAATCCTCATATGCCTCTGTAGCTCAGTTGGTAGAGCAACGGACTGAAAATCCGTGTGTCGTTGGTTCGATTCCGACCGGAGGCACCAAAAAATGCGGATGTAGCTCATCTGGTAGAGCGCCACCTTGCCAAGGTGGAGGTAGCGAGTTCGAGCCTCGTCATCCGCTCCAGTTAAAGACCATCGCAAATGCGGTGGTTTTTCTTTGAAATGCCGCAGGAAAATGAGTGAAAAGCCTTGATTTTTCCCCTACCCTGTTGTATAATAAAGCACGCAAAAAGCAAAATATTTTTATGGAGAGTTGTCCGAGCTGGTCGAAGGAGCACGATTGGAAATCGTGTAAGTCGCTAAAACGGCTTCGAGGGTTCGAATCCCTTGCTCTCCCCCAAAAATGAAAGGTAGTACCATCAGGTGCTACCTTTTATTTTTTGTTGAAATCAAATGCAAGGGATTCGAACACTGAGAGGGTGAGGAGCGTAAAGAAAACAGTCCTGCGGACTGTTTTTAGCGACGAAGCGTGGGGCGGGTACTGTTGCGAAGCAACGGTCGCCGAGGGCGGCGGACGCAAAGCGGACACATCCCTTACTCTGACGCCAAATCAAGTACCACTGTTGATACAATCGTATCGATGGTGGTATTGTTGTTTTATTGCAGTTTTCCCTCGTGCCATAAGGGGTTATAAAAATAAGCGTTGCAGTTTGGGTAGATATACTACTGGCTGCAACGCTTTTATTATGTATGTGAGTGTTAGGTTAGGTGGATATAGTGGTGAGTAATCGTTAAATTATGGAATAGAAATATATAATTTAAAATGCTATACAATACTTGAAATATAAGTTGCCATTTCACCTACGGTTTTATTCTTTATAAAATCCTCAGCCTTAAGCTTTACACCTAAGCTTGTTTCAATCTCTGCAACCATACACATTGTATCAAAGGAACTCATGCCGAGATCAAGCTTAAAACTGTCTTCACTCTTGATTTCGTCAGCTTCCACGTAATTTTCAATGATTCCAACAAGTCTTTCGAAGATTTCCATTCCGGTTTTCCACTCCTTTCATCTTGTGTCAATTCTATTTTATTTAATATTTCACCTACTGTAATATCGGGATTTTCAGCTCCGATTACAAGCGCTTTTTCAATTTTACTGAACAGAACTGTAAGGTCATATTCAGCCTTTTGCTCACGGCGGTACTCAAAAATAAAGTCCAAACCACCGTCAATAAGTCTATGGCACACGGTTACATATAAGGGAATCATTATTGCACCGTTATTGTACCATATGCTTCGTGCTGTCTTTTCCATTTCTTCATCTATGGCAGCCATTTTCATCATAGGCTGGTAGGATAGACCGAAGCTGTCATAGGTTGAATCAAATTTAGCATCCTTTGACATTGATTTGTGTCTTTCCTTTAACATTTCAAGAAATGAAAGGCCTGCATGAAGATACATTTCATTCTGCACCTGAGAAATAATATTGACACCGTCAGTAAAGGTCACTTCAGGCTTTATTATGCTCCTCATAGGCAGAAAGTTGATTCGAAGTCCGCCCGACTTTTTTTCAGCAATGGTACCTCGTCTGTTGATTATCATTTTAAAGGACACATCTTCCTGATTGTCATTGAAGCAGGAAAGTGCTGTCCGCACACCCATTGAAACAAGAGAAAAAACTGAAAGATTTCTTTCCTCACAAAGTTTCATCAGTTTTTCACTGTTTTCTGCACTCATAGAAAATCTGATAGTATCCGCGTCAGGAAGTCCTGAATGAATATCAGCAAACCGTTGTCCCGGCCTCTTCAACTGCTGAGCTTTTAATCTGCTCTCAAGCATAAAATCTGTAAATACAGGTTCTTCTGATTTTGCAAGAGAATCATACCAGTACTGTTTATCAATTTTGTATTGCTCCGTTGCTTCATAAGAGAGCTCCTTTTCAAGCACGGGAATATATTCACGCATCGGCTTGGGATAAGGTGTGCCTTGTGTCCTGTGCTTGTAAATTTGGATTATATCGTTGATAAATACTTTGAGAGAGTAAGCATCCATTGCAAGATGGTGGATTCTCATAAATATGCCGTGATAACCGTCCTTGAATTTGATAAGGATTATTTTGTGAACTTCACATCCGAACATCGGGATATTGCTCCTTGAATAAGCCGTAAGCTTTTCCTGGGCCTCATCAACAGTCATATCACTGTAATCCCATTCGTCAATTATCAACTGACTTTTTTCCGCAACATATTGATGAAGCTGCAGTTTTTTACTCATAACAAAACGGAGCCGCATTGTGTCACAGCGTCTTACAGCTTCATAAATCGAAGCCTTCATTTCGCCCTTATTGTACTCACCCTTCCAATAGTATCCGCAGCCGATATTGTTAACGGGATAACCTGAGCCGTATTTGAGTGACATAAGATACATCATATTCTGTGAGCTTGAAAGAGGATAAGCCTTTACTTTTTCACCGCTTTTAAGTTTTATTTCTATCATCTGTTTCACCCGATTCAATAATAAAATTCCGTTCGTTTGATTTTGCCTGTTGATGTTCTTTCAAAGGGCTTGCTTCTTATTCTGAAATCATAAATCGATTTATCCGAATTAAGTTCAAGGTTAACCTTATCAACGATTTCGGAAAGAAGCTTCTTAATCTCATCCTCATTATTTTGTGCAACGAAAAGCTCATCGGGGTGAATTTCCGCAATCAGCTTATCATTTTCAGCAAAAACAATAACCTCTTTTACTTCGCTGAAATCTGAAAATTTATTCTCAATTTCTTCAGGCGAAATGTTTTCACCGTTTGACAGAATGATGAGATTCTTTCTTCTGCCCACAAGGTAAACGTGATTATCCTTTATATAACCGAGGTCACCTGTATGTAAAAAGCCGTCATCGGTAAAGGCTTTTGCCGTTTCCTCGGGCATTTTGTAATAGCCCTTCATTACGCTGGGACCTTTCACCTGAATCTCACCGTCAATGCACCTTACTTCATCAACACCGATAATTCTGCCGTTTGAATATTTGTTGTTTTCTGAAAAATCTGATGTTGTGATTCGGGGGCTGCATTCACTCATTCCGTAGCCCTGCCTTGCAGTTATACCGTAAAGGGCAAGCTCATCAATAACCGCCTGACTGAGAAAAGCACTTCCGGCTATCATTCTCCTGAAATTTTTACCTACTATTTTTTCGGCGGCTTCACGCTTTGAAAGTTCAGGATTTTTCCTCTCCGTGATTTTGATTTTAGTAAGTATTGACTTGCACATAGCAGGAACGATACGCATAATAGTAGGCTCAAAAATCAGTATGTTTTTATAAAGATCACTCAACTTTCCGTTAAGACAAAGGCAACCGCCGTCATACAGAGTTTTCAACACATCACAGGCATAGCAGAAAACATGATGCATAGGAAGCACGGAAAAGCTTACATCGTTGTCATCCATACTGTAAGCATCATAGCTTGAGTTAGCAGCGAGGTTACGGTTTGTAAGCATAACACCCTTTCTTTTTCCCGTGGTACCTGAGGTGTAGATTATAAGCGAACACTTATCGGGGTCTTCCTCAACATCAGAAAGAGATGAAAATTCAGAAGATGAATTATAGGTGCCGAATATATTTTCAAACCAGGCTCTATCGCCAAGAGAAACAACCTTTTTTAGAGCGTTGTACCTTCCTTTGATTTTTTCAGCTTTTTCGAGAAACTCCTCTTCACAAAAGAGTATATCTATATCGGCATCGTCAAAGAGTATAGTCGCTTCCTCAACGGTTATATCGGGTGAAAAGGGCACAACAGTGTTACCGCTGAAAATCATACCTGTAAGGCAAGCAATGTATTCATAGTTAGTCCTTCCGATAAAAGCGATGTGAATATGCTCCTTGTTTATAGAGCGTATATATCTGCAGATGGCAAGAGAATCCTCAAAGAACTCTTTATAGCTTTTAACTCTGATTTCACCGTCAATAATGTATTTACAAAAATCTTTAACTGAATAATTACTTACTGCATATTCAGCAAGCTGTCTGACTGTCGTAGGCTTATTATTCAAGCAGAGCACTCTCCCTTTTTTATTCGGAATGTTTTTGACATTCACGCTAAGTTGTAACAAATTCAATTATATCCTTTATGATGAAATACCCTTGCTTTATATATGAACAAATTGTAACATTGCAACACCGTGTTGCAACACTATTTCTACGACTGATTTTAATAGGACACTATTATAAAAAATGTCCGATATTTAAATAAAAATTTGAAACGGGCTGTTATCTTAAAAGCTTCATTTTTATAGCCCCACATAATATTTCCAGTTTTTTATTAACTTTTCAACAGTAACTATATATGAAATCAATGTTAAGTTGTTAACAACCTAACACAAGCTTCCCATCCCCCTACACCGTCACACTCTCAGCCGTCATCTGCAACAGCGCTTCATTGAATTCAAGGCTCAGCAGGTCAAGCTCAAACACCATAAATAGTAAGATTTTTATATGCAACGCTTTAATTTTTAGTTGCATTGTATCAACTACTGTAGTGCATTTTAAAACAATACCGATGCCCTTATGTCGGTATCATTTTTCGGTTAAGTTTTAAAAAACAAAGAATTTCTAACATAAAAAATGAATATGTTGCAAACTGCAATTATTGGTGATATAATAAAAAAACAAATTTTAGTATCTAAGAGGTGTTCGTTATGAAAAAACTTTTTTCTTTTATAATGGCTCTTATTCTTATATTCACAATGCTTCCGCCTTGTGTTTATGCAACAGACGATGTTACTGCTTCACAGGTTGAGGAAATGCTCAAAGGCATTGACACACTTCAGCAGATGCAGGATAAGAGAAGTAAATATACCGCCAGCGGTCATTATGACATCAATACCACAAGCACTTCTACCATTTCCAAACATAAGGCAGCACGCGCCGGCTATGAAGGCTATGTATCCGATATGTTTGCTAAAAGAGCTGCGGCTCAGCAGGCCTACGACGCATTAAGTGATGCAGAAAAGTCTCAGATTGAGCCCTCACTGGTAGCAAAGCTCGATAACGAATTGCCTACCGTTTTTAAAACAGGTGAATATACTCTCACTCCCCGTGACGATGAATATTCCTTCGAAGCTGTTACTCTCGGTGCCGGATTCGGATACGAGGTAAGTAACCACATGGTTTCAGGCAATATTCCCCAGACCTTTATTCTCGTTGATACCTCTGACGGTGCAACAACCTGGACTCCCAGCGGCGAATATGCTTACGGTGAAAGCAACTATATTTTAACCTATTGCTGCGATATAGAAACCGAACTTGAATACTCCACTGACTACAAGCGAGTAAACTTAGAAGACAGCAACTATTTTGACAAAGATGAGGCACAGCATATCAGATCGGTTTTAGAAAATTCGTATCCCTTCATTACAATGGACGAAATGAAAAGCCGACTCAAGAAAAGCGGTATGGATGCAGATTTTGTGGACAGCCTTACCCGTGCTGACCTTATTTCTGCCGTACAGATGGCAGTTTGGTCATACGCCAACATCAATGACGGTGCGGCTGACGGTCTTTCGTATTTTGCTTCAATAGATGTACCCAAAAATACAGGCATATACTTTACTCCTCTTCACGATTACACAAGTGAAATATGGGACTGGTTACCCGGAAAAAGACAAAGAACCTTTGACCCCAGAGCTGAATACAGGGTTAACACCCTGGCAGAGCACCTGTGTAACCTCCCTGCTGTTCCTGCAAGCTATGATCAGACCATTATCTCCCGTGCCGAGATAGTCCGCACTGAGCTTGTTTCCTTCCATGACGGTATTTATGATGTTACGGTTTTTGTAACTCTCAACGGAGGCGGTGACGAAAGGGACAACCTTAAAATTACTGCAACATCATACAGCAAAAGCGAAGACGGTGTTATTTCGATTACTGACGTTGAAACAAAAAAAGCAACCCTTGACGATGACTGCTACTCCATAGATATTTCCGTTAAAAACGAGGATATGATAAAAATCGAAGTTGACGGAGAACAGTATCTTGCAAAGGGTGTGTATTTCTATGACCCCGAAGGCGGTCGAAACACATCACAGTCCCTTGTAGGTGTAAGTGAGGGCTATACTAAGGTCAGGGCGGAAAAAGAGCTGATTTTCACCGAGCCTGAATATACAATTGTTGCCCCCGACAAGGTTGCAATTACAATCGGCGAAAACACCGTGCTGAAAACCGAAGTAATTCCCGAAATAGGCGCACCTGCTGTTCTTTATTCTTCTTCAGATGAAAGCGTTGTACGCATTGACGAAAACGGCAATATCGAAACAGTCGGCATAGGAACTGCTACAATTACAGCTTACCTCGACAAGGACGGTGGAAGCAAGGTTACAATAACCGTAACGGTTGAATTGCCTACATATGTAATTGAAACACCGGATGAAATAAAGGTTGCCGTCGGCAAAACCGAACCGCTCGACATTAAAATCATCCCCGATGACGGCAGACTTACACCTGTTTTTACTTCGGAGGATGAAGGCATCGCAAAGGTTGATGCCTCCGGTAAAGTAACAGGCGTATCCATAGGCACAACAAATATCCGCATTGACTTCGGAAACGGTGAAATCAGAACCGTTCCCGTAACAGTTGTCGCACCCCCGACACCAACACTTCCCTCTATACTTAAAAAGCATTATATCTGTTTCGGTAAAACCGACGGTATCGGTTGGTATGAGGTTTCCGTAAACGGCGGTGACTTCTTCCCCCAGGGCCCCAACTCAACCCTTGAGGTTGACGAAGGTGACATCCTTGTTGTCAGAGTTCAGGATATGTGGATAGACGATGAATTCGACTTCTATGTAAACGGCTCAAAAGTTCCCATGGATCCTGCCAACACAATCACCGTTGTCGTTGACGGTTATATGCTCATCGGTGCCCTTTCCATGGATACGGAAGTTCCCGATGTCGAGGAATCCCTCAACCTGTTCGAGAAAATAATAAAAGCTTTCAAGGACTTTTTCGACTGGATTGCAAGTTGGTTTAAAAATTAGTCTGCAAGGAGGTTCTGTATGAAAAAATACTTAGCTTTAACGGTCTGCGGCGTTATTGTTTTTTCCGTTTTCTTTATTGCTTTACGTTTTGCATGCGACAATATAGGCGTTTCCGCCAACAAGCTTGAAGAGGATATCCGCTCTTCGCAGAAAATTGCCGATGACTGGACTGTTACGGGAGAGGTCTCCGACACTATGGCGGCTTATATCTCCTATCCCGAGGACAAATCCGACTCGACCTTTTCCGTTTATATTAAGCATTCGGGGCTTTCCTTCGGCTACTTTTTCCGCGTAGGCGGAAGCATCGGCGAAATTGATGACGGCATTCTTGCCCTTACCTCCGAAAGTTTGAACGAAAGAGCCTTTATTTCAATGAATGCTCAAAAAATAGCACGGCTTGAAGTTGACAACGGAATTGAAGTTAAAACAATAAATTTTGACAGTGAAAAGCCCTTCGCCATTGTTTTACCCGTAAACGCGGGTGAGCTGAGATTTTATGATGTAAACGGCAATATTATTGAATACCACGAGCAGAAATTTTAACCCTTTTTACTATTGAATATTTTCTTACACGGTGTTATAATTATTTTAAACACCGTGTTTGATTTTGTAACAATTCGTATAAAATCAAACATAAAGATAAAAGGAGAAGCATCATGAGCAGCTTTGAAAACCTTCGTATAGTTGATAATTTTTATCAGACCTCCCTCTTTTTCCCCATGCCCACAGTTATCATCAGCACCCTTTGTGAGGACGGATCAACAAACCTCGGTCCTTACTCATTGGTTCAGCCCTATTATGTTGCAGGCAAGGATTATTATGCTATGCTCCTTTGCTGCCGTAACTCATCAAATACGGCACAGAATATTCTTCACAACGGCAAATGCACCCTCAATTTTATTGACGATAAGCCGAAAACCTTCAAGGAAGCCGTAAAGCTTTCCTGGCCCGGCGACAAACCCCAGGAAAAAATGCCCAAATGCAAGTTCAAGCTTGAAAAAAGTATGATCGAAGAGGAAACCGGCGAAAAAAGACCTATGGTGCTTACCGATGCTATTGAGGCTATTGAGTGCACCTGGATGCGTGAGCTTGACGGAGCCGACAAGGACCAGGCAGGTGAGCTTAACGGTTATGAAGGCCCCTACCACGATTTCAACGGCATCACAAGCAAGTTCGGTGCACACTTCATTCTCCGCGTGGATAAGATTCTTATGAAGAAAAAGTACAGCGACGCAATCATAAACGGCGTTAAAGCAAAGGACTTCCCTCCCCTTCCCGTTGACTATGGCTACCGCGACAGTAAAAACTTCTGGTTCCACAGAAAAACAAGAATGAAGGCAGAGCTTTTACAGATGCGTAAAGCTTCCATTGAATCTGTACGCTATGCCGCAGACAGAGCCGACGACAAAATTAAGTTCACCGATGACGCACTCGAAACTGTGCTTGCCGTACCCCGTGTTTTCCTGCCCCTTGTTTTAAAGGGCTGTGTTGACTGGGCAAAGGAAAACGGCGTTGAGCTTATCACCGCCGAGCATATGCAGATTATAAATGATAAAAGAGCCAAAGAAAAAGAGAAAAACAAGAAATAACTTTAAATGAAAGAAGCGTTGCAGTTAAATTTACTGCAACGCTTTGATTTTATTTTCTGTTACTTGATTTTTTTGCCTTTACCGTGGCAAGTACAAGTGACGCAAGCACAAGCCACAGACCCCAGCCCCAGGCAAAATGTAATTCGTAGCCTTTTGTATAAATTATGGGGTCAAAAATCATCAGCAGACTTATTCTTGAAACAAAGGGCGCAATCACAAGCACACAAATGTAAAACGCCCAGAAGGTTATAAGCCAGGGATGCTTCGCATTTTTTGCAAAGAGTATACCCAAAAGCACCACAGCACCCGGCAGAACAGCGGTGAAGGAACCGCCCATAAGAAGCAGTACAGCCGCAACAAGTGTAAAAACAACCGCAATAACAATACCGATATATTTACGGACTATCTGCTCGTTGTAAGCAGATGTGTTGCTCTCCTCACTTTTTACATATACATATACGGGCTCTGAGGACTTTTCCTCTCCCTTTAAAATAAAGTCTGTTGAAACAGAAAATATATTGCTTAACTGAATGAGCTTTTCGGTCTCGGGCATACACATTCCATTTTCCCATTTTGAAACTGTCTGACGGGACACATCAAGCTTATCAGCAAGGTCGCCCTGAGACATACCATTTTTGCTCCTTAAATCATATATTCTTTTACCGATGTTCAGCATTGAAAATCAGCTCCTTTCATGGCTTAATTTTAGCATGGCACACCCTTTTTGTCTATCAATTATACCTTAAACTTTAGCAACCGCAGGTTGCATTTGACAAAAAGTCTAAAAAAATAACGGTGAAGCACCACTTCAGGCTTCACCGTATTTTTATTCTTTTATCATTCACCGCGGACAAATGCCTTGAACATATCACCGCGCTGCTGATAATTTTTAAACATACCCCAGCTTGCGCAGGCGGGAGAAAGCAGACAGCAGTCTCCTTCCTTTGCTGCTTCCTTGCAAAGCTTTACAGCTTCCTCAAGGCTTTCGGCAAAGATGTAATCCTTAAATCCGATTTTATCGCAAGCGGCGGCAATTTTTTCCTTTGTCTGACCGATAAGCA
Organism: Acutalibacteraceae bacterium; assembly: GCA_045643805.1. Lineage (GTDB taxonomy): Bacteria > Bacillota > Clostridia > Oscillospirales > Acutalibacteraceae > UBA6857. The sequence continues at coordinate 130,503 of JAZRFT010000004.1, forward strand.
CAAGCTTACGCACCTTATCGGGGAAACGGCTGACCCACTCGTCATACTCGCTGTTTTTGTCATATCCGCCTGCTATAAGCACCGTCGTCGACGGCATAGCATCAATAGCCTTTATTGCTGCATCGGTGTTTGTGCCCTTGGAATCGTTGTAATATTTAACTCCGCCAACAGTTGCAACATATTCAATGCGGTGTTCAACGGCTACAAACTTTTTAACAACCTCACGGATAATATCAAGTGGCACGCCGAAGCTCATTGTAATACCCACAGCCGCCATAATGTTTTCAAAGTTATGTACACCCACAAGGTTAACATCCCAGGTGTCAACAAAAAGCTCACTTTCGCCGCCTCGGGCAATGTAAATTTTGCCGTCAGCGTAGTAAAGTCCGTCGGAGAGCTTTTCCCTTGAGGAGAAATATACTACCTTACATTTACACTCCTCACCAAAAGCACGAAGCACCGCGTCGTCATAGTTAAGGATACAGAAATCCTTTTCGTCTTGATTTTTTGCAATGCTCTTTTTTACATCAGCGTAGTTTTCCATAGTCTTATGCCTGTCAAGATGGTCAGGAGTGATATTTAGGATAGCACTTACCTTCGGCTTGAAGGTAAGCATTGTTTCAAGCTGGAAGGAGCTTATCTCCGCAACGGTTGCACCGCCCTCTACGCTTTCGTGAACTCTGCCGGTATAAGGAATTTCAATGTTGCCCACAAGCAGGGTGTTTTTATTATAAGCACTTACAATTTCATAAACCAGGGAGGTTGTGGTTGTTTTTCCGTTTGTACCGGTAATACCGATTACCTCACCCTTATCATAAAGGTAAGCAAGTTCAATTTCACTCCACACGGGAATACCGCAGGCTATAACTGTTTGCATAATTTCAGTTTCAAGAGAAACACCGGGTGAAGCCACACAAACGTCAACGCCCTTAAGTGAGGCTTCATCAGCCTTACCGAGAATAAACTCAATATCATTTTCTGTACCGATTTTTTCAAGCACAGCAGCCTTATCCAGCTCTGTATTGCCGTCAAAAATCATATAATTCTTCTCGCCAAGCTTTTCAAGAAGCTGTGCGGAACAGATTCCGCTTCTGCCTGCACCTACAATAAGAAACTTTTTGCTCAAGGCAAATCATCTTCCTTTCAATATCAGCCGCCAAGTGTTGTTCACTTGTGCGGCTGACTGTCTTATATTATTTTACTGTAACATTTATTACACCGCTTACGCCGCCCTCGTCGAGGCTTGTAGCAATGATTTTTACTGTACCGCTTGAAACAGCGGTGATTACACCGTACTTATCAACAGTTGCAATGCTTTCATCCGAGGATGACCATTCAATGCTCTTGTTGGTTGTGTTTTCGGGGAATACGGTTGCAAACACTCTTACACGGCCGCCTACCTCAAGCTCTTCAACTCGGCAGAAGAACTGAATTTCCTCTGCAAGCTGAATAACAGTAATTTCAACTGTTCTTTCAACGCCATCCTCTATGGATTTTGCTGTGATTTCACAGCTGCCGAGACTTACGGGAGTTACTGTACCTTCGCTGTCAACGGTTGCAACCTCCTCATCGGAGCTTGACCATACAAGAGTTTTGTCATTGGTATTTTCGGGAAGCACCTCAAAATCAAGGGTAAGGGGCTGACCCATAAATACAACATATTCATCCTTGCCTGAAACAACCTCCTCGGGAAGCTGAACAACCTCAATATCACATTCGGCGGTAAAGCCGCCGTCAACGGTTGTTGCGGTAATCACGGCAAAACCTCTTGCAACTGCAGTAACAACGCCGTTTTCGTCAACGGTTGCAACATCCTCGTCAGAGCTTTCCCAGATTACGGATTTATCCGAAGCATCAACAGGAAGCACAGTTTCTGTAAGTGTAAGCACATCACCTGTATAAAGCAGCTTTTCGTCAATGTCAAGAGTGATTTCAGTTACAGCTCTTGTAACATTGATTGTTACGGTCTTGCTTACCTCTTCATTCTGAAGTGAAGTGATGGTAAGCTCTGCCTGACCAAGCTCCACACCTGTTACGGTGCCGTCCTCGGCTACGGTGAACACAGCCCCGTCACTGCTTTCAAACTTAACTCTCGGGTCATCTACAACCTCGGGATTGAAGACATAATCAATTTTAAGGCTTGTGTTTTCGTGAAGTGAATAGATTTCCTTTTCAGTTTCAATTGCTTCAACACCGGTATATACGGTGAAGGAACAGCTGTCACTTATACCTGAATCGTTACTTGTTGCTGTGATTGTAACCGTACCCTTGCCAACAGCGGTAACTGTACCGTCCTGACTTACGGTAGCAACGCTTTCATCGGAGGATGTCCAGGTTACTGATTTGTCACTTGCATTAAGAGGAAGGAACTCTGTGCCAAGCTTCTTTGTAAGCGGAGTGTAAAGCTCTTCTTCAGCTTCAACAAGGTTAAAGTCTGTAACGGGCTCGTGAACTGTAAGCTGTACAGTTACAAAAATTCCGCTTTCAAGGCTTGTGCAGGTAAGTGTTACCACACCGGGAGCAACACCCTCAACAAAACCGTCCTCGGTTACTGTTGCAATGCTTTCGTCGGCACTTGTCCACTTGAAGGCCCTGTTATAGCAATCCTCGGGAAGCACCTGGGCATTAAGCTGACAGGTTGTACCGCGGTTGATTTTAACCTCGGGCTTATCGGTAACAATTGCAGTTGCTCTCTGAAGAAGTGTGAGTGTGCAGGAAGCTGTGTAGCCACCGTCAACGGTTGTTGCGGTGATTGTTGCCGTACCTGACTTAAGCGCTGTTACAACGCCCTCAGAGTCAACAGAAGCAATTGCGGCATTATCAGATGACCATCTTACAAGCTTGTTATATGCATCAGAGGGTGATACAGTTGCAACAAGCTGAAGGGTATCTGTTACAAAGATTGTCTTTTCATTATAGTTAAGGCTTACACCGGATGCAGGCTCAACAACATTTACCTGGCAGGTGCCCTTGAGTCCGCCATCCTTTGAAATTACGGTAATAACAGCCTTACCACCGAGTCTTGCGGTGATATGACCGTCATTTGTAACGGTAACAACTGATGTATCGGAGCTTTCAAAGGTTACTCCCTTATCTGTTGCATCAGCAGGGAAAACAGTGTATTCAAGGTCTGCTTCTGCACCCTTATTTACAAATATTTCCTTTTCGTTGAGGCTTACTGATGTTACGTGCTGCTTAACGGTAACCTCACAGCTTGCGGTGAAGTTTGTGTTTTCCTTGCTTACTGCGGTAATTATTACAGTACCGGCCTTGATACCTGTAATTTCACCGCTTGATGATACCTTTGCGATTGAAGAATCCGAGGTTTTCCAGGTGATACCCTGATTGTTTGCATTCTTAGGAAGAATGCTTACATAAGGTGTAACCTTTTCACCGGTGTAAACCTCTGCTGTCGGGTCAATTTCAATTCCCGTTACAGGCTGATTTACAGTAACCTTGCAAACAGCCTTAATGCCGTTTTCGGTTGTGGCTGTAATGTTTGCAGTACCTCTTGAAATTGCCGTAATTTTACCTGAGCTGTCAACTGTAGCAACAGCTGTATTGCTTGAGGTAAAGGTTGCGGTTCTGTTTGTTGCATCGGTGGGATAAACCACATACTTAAGAGTTTTAACCTGACCTACGTTAAAGGTTGCTGAGGCAGCACCGAGCTTGATTGATTCGGGAGCCTTTTTGATAGTAACCTTACAGGTTGCCTTATAGGAGCCGTCACTTGTAACTGCTGTAATATTAACCGTACCGAGGTTAAGAGGAGTTACAAGACCGTTTGCGTTGACAGTTGCAATATTCTTGTTTGATGAATGATAGGTAACTGTCTTTACTGAAGCATCTACGGGGTAAACAGTGCTTACAAGTGAAAGGGTATCACCGAGGTAAAGGATTTCATCAGACTTGTTGAGTGAAACGCCTGTTACTCTCTTTACAACAGAGATTTTACAGGTTGCAACCTTGCCTGCGTTATTTGTTTTACAGGTAATTGTTACAGTACCCTTTTTAAGACCCTTTACAAGACCCGTTGAGCTGACCGTTGCAATTGAAGGATTGCTTGAGGTCCAGGTTACTGACTGAATTGTAGCATCAGCGGGGGCAATTTTAGGCACAAGTGTCATTGACGCGCCAAGATTGAGGTAAGCCGATGTCTTGTTGAGAGTTACGCTTGTAACGGGCTTGATAACAAGAACGCTAGACTTTGCGGTAAATGAGCCGTCACTTGTTTTTGCGGTGATTGTTGCGTGACCCTGAGCCTTTGCGGTAACCTTACCGGTTGAGTCAACGGTTGCAACGTCGTTATTATCACTTGACCACTTAACTGTTTTCACCGTTGCATCAGCAGGTAAAATTGTAGGCGTGATTGTTGTGGACTTGCCTACATTCATTGTAATCGAGATTTTGTCGAGCTTGATGCCCGTTACACTCTTTACAACAAGGATTTTATAAGATGCAGTATAGCCACCGCTTACTGTTTTTGCAGTAATGGTTGCATAACCCTGCGAAATACCCTTTACAACACCGTCTGCAGTTACGGTTGCCCTCTTTGTGTTATCGGAGGACCATGTAACCTTCTGATTAGTTGCGGTTGAAGGTGTAACCGTAGCCTTGAGGGCCACAATTTTGCCGATTCTTACAAAGGTTGAGGGGCTTGTTACCTTAACGCCCGTTGCAGGCTGTGTAACGTTGATTTTACAGGTTGCTGTTGCATTACCGTCAAGTGACTTTGCAGTAATAACAGCGGAGCCGCCTGCAACCGCTTTAACAACACCCTTTGCAGTTACTGTTGCAACCTTTGTATTGGAGCTTGACCAGCTTACTGTTGTATAGGTTGCTGTTGAGGGTGAAACCTTTGCGGTAAGAGTCTTTGACTTACCAGCCTGAAGGCTTACTGATGTTGCGTCGATAGTGATTTTTTCAACAAGCTGAACAACGGTTACGGTACAGCTTGCCTTGTATGCACCGTCAGCTGTTTTACAGGTAACTGTTGCGGAGCCCTTTGCAACACCCGTTACCTGACCTGCCTCATTAACCTTTACAATTGATGTATTGCTTGAGGTCCAGGAAACAGCCTTGTTTGTAGCGTTTGAGGGCTTGATTGTTGCTGAAAGAAGTCTTGTCTGTCCCTTGGGAACCTTGATGGAGGTTGCATTAACCGCAACGCCCGAAACGGGAACATATACTGTAAAGTTACAGGTTGAGGTATAACCTCCGTCAACTGTTGTTGCTGTAATTACGGTAAGACCTGATTTTTTAGCTGTTACAACACCGCTCTGGTCAACGGTTGCAACGCTTGTATCTGAAGATGTCCATTCTACACTCTGGTTTGTTGCGTTATCAGGGAAGATATTCCATGCAAGAGCCTTAGACTTGCCTGCTGCAAGCTTAACGTCAGTTGTGGTGATTCTGATACCGGTAACGGGCTGAACAACGGTAACCTTACACTGTGCGGTATAGTTGCCGTCAACAGTTTTTACGGTAATAATTGCTGTACCTGCCTTAACTCCCTTGAACTGACCCTTCTGATTGATTGCTACAACGCTTGTGTTACTGCAGGACCAGATAAGTCCTGTTTCACTTGCATTTGAGGGAGAAATCATTGCAACAAGCTGATCGATTACACCTACATCTACAGTCACACTGCTTTTTTCAAATGCAACACCGGTTACATTTACCTTTCCGTGAACGGTAAGTGTGCAGTTTGCAGTAAAGCCGCCGTCAACTGTTGTTGCGGTAATTACTGTTGAGCCGGTTTTAACAGCCTTGATTTCACCGGTAGAGCTACCTACGGTTGCAACTGAAGGATCGGATGAGGTCCAGATTATCTGCTTGTTTGTTGCTGTAGCAGGAAGAACTGTTGCTGTAAGACGATCTGTCTGACCGATATACATACTCAAAATTTTTGCTGAAAGCTCTACACCTGTACAGCTTTCGAGAACATCAATACGGCATGATGCTGTATTGCCTGCGCTGTTTTTTGCAGTGATAAGACAGCTGCCGCCTGCAACTGCGGTAACAAGACCGTCCTGTGTTACTGTGGCTACCTTTTCATTGCTTGTTGACCATATGACTGTTTTGTCTGTTGCGTTCTGAGGAGTAACTGTTGCGCTGAGGAGTATAACATCACCTGTCCAAAGCTCCTCTGAAGTGGAGGAAACAGTAATTCCTGTTGCAGGAACTATAACCTCAACCTCACAGGTTGCAACGGCATTGCCCTGTCCGTTCTTACAGGTAATTGTTGCCTTACCTACATTTATTGCAGTAATAACACCTTCATCGCTTACTGTTGCTACCGCCTTGTTGTTGCTTGACCATACAAGCTTTGTTTCTGTTGCATAGGAGGGAGTAATTACGGGAGTAATCACCTTTGTTGAGCCTATTGCAATCTTTACTGATTCAGGAAGAGTAATTCCCGTAATCTTCTGTGTAACTGTAACGGTACAGATATCGTAAAGGTTTGTGCCGTCCACAGCCGTAGCCTTGATTGCTGTCTGGCCGGGATGTTTTGCTGTTACAACACCGTTCTGATCAACGGTTGCAACATCGGTATTTGAGGATGACCACACAACAGCGTCGTGGGTTTCATTATCGTTTGTAATTACGGTTGCATAAAGAGTAGTTGTTGAACCGTTTTCAAGCTGAGCTGTTTTACGGTCAAGCTTAACCTCTTTTGCCTTTGCTGAAACAACAACTCTGCAGGTTGCGACAATACCGCTGCCGTCAGTTGTTGAAACCTTGATATTGCATTCACCCGTTGATTTGGGATAAAGGACACCGTTATAGTCAACAGCACAAACAGAATCATCTGTTGAGAACCATTCAAGCTTCTGATTACCTGCGTTTGAAGGCTCAATCACTACACCGATTTTTTCACCCTGGGAGTCAACGGTAATTGACTTGCTTGTAGCCGAAAGCTTAAGTGATGAAATAAGGGGTCTGACCTCAACCTCGATTGTTCCGCTGATTTCGGAGCCGTCAGTTGTTGAATAGGTAACAGTTGCTGTACCTGCCTTACCTGCATTAAGCTTTGCTGAAGCAACACCGCTGTCGGAAACAACAATATCGCTGACGGAAACAATATCTCTTGCGGAGGTTGCCCATTTAAGCGCCTTGACACTTGCGTTTTCAGGGAAGACAAAAATCTGAACCTTTTCATCGGTACCGCTTGTCATTGTGATTTTGTTTGAGCCTGAAAGACGGAGTGATTCAACGGGAGTAAGCTTGTTTACGGTAACAAGGCAGGTATCTGTGAATCTTCTGCCTGCAGCGTCACTTACGGTAAGAGTAATTGTACATGTACCCTCACCCTTGGCAACGATGTTACCCTGGTCGTCTACAGTAGCAACTGATGTCATACTGCTGTCCCAGGTATAGAATACTGAACCTGTGGGCTTTTCTGTTGTATCAAGACCCGTAAGCTTTGCTGTGAGCTTTCCTGTTGCACCTGTATAAAGAACAAGATTTTTAGAGGAAAGGCTTACGCCTGAAACGGGATTCTGAGTCTGAACAAAGCAGCTTGCTGAATAAGAAGCTCCGTCCTTGCCGTTTACACTTGCGCTGATTTCAACAGCAGCTGATGTGTAGCCGAGAACGGAAACGGTACCGTCTGCACTTACTGTAACGTGTTCGGTATCAGATGAGGACCAGATAACTGTTCCGCCTGCCTTTTCAGGTGAAAGAGTAGCAACAAGTGTCTCTTTCTTGCCGACCTCTAATTCAAGGCTTCTCTTATTAAGGCTGATGCCCGTTGCATAGGGCTGAAGGCCATCAATAGCAGCCTGAAGGTCAGCGGCACACTCATCAATTTCCTCCTGAGAATAGGTTGAAGGATTTTTGAGTATAGCTGCGGCATAGTTATAATGACCCTTCATTGAAGAGATGTTGATATAATCTCCCCAGCTTTCCTCCTTCGGCGCAGAATTGTAAACCTGCTCCAGAGTTTCAATATTGACCGCTGTTGCCTCGATTCCGACCAAATCGGCAACAGGTGTGACCGGCACGGCAGATACCGCCACCAATGCACACATTACCAATGCAATAATCCTCTTCTTCATAGTTGATACCTCATTTCAAAAGTTTTATATTCAATCGTGATGTTTAACTCATTAAAATTATTATATTATATATAATATAATAATACCTTAAATGTATCAAAAGACTGATAGGTAGAACCATTATAAGGTAAAAGGCGTCAACTGTCAACATTACGGAGATATAATGTTGAAAAAGTTTACAAAATATGTTATTCTAATTAAAAATTACGCTCGTTTTAAAGACAGAAAGAGGTTTTTTGTATGATAAAAATGATTTCGTGGAACGTCAACGGAATAAGAGCCTGCGTAACCAAGGGCTTCCTTGACTCCTTCAATACCCTTGATGCGGACATCTTCTGCCTGCAGGAAACAAAAATGCAACAAGGTCAGCTTGAACTCGACCTACCCGGATATTATCAGTACTGGAACTATGCCGAAAAAAAAGGCTACTCAGGTACGGCTATTTTCACAAAGGAGGAACCCATAAGCGTTTTTTACGGAATGGACATCCCCCGTCATGACACCGAAGGCAGACTTATTACCCTTGAATTTGAAAAGTTTTATTTTGTAACCTGCTACACTCCCAACGCACAGGACGGACTGAAAAGACTCGACTACCGTATGGACTGGGAGGACTGCTTCAGAGAATACCTTGTTTCCCTCAACAAGACAAAGCCCGTTATTGTCTGCGGTGACCTTAATGTTGCCCACAATGAGATTGACCTTAAGAACCCCAAATCAAACCGAGGCAATGCAGGCTTCTCCGATGAGGAACGTGAAAAGTTTTCACATTTGCTTGAAGCAGGCTTCACAGACTCCTTCCGCTACCTTTATCCCGATGTTGAGGGTGCCTATTCCTGGTGGAGCTACCGCTTCAAGGCAAGAGAAAAGAACGCCGGCTGGCGTATTGACTACTTTGTTGTGTCAAGTGACATCAAGAATACGATTATTGATTCAAAAATCCATCCTGAAATTTTCGGCTCTGACCACTGCCCGGTAGAATTACAGCTTGAGCTGTAATTCAATGAAATCTGACCTTCGGTCAGGTGAAATATTGCCGGTGCAATATGAAATACGCCTTACAGCGTATGATATATTTGCGGTGCAAATATTGTGGGTCTGCGACGCAATTTTAACCACTCTCGTAAATTGAGAGTGGTTTCTACATCTGTCGGGTGGACTTGAAACACCATAACTTGTTACAATAAGGGCACAGAAAATGAAAGGAAGGTACAAAACATGGAAAACAAATCTCTCGGCACCTTCATTGCCTTTTTAAGAAAAGAAAAACGACTGACACAAAAGCAGCTTGCAGAGCTTTTAAATGTTTCGGACAAAACTGTAAGTCATTGGGAATGTGATGAAACTTCACCTGATATTTCACTCCTTCCCCTCCTGGCACAAACCCTCGGTGTTACCGTTGACGAGCTTTTAAAGGGTCAAAAGGCCACACCTCAGCCAACGGTGGAGCACCATTATATTCCCTCAAAAGGCGAAGGCGTACTTGACAGAGTTGAGCATTTTGCCTCTGAAGCCGTCAATAAAATAAAAGAAAATGCAAACAGTGACATTGCTCACAGATATAAATATTTCCGCCTTCTGAGTCTTGCAGGCACGCTGATTTCCTGCATAGTTCTTGCAAGTGTCGGCTTTTCAACAGCAACGGGAGCCTCCTTCGGCACCTATGTAAATGCTTTGTTTATGCCGGGCTTCATTACCCTTATAGGCTCACTGTGGACAATTGCAATTTCCCTGGGCTTTACAATAGGTGCAAGGTTTTATTTTGCAAAGGAGCTTTATCCCCGTGAAGGAACCGAGAAAAAAGAAAAGAACTATATTTACAAAGCCAATTTCTTTACATACAACAACATTTTTCTTGTTCTTTGTATCCTGACCGTACCCCTTATCGGAATTGACATCCTTCCTTTGTGGGCAACTGTTGCCGCTGTGCTTATTTTCCTTGTGGCGGCAAGACTTATCCTCACTCTTATTCTCAACAAAAAGGGAATACTAAAAACTGACAAAAAACGACTTTTTGCCATAAAATATATAATCGGCTGCGGCCTTTCCGTTGTGCTTGTTGCCGGCTGTCTTGTATTCCTTCAGCAGGTATGGGCACCCACACCCGAAAACATTACTTTTGATAATTCTGCTGACTTTATAGCCTTTATGGAAACACCTGCGGAAAAACCCGCAAACGCTTATCTTATTGACGGCGTTGAAGCAACCACTTATCCGCCCACCACAATTTTAACCCCCGGTTGGAATGAAGCACCCTCCTCCCCCGTTCAGTCCTGCCCCTCAACAGAAGCAAACGAAGAAATCGGTGAAACTGTAATGGGTCTATGCGGAAGAGATTGGGTAACCTTCAGATGGCTTAACAAATCCATATGTGATTTCGCCTATAACGACGAGCAAGGCACCTTCCACGCTATCACCTACGAGGAAAAAATAAAGGCAAAAAATTTAGAGGTTTTCCTTTTTGAAAAGTCACCCGTTATTTTTTATCTCTTTGTAATAGCAGACATCTTCGTTTGTGTTGTACTTTATAAAAGAAAAATCAGAGCATTAAAAGAGGGGCAATAACCCCCTCTTTTTTTATGAAAAAACTTTTTTGAAAAAAATCCAAAAAACTTTGAAAAAAGTATTGACAAATCGATTTCATTGTTATATAATAGCCTTCGTTGAGTGGAGATAAACCACGCACGAGTCGGTGTTTTTAGCGATGAGGGTCCACCTGTTCCCATCCCGAACACAGAAGTTAAGCTCATCAGTGCTGACAATACTTGGCTGGAAGCGGCCCGGGAAGATAAGGCGATGCCGACACAATTCCAAGTGTTACAAACACTTGGATATTTTTTTGCCAAAAAAAATGCTGTATTAAGCGCAGATCAAAAAGCAAAACAAAAAGCAGATATTTTTAAGGTTTAACTTAAAATATCTGCTTTCTTTTATTTTCTGCTTTTAAATATGTTTTGCTTTTTTAGTCGTTTTTCACCCTATCGGAGTATATACATACACCTTCAGGGTGATAAAACGACTTCTGCATCTTAATACAACATTTTTTACCAATCAATGACTTAATCCGCAAAGGCTTCCTGAACTGCATAATAGGCAGGCTTGGGATTACCCTCACTGTCAACAAGTCCCCACTTTGTTTCAACGGGGCATTCACTCTGACCGCATACATAGCAGTCACCTGTATCGTTCCACATATAAACAAAGGAGCCTATAACATAGTTTTTCTTTCTGATTTTAGGGATTATATATGAGAAGAATTCAGCCTGACCCTCGGGTGTGTGAGGGAAACCGTAAAGTCCGAAGCCCTCGTGAAGCTCGGTGTAAAGGTGATTTGAGAATTCGCCCTCAAACATAAGATTGGCTCTGTATTCAGGTGTTTCATCGGCATACTTGTCAAATTCATTGGCAAGCTCCTCGGGAAGCGCCTTGATGAAATTATCGATATCTGCTCTTGCTTCTTCCTCACTTGAATAGCCGTAGCTTTCAAGGATTGCTTGCTTTTCTTCCTTGCTCTTAGGCTCACCGAGGCCGATATAACCGAATTCGCAAAGGATAATGGGCTTGCCTGTTACTCTTCGTACGAAGTTAAGCACAAGGATATACTGATCTGCACTTTTAAGCAGGTTTTCAAAGCAGCCAAGATAAAGGTCAACGCCTACATAGTCACAGTACTGATGATAAGGCTTCATTTTAAAGGGCATTGAGGCAATTGAAAGGGCCGCAAGGTTGTAGCCGATAAGTACATCGCCCCTTATGGGATACATTGCCTCAAGCTGCATACCGATGAATTCATATGCCTCTTCCATTGTAAGAGGATGTGTAAAGCGGTCAATACCCATTACATTGGTAATCTGGAAGGCACCTACTATGCCCTTGAGGTCCTCCATGTAAAACCGTGCAATGTCCTGAATTCCTTCACGGGCCTCGGGATCTCTCGGGTCAAGTCCGTATTCGATATAATCCTCGGGGTAAGGAGTGATACCGAAAATTCTTATACCGTTTTCAGCATAGCCCTTAACGTATTCCTTCCAGCCAAGGTAGCTTTCCGAAAGGTTGCCGTCCGCATCATAAGGGAAGGGAATATCGTCACGGAACCATTCAATATTGCCTTCGTTAAGAAGGTCATACTGAGGCTCTGCATGGCAGACGCCCTTCATATATCCGCCCACCTTTTCAAGTGCAGCTTCGGTTTCAGTTTCAAAGGGACCCTTTATGTCCGCGAAAAGGAAGCTCAGAACCGGTGTAAGCAGAGCAAGGATAAAGCCTACGATTTTTGCAAAAAGCGGTGAAAATACCATAATGTTTCTCTCCTTTTATCTTTATAAGGATATGATATCACCAGATTTGCTTTGTTTCAACATTTTTCGTCCAAGCCGACTTTTTTTGTGAATTATGTAGCCTGCAGTATATTTCTTTTGTTCAAAAGCACAAAAGAAAACATCACAGTTTTTTATTTTTACTATTGATATTTTCTGCCTGTATATAATATAATGTTAAGTGTCAATAATCTTTAAAGAAATTTAAGGAGCTGATTTTGTGAATAGTAAAGGCGGAAACGTAATTTTTATGCCTGATATAGAATACAAATCCTGGGTTAACGGTAACAAGGAGCTGCTTGACGAAATACTCAAAACAGGCAAGGTTTCAACTCTCTGGCTTGCAAAGGGAAGAAACAAAAGCTTCCTGATGAGATATTTCAAGGAATGCGGATACACGGTAACACTTGACGATTAAGGAGAAAATGAAATGAAAAAGGATATTGAAAAGGCAAAGAAGTATATTAAAATTGCAGCCTCACTTGCAGTTTTTGCAGCAACGGTTTACGCCCTTATTCCTAAAACTGATAAGATTGAGGGCATTGATACAGGTAAGCTGGAGCAAAGAACAGTAAAACAATAAAAAATCAAACAAATAAGCCAACACAGAATTTTCCGTGTTGGCTTTGCTTTTTCTTTTTTTGCTCGCCGCGTGGCATTACTTTTCTTGAAAGAAAAGTAATCAAAAGAACTTTACATTTTAACCCTTCTTAAACTGCTTCTTCATTCTCAATTCCTTTGAAAGAATTGCCTTACGAAGACGGAGCGAAACAGGTGTTACCTCAAGAAGCTCATCGTCCTTGATGAATTCCATGCACTGCTCAAGAGAAAGATTTGTGGGCGGAACAAGACGAAGTGCATCGTCAGAGCCTGAGGCACGGGTATTTGTCAGGTGCTTCTGCTTACAAACGTTGCAGACAACATCCTCACTCTTTGCGCATTCACCGACAATCATACCCTCATAAACAGGTACACCTGGACCGATGAAGAGCCTGCCTCTGTCCTGGGTGTTGCAAAGGCCGTAAGCGGAGCTTTCACCTGTTTCGTGAACAACAATAGAACCACGCTCTCTTGTTACGATATCACCCTTATAAGGCTCATAGCCTGCAAAAAGCTGATTCATAATACCGTTACCGTTGGTATCGGTCATAAACTCACTGCGGTAGCCGATAAGACCTCTTGCGGGAATTCTGAACTCAAGGTGAGTTGAGCCGCCGTCGCGGGTACCCATATTTTCAAGCTCACCCTTACGTGAGCATATTTTTTCAATAACCGCACCTGCATACTGATCAGGCACCTCAACAATAAGAAGCTCAATAGGCTCAAGAGTCTGTCCGTTTTCATCCTTTTTAAGGATAACCTTGGGACGTGAAACAGAGAATTCATAGCCCTGACGGCGCATTGTTTCAATAAGAATTGAAAGGTGGAGCTCGCCTCTGCCGCTTACCTTGAAGGCATCGGTGGTTTCTGTTTCTTCAACTCTCATACTCACATTGGTTTCAACCTCCTTGAAAAGGCGGTCACGGATGTTACGGGAAGTGACAAACTTGCCCTCCTTACCTGCAAAGGGACTGTTATTTACAATAAAATTCATTGAAATTGTAGGCTCATCAATCTTTACAAAGGGAAGAGGCTCAACACAATCAGGATCACAAGCAGTTTCACCGATATTAAGCTCTGCTATACCTGAAACACACACAAGGTCACCGAGCTTTGCGCTTTCAACCTCAACTCTCTTAAGTCCTTCAAACTGATAAAGACGGGAAATTCTTACATTCTTTCTTTCTCCCTCATTGTTGCAGAGTACAACCGCCTGTCCCTGCTTCACAGAGCCTCTTTCAACCCTGCCGATACCGATTCTTCCGATATAGTCATCATAATCAAGTGAGGAGAAAAGAATCTGTGTAGGTCCGTCAAGCTCACCCTTAGGAGGGTCAATATTTTCAAGGATAGCATCAAGAAGAGGACGCATATCACCCTCACGCACACTGTCGTCAAGAGAAGCGTAGCCATCCCTTGCTGAAGCGTACACAACGGGGAATTCAAGCTGGTCGTCATCTGCACCAAGCTCAATGAAAAGGTCAAGCACCTCATCAATAACCTCGGCAGGTCTTGCACCGGGACGGTCAATCTTATTTACAACAACAAGCACCTTTTTACCGAGGCCGAGAGCCTTTTTAAGCACGAAGCGTGTCTGGGGCATACAGCCCTCAAATGCGTCAACAAGCAGAAGCACGCCGTCAACCATCATAAGGATACGCTCAACCTCACCGCCGAAGTCAGCGTGACCCGGGGTGTCAACGATATTTATTTTTGTATTGTTATAGTGGATTGCCGTGTTTTTGGAAAGGATTGTGATTCCTCTTTCCTTTTCAAGGTCGTTTGAGTCCATAACACGGTCTGCCACCTGCTCATTTGCACGGAAGGTACCTGCCTGCTTGAGCATTTCGTCAACCATAGTGGTCTTACCGTGGTCAACGTGGGCGATAATTGCAACATTTCTGACTTCGTTTCTTACGTCCATTATTTCACCTGATTTTCATAGATTTAACTTTATTATTCTATCACTATTTTTTCCGTTTGGCAAGTTGAAATTGCATATAGGACAAGCTTAATTTTTGTACACAGTAAACAAAATATTCACCCTTGCTTTATGCTTGACAAGGATAATATTATTTAGTACAATTAAATGGTATATAAATACTTTGAAAGAAGGGAAAAATATGAAGTACATCTGGGAAAATCCTGAGATTGTTAAAGAAAACAAAGAAGACGGTCACGTTCTTGCTCTGTGCTATGATAAGGCTGACCTTGCCGCAAAGCGTACTCCCTCACCCTACAAGCTTTCACTCAACGGAAAATGGAAGTTTTTCTGGTACAAGGGTGTAGGTGAATTACCTGCAAAATACAGAAGCGCCGATTTCGACGACAGCAACTGGGAGGACATCACCGTTCCCGGCGTTTGGCAGTTCCAGAAGGACTATTCAAAGCCCTGGTATTATGCAAACTCCTTCCCCAACTGTATCTGCGTTGACAAAAAGAAAATCCCCTCCATTGACATCAAGGGCCAGGAGGTTGCTATGCACAGAACTACCTTTGTTCTCCCCGAAAATTGGGACGGAAGAGAAATTTTTCTCCATTTCGGTGCAGTAAAGGCAGGTATCAGCGTTTACCTTAACGGCGAATATGTCGGCTACTCACAGGGCTCAAACACACCCCACGAGTTTGATGTTACAGCCTTTGTAAAGCCCGGCGTAAACACCATTGCCGCTGAGGTTTACCGTTACACCGACGGCACCTACCTTGAAGACCAGGATATGTGGTTCCTTTCAGGTATCTACCGTGAGGTTTACCTTTACAGTGAGCCCAAGGTTTGCATCCGTGACTTCTTCGCAAGAACTCCCCTTTTCAATAACTATACCGATGCTGACCTTGACCTTGACATTTACCTTAAAAACTACACAGGCGAGGAAAAAACCGCGGCTGTTGAAGCTTCACTTCTCACCGACGAAAAGCCTATAGTTATCGGCAAAACCGAAATCAAGCTTGACGGCACAGACGCTGAAATCAGCTTCCGTGAAAGAATACTCAAACCCCTTTTATGGTCAAGTGAAAACCCTGCACTTTATACCCTTGTACTTAAAATCACCTGCGACGGTGTCACAACCTACAAGGCAATCAGAATCGGCTTCAAGCAGATTGAAATCAAGGGTGAAAAAATCCTTGTCAACGGCAAGCCTTTGCTTATAAGAGGTGTCAACCGCCACGATTATGATCCCGACCACGCCTGGGCAGTTCCTGACGAAAGATACATTCAGGACCTTAACATAATGAAGCGCAACAACATCAACTCCATCCGTACAAGCCATTATCCCAATGATCCCCGTTTTTATGAGCTTTGCGACGAATACGGCTTTTATGTTATGGACGAATGCGACCTTGAAACCCACGGTGTAAGAAGAAAGAACGTACCCGGCGATAATCCTATGTGGACAACAGCTGTTGTTGACCGTATGGAAAGAATGGTGCTGCGTGACAGAAACCACGCCTGCGTATTTATGTGGAGCCTTGGTAATGAAGCCGGTGACGGCAGCAACTTCCTTCGTATGAAGGAAGCCGCTCTCAAGCTTGACAACACCCGTCAGTTCCACTACGAGGGTGACTTCGACTTTACCAAGAGTGATGTTATCAGCCGTATGTATCCCACAGAGGATCAGGTAGAAAAGCTCGGTAAAAGAGAGCCTCTCACCATCACCTGGTTTGACAATATCGCAAACGCTCTGGCTGCAGACAGCAAGCCTATCGCAAAGGAGCTTTACACAAAGCCCGTTGTTTTCTGCGAATATGCTCACGCTATGGAAAACAGCCTTGGCAACTTCCGTGAATATATGGATGCCTTCGAAAAGTATGACAACCTTTGCGGCGGTTATATATGGGACTTCGTTGACCAGGCTATCCATAAAAAGAACGAGGACGGCGAGGATATGTGGCTTTACGGCACAGACTATAACGAAAAAGATCTGTGGATAAAGCCCCCCTACAATACCTGCGCCATCACCGGCAGTAACATTTACTTCAATGCCAACGGCATCATCGCTGCTGACAGAAAGGTACACCCCTGTATCCACGAGGTAAGAAAGGTTTACTGCGAAATCGAGGTTAAGGCCATCGATAACAAAGAAGGCAGATTCCTGCTCAAAAACAAGCAGCTCTTCTCTGACCTCACTAAGTTCGATATTAAATATGTAATAGCC
>JAZRFT010000005.1:0-34419 GCA_045643805.1 Acutalibacteraceae bacterium
TCAGGACGTTCAGTTATCGTTGTTGGTCCCAATCTTAAGATTTATCAGTGCGGTCTTCCCAAGGAAATGGCACTTGAGCTCTTCAAGCCCTTCGTTATGAAGAGACTTGTTGAAACAGGCGTTGCTCCTCACATCAAGACTGCAAGAAAGACTGTTGACAGACAGGAAAAATGCGTATGGGACGCTCTTGAGGTCGTAATCAAGGACCATCCCGTAATGCTCAACCGTGCTCCCACACTTCACCGTCTCGGTATTCAGGCATTCGAGCCCGTACTTGTTGAGGGTAAGGCTATCAAGCTTCATCCCCTTGTATGTACCGCTTTCAACGCTGACTTCGACGGTGACCAGATGGCTGTTCACGTACCTCTTTCAGCAGAAGCTCAGGCAGAAGCACGTTTCCTTATGCTTGCTGCTAACAACCTTCTTAAGCCTTCAGACGGAAAGCCTGTTGCTGTTCCTTCACAGGACATGGTTCTTGGCTCATACTATCTTACACTTGAAATCCCCGGCGCAAAGGGTGAGGGTAAGGTGTTCCGTGATGTTAACGAAGCAAGACTCGCTTATGACAGCGGTGTAATTGATCTTCACGCAAAGATCAAGGTTCGTATGACAAAGGAAATTGACGGTGAAAAGAAGTCAAAGATTATTGAAACAACTCTCGGTAAGATTATCTTCAATGATCCCGTTCCTCAGGATCTCGGCTTCATTGACAGAACTGATCCCGAAAATGCATTCCGCCTTGAGGTTGAAGGCCTTGTAGGCAAGTCACTTCTCGGTAAGGTTATTTCAAAATGTATCCAGGTACACGGCACTGCAAAGACTGCCGAGGTGCTTGACAATGTTAAGAATCAGGGTTATAAGTACTCAACAAAATCAGGTATTACCGTTGCTGTTTGTGATGCTACAATTCCTGCTGCAAAGAAGGAAATTCTTGCAGAAACAGAAAGCCTTGTTGACGAAATTAACCGTAAGTACAACAGAGGTCTTCTTTCAAACGAGGACCGTTCAAAGCAGGTTATCAAGGCTTGGGACGTTTGTACAAACCGTGTTGCAGATGCACTTACAGGCTCATTTGATATGACTAACCCCATCTGGATGATGCTTGACTCAGGTGCTCGAGGCTCAAACAGCCAGCTTCGTCAGCTTGCAGGTATGCGTGGTCTTATTGCCAATACCGCAGGTAAGACAATCGAGGTTCCCATCAGAGCTAACTACCGTGAAGGTCTTAACGTTCAGGAATACTTCATTTCATCACGTGGTGCCCGTAAGGGTCTTGCCGATACCGCTCTTCGTACCGCTGACTCAGGTTACCTTACACGTCGTCTTGTTGACGTTTCACAGGATGTTATCATCCGTGAGGAGGACTGCGGCTGTCACGACGGTCTTGAGGTTTACGATATCATGGACGGTAACCGTATCCTTGAAAGCCTTTCAGAAAGACTTAAGGGTCGTTACCTTCTTGACAATCTTGTTGATGAGGCAACAGGTGAAATCATTATGTCCAAGGACAAGATGATGACCGAAGCAGATGCTGCAAAGGTTGACGCTTACCTCACAGCAAAGATGAACAAGGCTCTTGACGAGGGTGTTGACAAGGAAACTGCAGCAGCCTTCCGTCGCATCAAGATCCGCTCACTTCTCACTTGTGAATCCGACCACGGTGCTTGTATCAAGTGCTACGGTGCAAACCTTGCATCAGGCCAGGCAGTTACAGTCGGTGAAGCAGTTGGTATTATTGCTGCTCAGTCAATCGGTGAACCCGGTACACAGCTTACCATGAGAACTTTCCACACCGGTGGTGTTGCTTCGGGTGCCGACATCACACAGGGTCTTCCCCGTGTTGAAGAGCTCTTTGAAGCAAGAAAGCCCAAGACACTTGCAATGCTTTCAGAAATCGACGGTATTGTTTCCTTCGAAACAATCAAGAAGAATCCTCACATTGTTGTTACAAACGAGGAAACCGGAGAAAGAAAGGAATACTTCCTTACCTTCGGTGCAAGAGCAAGAGTTTCAGAGGGTCAGTTCGTTAAGAAGGGTGAAACCATTACTGAAGGTTCAATTGATCCCAGAGATGTTCTTGAAGTGCTCGGCGTAAATGCTGTTCACGACTACCTTATCAGCCAGGTACAGCTTACCTACCGTACTCAGGGTGTTGATATCAACGATAAGCATATCGAGGTTATTGCACGTCAGATGATGAGAAAGGTTAAGATTGACGAGGCAGGAGATACAAATCTTCTTCCCAACTCCGTTGTTGATAAGAAGGAGCTTAAGGAAGCTAATGCTGATGTAAGAAGAAGAGCCGATGAAACCGGCGAAGAACTTCAGGAAGCAACTTATATTCCCGTACTTATGGGTATTACAAAGGCTTCACTTGCAACAGATTCATTCCTTTCAGCTGCATCCTTCCAGGAAACAACAAGAGTTCTTACTGATGCTGCTATCAAGGGCAAGGTAGATCCTCTTATGGGTCTTAAGGAGAACGTAATCATTGGTAAGCTTCTTCCCTCAGGTACAGGTATGAAGTGCTACAATGATGTTGAGTTCATTGACAAGGCAAAGGAAGAGGAAGTAAACAACCTCGTCTGGAGCGTATAAGATTAAAACAGAACACCGTTAAAGTGTAAAAGCTTTAACGGTGTTCTTTATATAAGGAAAAATTGGTAAAGTTCTTTGGGTCACCTTTCTTTCAAGAAAGGTGACGCCCCGCGGCGAGCGACATTTAACTTTACAAATAAAGCAAAGGTTACGGAAAAATATACCGTAACCTGTTTTTATTGATGAATATTCAAGGGGCGTCGCCCCTTGGCCCCCACAAGCTTTTGTAAAAGCTTGACCAAAACTTTACCCCTTTTATTCCTTTAACCTGCCTTTAAATCCAGCCTCAATTTATCACTGATCATCGCAATAAACTCCGAATTAGTCGGTTTGCCCCTCGAATTTTGTATCGTGTACCCGAAATAAGACGAAAGCACATCAACATCACCTCTGTCCCAGGCAACCTCAATAGCATGACGTATGGCTCTCTCAACCCTCGATGAGGTAGTCGAATTAGTTTTCGCAACGGTAGGGTAGAGTGACTTCGTAACCGCATGCATCAGCTCGGGCTCCTTTACAGTAAGTACAATTGCCTGACGAAGATACTCGTAGCCCTTGATGTGTGCAGGTACACCAATCTGCCTCATAATTGAAGAAATGACCTTTTCAAGCTGCTCCTCCTTGCCGACAGCGGGTTTTTCACCCTTGCTCTCATTCCAGGAGCAAAGTCTGTTAATCATACTCGCAAGTATGTTGAGTTCAAAAGGCTTGATGAAGTAGTAATCAGCACCTTCACCGAGAAGCTCCTGCTCAAAATTGGGATTGTCAACAGTTGACATAAGCGCAATGGCAGGACGCTTTTCAAATTTCTGCTCCTTGATTTTTATAAGTACACCCAAAGCGTCAAGCTTTGTCATAAAAACATCCATAAGTACCACGTCAGGATTTTCCTTCCTGATTTCATCAAGTAATATACTGCCGTCCTTCGGTACACACTTGACACTGAATCCGCTTGAAGTAAGGAAGGTTGCACAGTGTGTTGCAAATTCACTTCCGTCCTGAGTCATAAGTATTCTTTTCTGCTTGTTCATTTTTTGCTGTTTGCTCCTTTCAATGTGTATATATTTCACACCAAGATATTATCACTATAAAAAGAAAAAAGCAAGTAGTTTTATGTCGAAAATCAAAAATATTTTCAAAAAACCTTGATATTTAGAGGGTTAAACAGTTTTTATTATAAAAAATTCTGTTTTTCTCCGCATTTCGACTTGATAACAATGTGTGAAATATACTCACGTTACAGATTTCGGCAAATCTCGATAAAATAATCTGAAAATTAGTTTACTGTTTACTTTTATTTTTATTTATGGTATTATATACTTCAACAACTTAAGGAGAGAAAAGCTTATGCCCGTTCTTTTACCCGATGAAAAAATTGAGCCTTTAGGCAATAATATGGAAATAGTCGTTTCCCCGAGTCACACCTTCGGCACGGATGCAATTCTGCTTGCAAATTTTGCTTCAATCAGAAGAAAAGACGTTGCCTGCGATATGGGTACGGGCTGTGGCATCATTCCTCTTATATGGTGCAAGGGTGAAACAAAGCAACTTTACGCCGTTGATATTCAGCCAAAGGCAATCTCACAGCTTGAAAAATCCCTTGAGCATAATAACATAGTGGACAGAATCAATCCCGTCAATTGTGACCTTCGTTCCATCAAGGAGTTTCTTCCTACGGGTACATTCGACCTTGTTACAATGAATCCTCCTTATAAGCCCGTAGGCACGGGAATCGAAAGCATCAGCGAGGCGGAAAGAATTGCCCGTCATGAGGTTACATGTACCGTTGACGATGCCACAAGGGCGGCGTCACAGCTTCTCAAATACGGCGGCAGATTCTGTATGTGTCACCGTCCTGAAAGGCTTTGCGATATAATTGTGTCCCTTCGTAAATTCGGACTTGAATGTAAAAAAATCCGCTTTGTTGTCGAAAGGGAAGGTAAGGTGCCCTGGCTTGTACTTGTAGAGGGTAAGCGTGGCGGAAAAAGCGGTGTAACCGTGATGAACAACCTTGTAATGAAGGATGAAAACGGTAACCCTACCGATGAATTCAGAAGCATGTTCGGTGATTATATGGACGGACACCAGTAATAGTAGTCAGTAGCTAGTAGTCAGGGCGTCCTGCGGACGCAGGGCGGTCGTTAAAGGATAAACGGAAAGGATAAACTATGTCAGGAATTTTATATATAGTCGGCACTCCCATCGGCAACCTCGGTGATATGTCGCCAAGGGCGGTTGAAACCCTTGCCGCGGTGGATTTTATTGCTGCCGAGGATACAAGAGTCAGCCTTAAGCTGCTCAATCATTTTGAAATCAAAAAGCCTCTTATAAGCTATTTTGAGCATAACCGTAAGGAAAAGGGTGAGCTTATCGTTTCAAGAATACTTGACGGTGAAAGCTGTGCCCTTGTAACGGATGCAGGTATGCCTGCTGTTTCTGATCCCGGTGAGGACCTTGTTGCCCTTTGCCACGAAAGGGGAGTAACAGTCAATGTTGTTCCCGGTCCTACGGCTTTTGTTTCGGCACTTGCTCTTTCAGGACTGCCTGTAAGCCGTTTTACCTTTGAGGGATTTTTGAGTATGAACAAAACAAGCAGACGTGAGCACCTTGACGACATCAAAGACGAAAAAAGAACTCTTGTTTTTTACGAGGCTCCTCACAAGCTTCTTGCAACACTCAAGGATTTGTATAAGGCTCTCGGTGACAGAAGAATTGCCGTTGTAAGAGAGATTACAAAAATCCACGAGGAGGTAATCCGCACAACCCTTTCCGAGGCAATTGAAAAATACGAAAACGAAAATCCACGCGGTGAATTTGTTCTTGTTATTGAAGGTAAGCAGGAAACTAACGAGGAAATCACCCTTGACGATGCAATCAGCCTTGCCCGTGTCTACCTTTCCGAGGGTATGAGTGTAAGTATGGCGGCAAAGCAGGCGGCAAAGGAAACGGGAATTAAAAAAGGCGATATCTACAAGGTATTGCAGGAGGAATAAAAAATGGCAGAATGGTTTAAAGAGTACTGGTATCTTGCAATTATATTTGTTGTTGTGTGCATTGTTGCCGCAGTAATATTTTATTTTGCAGGCAAGTCATACAGCAAGTACAGAGCCTCATATAAAAGTCAGGAGGCTGAAATCAAGCGCCTTGTTGCACTCAAGGAAAGGTTTGTTCCTCTCAACGAAAAGGCAATTGCCGAAAGTGACGATAATGAAACCCTTGAGGGTACAGCGCTTTCCTATCAGCTGTTTTTACAAAAGCAGGATGATATGGAAAAGGAATTCGCTCTCTTAAGTGATGCAAAGAGATATATTTACATCCTTGATGTTTTTGTTCAGGATAAGCTTGCAGGCGACTTCTTCCGCGAAAACGGTGACATTGTCCGTATGGAAATAACAAAGGCAGTCAGTCTTATCGGTATGACGGAATTTGCCGAAAAGATTGAGAAAACAAGAAAAATGTTTGACCGTGATGACGAAACAGTGTCATTCAGCGAAAAAGAAATTGATAAATTGCAGGTTTACATAGATGAAAATGATATTTTAACTACAATTAAGCTTAAGAGTGCAGAATATATAAAGAATAATTTTCAATTATTTGTAAATTAAGAAAAAATCATTTGACATTATCCTTTGCAGTGTGTATAATAATTCGGTATTTAAATTAAAATGGAAAAGGAGGCGGCTTTGTTGCGTAAGATTATAGCTTGTGTGCTTGTCATCACATCGATTGTTGTGCTTTTTACAGCCTGCACCGGTGATAAAAACGAAGACGGAACAACCGTAGACCCTCTTTACACTGCATATATTCCCTCATCTTCAACAACTGTACAGTCAGGTGAACAGAGCACCTCTTCTTCAGCTCAGGCAAATGCGGCAACGGGTGCAACCTATATCCTTACAACCAATCAGAGCAAAACAGCTCCCTGGTACAGCACAACAAGATTTACACCTGCCGTGGCTGTAAGCACAACTAAGGTGCCTGTAACAACAAACAATTATAATAACGTTACCTATACAACAAATTCGGCAATGCTGTCACCTTCAGTAACGGCTAATGTTTCAAGTGCTCCCTCAACCACATGGAAGCCTTTGACAACAACAACAATGCCTAACACATCAAGGGTGACCGCATCCACCACTACAACAACCAAGCCGACCACCACAAAGCAGGAGCCTCAGGGCGTGGATGTGATTGTGCACGATATATTTATAGATGGATCGAGAATTTGTGCAGCGATTGAATCGGACGGTTGGGGTTCAAAAATCAAATCAGCAAGCAAAAGAATTCCTATCTATATAGATGGTGATGAGGCTGAAAGCCCTGCACTTTTGCAAATTTCCTCGGACACAACTGGTGATGGTTATCAGTATGTTTATGTTGATCTTACAGATTTTGATGTTCTTGATTATGGCGGAACAGTTACTTTTTATGTGCCTGAAGGATTTCTCAAGAATACATCAAACACAAGATACAATTTTGAGTTTGAGGTTAATCCTAATAATTTATAATAATCTCTAAACCATCTGCTTTTGCAGGTGGTTTTGTTTTATGCGGTTAATTTTTATTTGTCAGGTCAATAATCTCATATGTAAAATATTATGCGGGAGGTGCAGGTGTGTTTATTCTGTTTTTGCTTTGTGCCTTTAAAAGTGGCTCTGACCGTTTTTATTTAAAAAAAGCGGAAGGCTTAAGCGGTACAGGCAAAGAGGTGTTTTATTATTTTTATCCTAAAAACGCTCTTTCTCTGCTTGCTTTTTACCTTAACCTTTATACAAGAAAGCTTATGCTTTTTATAATCTGCTTTGCGCCATCGGTGGCGGTTACCTTTTTTCTTATGCAAAGAATTGTAGAAAAAGGCTTTTCTCTTTACGCTTCGGTTGTGTTGCTTTTAGCTTCAGCAATGCTATTTTTTAACGGCTTATATTATTTTATAAGGCTTAACGGCTTTTTCTTTCTTGCCAGGTACTATTTTGCCTCGGGTAAATATTTCAGCTACCGTCAGCTTTTTTCCTTTTGCGGTAAGCTTATAAAAAACAAGAAAGCGGCGGTGCTTAAAAAACGCCTTTCTTTCATTCCGTGGTTTGTCTTATGCATATTTTTGCTGCCTGTAAGCTTAGTCAGGTCCCACTATAACCTTTCAATGGCACAGCTTGCTCACGATTTAATGGAGCTTTAGTATTTACAAAAAGCACAGGGTTTGTTATAATAAAAATAACACAACAGAAAAGGAAGAATAAAATGGAAAACAGAGAAATTTTCGTGCCACTTTTATCCTGGCTCATCGGTGGCTCAAGGATAGGCGGCAGCTATAATACTTACACAGCTTCACTCGGCACTGATCCTTTGAAGGGCGCAATCGGACAGCCTATTTTCAATTACCGCATATGGATTGAAAAGAATGAGGAGGAAAACGAGTTTGTTAAGGTTGCAATTTATTACGGTATGTCCTGCTTTGAAAATCAGAATGAGGATGAAGTTGTGACAAATATTTTTGAACCTGACGAGGATGGACTTGCCCTGCTTAAAAGATACCTTGAGGAGAAGGCAGAGGAATTTTTTGACAATTGATGGGTTGTGAAAACTTTTTTTGAGAATAATTGAGAAAAAAAGAGAAAAACGGAGGAAAAAAGAGGTTTTTATTTACCTTGACGATTTCCTCCGTATTTTTTAACGGAAATTACAAAAAAACTGTTGACATTTGCGGAATTTTGTTCTATATTTTGTCTTACAATCTATAAGGGGACAACTGCGTTTTTTATTGATGTTCGGTCACCTTCAGTTAATATTATTCGAGCGGGCATGATGTGATAATATCATGCAGGGAAAGGGGTTTATATATGGGAAACGGTGTAATCATTGAGCTGCAGAATATTTCCAAAAAGTACGATGATGAAGTTATTCTCGACAACATCAACCTGAGCATTAAGGACAAGGAGTTTATGACGTTCCTCGGTCCGTCAGGTTGCGGTAAAACAACGACACTGCGTATTATTGCAGGCTTCCTTGAAGCTGATAACGGCCAGGTTATTTTTGAGGGTAAGGATATAAATAATCTGCCTCCCCATAAAAGGCAGGTAAACACCATTTTCCAGAGGTATGCACTTTTTCCTCACCTTAATGTATATGACAATATTGCCTTCGGTCTTCGCGTAAAGAAGATGAAGGAAAAGGATATAAGCAAAAAAGTAAAGGAAATGCTTGAGCTTGTTAACCTCAAGGGCTTCCAGAAGAGAAACATTGCTTCTCTTTCAGGCGGTCAGCAGCAGCGAGTTGCCATTGCAAGGGCGCTTGCCGTTGAGCCGAGAGTTCTCCTTCTTGACGAGCCTCTCGGTGCACTTGACCTTAAGCTGCGTAAGGATATGCAGGTTGAGCTTAAGAATATTCAGAAGCGTATGGGCATCACCTTTATTTATGTTACCCACGACCAGCAGGAGGCACTTTCCATGAGTGATACCGTTGTTGTTATGAATGACGGTAAAATTCAGCAGATAGGCTCTCCCATTGATATTTATAACGAGCCGAAGAATGCCTTTGTTGCAGACTTCATCGGTGAAAGTAATATCCTTGACGGCGTAATGCTTGACGACTTCAAGGCAAAGTTTTCGGGTGCTGTTTTCCAGTGTCTTGACAAGGGCTTTGCCGTTAACGAAAGCGTTGACATTGTTGTCCGTCCTGAGGACGTTGACGTTGTGCCCTACGGTGAGGGTACAATCAGCGGTGTGATTACCTCAAACACCTTCAAGGGTGTGCACTTTGAAATGATTGTTGATATTGATAACTTCAAGTGGATGATTCAGACTACCGACTATTATCCCGTGGGAACAAAAATCGGTATTGTTATTGAGCCTGATGCAATCCACGTTATGAAAAAGAGTGAGTATTCAGGTATGTTCGGTGATTACAGCTCCTTCAGTGATGAAATTGAGCACCTGTCCGATGTTACCGCAGAGGAGGAGTGATAAATGAAAAAAAGCTCCCTTATGAAAAAGCTTACCGCTTCACCTTATCTCGTGTGGTCAGCAATTTTCATTATTGTTCCGCTTATCTTTGTGCTTATTTATTCCGTAACTGACGGTAACGGCAACTTTACTCTGCAGTACATTGCTGATATCGGCAAGTACAAGGATGTTATGCTCAACTCAATATGGCTCGGCTTTATAGCTACGGTGATAAGCCTTGTTATTGCTTACCCTCTTGCTTACATTATGGCAAGAACAACGGCAAACGTTCAGCGTACAATGATGATTCTTGTAATGCTACCCATGTGGATGAATCTTCTTATCAGAACCTATTCAATGATGATTCTTATGCAGGATACGGGTATTATCAATTCAATTCTTACTGCCCTTAATCTGCCTAATCTTCATATGATAAATACACAGGGTGCTGTTGTGTTGGGTATGGTTTATAACTATATACCCTATATGATTCTGCCCCTTTATTCAATAATGTCAAAAATGGATATGAACCTCATTGAGGCGGCAGGGGACCTTGGTGCAAATAAATTTGTCACCTTCAAGGATATTATCCTTCCCCTTACTCTTCCCGGTATTGCATCGGGCTTTACAATGGTGTTTGTTCCTTCCGTTTCCACCTTCTATATTTCAAAAAAGCTCGGCGGAAACACATTCTCACTTATCGGTGACGTTATTGAAATGCAGTTCAAGTCTGCGAATAACTATAACCTCGGTGCGGCACTTTCCCTTGTGCTGATGGTGCTTATCATTATCTGTATGATGGTTATGAACCGCTTCACCGGTGACGATGATGACGGAGGTGTGCTGATATGAAAAGAAAAATGCCTCTTTCATCAAAGCTTTATGTTGCCCTTATGATGCTCTTTCTTTATGCCCCCATCGTTGTAATGATTTTCTTTTCCTTTAACGAGAGTGCAAGTACGGGTGTATTTACGGGCTTTTCCCTTCGCTGGTATGAGTCCCTTTTAAATGATGACGCCACAATGAAGGCGTTCAGCAATACACTTATCCTTGCCGTTTCATCTTCATTTATTGCAACGGTTATGGGTACCGCGGCGGCTGTGGGTATAAACGCTTTTAAAAATAAGCACATAAAAAAGCTCACCATGGGTGTTACAAACATTCCTATGATGAATCCCGAAATTGTTACGGGTATTTCAATGATGCTTCTTTTCATTTTCTGTGCAAAGCTTATCGGCAAAAACGATGCTCTCGGCTTCGGTACGATGCTTATTGCCCACATTACCTTCAACCTGCCTTATGTAATTCTGTCAGTACTTCCCAAGCTTCGTCAGCTTGATAAGTACCTTCCCGAGGCGGCAATGGATTTAGGTTGTACACCCGTGCAGAGCTTTTTCAAGGTTGTACTGCCTTCAATTTCAACGGGTATTCTGTCAGGCCTTATGATGAGCTTTACATTGTCACTTGATGACTTTGTTATCAGCTACTTCACCCAGGGTCCCTCCTTTGAAACCCTGCCTATCAGAATTTTCTCAATGACAAAGAAAAGGGTAACTCCCGATATGTACGCCCTTTCAACAATAATTTTTGTTGCAATCCTTCTTTTGCTTGTGCTTCTTAATGTTTCACAGATTTACGGTGAAAAGAAAATGAGCAATAAGCTGGGTATGGGAAAGGGGGCACAGGGATGAAAAAGCTCTTTTTCCTTATGACCGTGACCGCCTTGCTTGTGCTGTCACTTTTCAGCGTTTCTGCCTATGAAAACGAGGAGTTTTATAAGGGCAGCGAGGGGACAACCATCAATGTTTTCAACTGGGGTGAATATATTTCCGATACCTATGAGGACGGTATGCTTGATGTAAACAGCGAGTTTGAAAAGCTTACGGGCATCAAGGTTAATTACGTCACCTACGAAAGCAACGAGGATATGTATCCCAAAATCAAAAACGGCGGCGCAAGCTACGACATCATCATTCCCTCCGATTATATGATTGAGAGAATGATTGCCGAGGATATGCTCCTTAAGGTTGATGTGAATGCTCTGCCGAACTATAAGTACATTGCAGAAGAATATAAGAATATGTACTTCGACCCGAATAATGAGTACTCCGTGCCCTACAACGTAGGTATGGTAGGACTTATCTATAACACAAAAATGGTTGAGGAAAGACCGACTAGCTGGACTGCTCTTTGGGATGAGCGTTATGCGGGCAAAATCCTTATGATCGATAACCCCCGTGATGCCTTTGCCGTGGCACAGAAGATTCTCGGTTACTCACTCAACTCCACCGATGAAAAAGAGCTTTCCGACGTTGCACAGCTTCTTGTTGAGCAGAAGCCTCTTTTGCAGGGCTATGTAATGGACGAGATTTTCAACAAGATGGAAAGCGGTGAGGCGGCAATGGTGCCTTACTATGTAGGCGACTTTGTGCTTATGCAGCAGGTTAATCCAGACCTTGATTTTGTTTATCCCAAGGAAGGCGTTAACATTTTTGTTGATGCAATCTGCATCCCGAAATGTGCACAGAACTATGATGCGGCAATAAAGTACATCAACTTCCTGCTTGACCCGGAAATTGCTATGAGCAACGCTTTTTACATCGGTTATGCAACACCGAACACAGGCGTGCTTGAGCATCCCGATTATGCCGAAATGAGGGAGAATAAGTATCTCTATCCCGCCGAGGATGAAATGCCTGATGTGGAATATTTCCATAATCTTCCTCAGGAAACCTTACTGATGTTTTCAGATTTGTGGAACGAAATCAGAATTTACGGTACGGACAATACTCACATTTATGTGGGCTTCGGTATTGTAGCGGCAATTGCAATCGGTTTCGGTGCAAAAAAGGCAATAACAAAAAAACGCAGGGAATACTGGTACGAATTCCCTGAAGCGTAAGCAAGTAAAGTTTTTTTGTGTTACTTTTTTTACAAAAAAAGCCCCTCTTGCGGTTCCCAAAATTCATAACGGCTTGGAGCGCCTATGAATTTTGACCGCTGCGCCATCCTCACCTCGCTTCATCGTCCGCAGGACGCGCTTCGGCGACGATGCCCGACCGGCGAGGTCATAATAAAAAAGTTACACCGCTTTGTTAAACAAGGCGGTGTTTTTCTTTATTATTACTTCGAAACGCCGAAGGCGTCCTGACTACTGACTACTGGCTACTCATCCCTCATGCAATATACTCTCTTAAACTCACAGCCGCACCCTCCATTTCAAGCTTTTCCTCATAAAGTACGTGCAAAAGTCTGTTGAGCCTTGCAACCTCACCGAGATTGTGCTTGCGGTGTGCCTCGTGGAGTTTTTTTCTGTTTTCGTCAATGGTGCTCTTCTGCTTTTCAATGGAGCGCTCATACTGTGTGTAAAGCTCTTCTATGCTTAACATATTGCATCACTCCTTCCGTTTGAGCAGTCGCATCTGCCGAAAATGATGTAGTCACTTGTTGTGCCGAAAAGCCGTGTAAGCCTTGAAAGCTCATAAGCCGTAATCTGCTCACCTTTGCTTTCAATGAAGTCAAGGCGGCTTGCGTTTATGCCGGTTGCTTTTTCAACATCCTTTGTATCAAGGCACTGACGAAGCCTTAAATTGCGTAAGCGGTGGGAGATATCCTTTCCCTCAACGGGATAGCAGGCTGCGGGGTTGCTTTTAATTAAGAGGGGAGCATTATCGGAAAAATTTTTGCCGAAACGGTATTCGATAGCATATTTCAGCTTATCATAAATTATTTCATTGATTTTTTTATCAATTCGGTAAATGTAGGATTTGTCGATGCCTAAAATATCGGCGATCTCAATAAGACTTTTTCCTTCGTACCAATGCAGTCGGACAATTTCCTGCTGACGGGGCTCAAGCTCGTCTTTTATAATCCTCCTTACAAGGGCGTATAGCTCGGCCTTGCGTTTTCTTAAGGTGTAAGCATCAACGGTTTCGTTGGCCTCTGCCTGCCAGAGAGCAAAGGCTTCACGGCTGTCCCTTCTCTCCTGAAGGGTAAAGCTGTTGTCTGAATATATCATTTTATCCTCCTGGTGTTTTAAAAAATAGGGTGTGTGTTCGGATTAAATTTAACGGGACGAACATTTGTTCTATAAATATTTTAGGAGGAAAAAACGCTCTTGTCAATGATTTCGATAACTAAAAATGCTTAATATACCAAAAAAAGGACAGTAGAAAGATGCTGACAAAATTTTCCTTTTTTTGCAAAAATTTTAACTATAATTTAGCTCGTTTTGTTACATTGATTTACAAGAATAAATTATATTTTCTTTTGAGTTAATTTCCCTTGCATTTTTTTATAATATGGTGTAAAATGTCTTGGTACGCGGATTAACTCTCCGAAAAAAATAAGTAAAGGATGAATCCCAATGGCAAATCAGGAAAAAAGTGCTGCAGAGCTTTACCGCGAGGAAAGAAAACAGCGTATCGCTAAAGCAGCAAAAAGAAACTCTAAAAAACATATGTCTGACAAGGCACAGAAGACGATCGTTTCAACAATCGCAATTCTTCTTGTTATCGCTATCGTAGGTGCAATTGCAGGCGGTATTGTAAACAACAAGGGTGTTTTTGAAAGAAACAAGGTTATTATGACAATCGGCGATGTTGAAATTGATAAGTATGAATATGCTTATTATTACAGCTCAAACCTTCAGCAGGTTGCTTCACAGTCAGCTCAGTTTGATATGTACTACGGTGCTGGCATGGGCGCAATGTACACAGGCTACGACTATTCAAAAATGCCCGACGAGCAGAAGTTCTCAGGTGAAATTGAAGGTATTGAAGAGCCTACCTTTGCTGATTACTTCAGCCATCAGGCTGTTGAGTCAATGAAGTATGTAAAGGCTTGTAACGCTTTTGCAAAGGAAAACGGCATTGAGCTTGACGAAAAGGACTATGCTAAAATTGACGAAACCTTCAAAACAATCGAGGAAAGCTGCGTAAATCAGGACGGCTCAAAGTATTCCGTAGCACAGTATCTCCGCCTTTCCTACGGTAAGGGTATGACAGAAAAGCTTTTCCGTCGCATTATGGAAGAGCAGACCCTTGCACAGAAGGTTAATGAAGTTAAGAATGAAGAGTTTGCAGCAGCTTATACCGAAAAGGAAGTTGAGGCGGCTTACAATAAGGGCATCGAAACCTACGGTCAGGTATCCGTAAGAAGCTATACCTTCTCTGTTGAAACTGCAGAAGAGGGTGCAAAGGCTACTGAAGCAGAAATTGCAGCAGCAAAGTCAAAGGCTGAAACCTATGCTTCAAAGATTACTGATGAAGAATCCTTCAAGACTCTTGCAAAGGAATATGCAGAGCTTGCAGGTGAAGAGGAAGCCGGAAGCTTCCTTACCGATGACAGCCTTACTCTTTCAGAGAATGCAGCACTTTCAACCTATTCAATGGACAAAGACCTTCTTTCATGGGTTAAGACTGCAAAAGCAGGTGAAACCTATGTAGCATCTGACGATACATCAAGCACCGTTTACTATATGGTTGCACCTCTTCACAAGGCAGCAGACGAAAAGACCTACGATGTAAGACATATCCTTATTCAGTTCCCCAAGGCTGACGAAAAGGCAACTGACGGTGATGCAAAGAAGGAAGTTGAAGTCAAGGAATTCGACGCAAGCAAGTATGAGGCAACTGTTGTTAACGATGTTAAGGAACCAGTAACAGACATCGAAAGCTACAACAAGGCTATTGATGTGCTTACAAGTTACCTTGAAGGCGATAAGACAGAGGATGCTTTTGCAAAGCTTGCAATGCTCCACTCAGCAGACGGCAACGCAGCTGACGGCGGTATCTATGAGGATGTAACCGTTGGCTACATGGTTCCCGAGTTTGAAGGCTGGGCACTTGACGAGTCAAGAAAAGCAGGTGATGTAGGTATCGTTGAAACAACCTACGGTTATCACATTATGTACTTCATCCAGACAGAAACAACAACCTGGGCAGACACAATCAGAAATGATCTTGCCGCTGAAAAGTACAACGAATTCACCGAAGAGCTTGTTGCAGGTGACAATGTTAAGGCAAGTGAACTTGATGAAGCAATGGTTGCTGACATTGATGTAAAGATGGAAGAAATCGCAAAGAATCTTTACACTCAGTATCAGAGCTACATGAACTCCTACGGCTATTAATAGTAAAAAAATTACACCGCTTTGTTCAACAAGGCGGTGTTTTTGCATATAAAAAAGGCAGAGAGGTCGCTCTCTGACTTTTTTCAACACGCCGTCAGGCGTTTCCGATTAGATTATTACACCACCGCATAAAAATTGGATTCCCAGGCAGGAATATAGTGGTGATGTCGGAAGTATATTTTATAGTCACCGCAAAGCTCCTTTATTTTCAGGGGCAATGCAAACATATCCTCGTTACGGTGGTAGGCACAAACATAAAGCTTCGGCTTATCTCTTGTGATTGTTTCTCTTGCTCCTTCAAGAGCCTTTAGCTCTGCACCCTCAATATCCATTTTCAGGAAGGTGACATTTTCTCTGACAATATTGTCAACGCTGTCAAACTGTAGGGGTATGCCGCTTTCAGCCTGATGGGAATTTCTGCCCTTTTTCTTCTGAAAGTAAAGGGTCTCCCTTTTATTCCACGCACCGAGGTTGTGTCTTTCAAGCCTTTCCATACCCTCTGTTTTTGCTGTGAGCTTGCGGAAGTTTTTTTCATCAGGTTCAAAGGCAATTATTTTTTTGTATTGTCCGTCGGTTGCTTTCATAAATTCTCTTATGGTGTCACCGTCATAGGCTCCGAGGTCAACAATGGTTTCATCCTTGCCGAGGTGAATAATTTCCTTATAAAGAAGCTCCTTTTCATATTCACAGTTAAAAAGATATTTCACCTTACCGCTGATTTTGAAGTTCAGCACATCAAGAAAGCTCTGCTTTGATTTTTCGTCGGCAAGAAGTGAGTATGCTTTTTCAAAAAATGCGTCGTTTTCTTTGACAAAATCATAGGTGAAAAGCCATTTTCCTGCAATCGGAACGGTGGGGGAGTACAGCTCATAGCTCTCGCTTAAAATTCTGACCCTATGTAGCGTTTCTGTGTCATGGACGGCAAATGTCATTAAGATTATAAAATCCTCGTATTTCGCCTTTATTTCGCTAAATGTGAGCACCTTCCTTCCGTGGAAGAAGTGTCCTCTTACAAACCCGTCGGATGCAAACACATCGCTGTGGTGAAGTCCGATGCTTTCGAGTACCTCAATTATCATATCGGCACCGTTACCCATTCCGTAAAGTACAATAGGCTTATCCGTACTTTTAAGATAATCCCATAAAGGGGTTTCGGTAATTCGTTCAATCATTTTTTTACCTCGTGCGTTTAATCTTATAAACCGATTTTAACACATAGTGCAAAAAAATAAAACAGAAAAATGATAATTTTACTGTACAAATGAAAAAAAGCGTGCTATAATGAATAACATAAAGAAAGAAGGAGGTAGTCTTGGTATGAAAAATTTTAAGAAAATTGCTGTTGTAGTTCTCAGCGTTCTTGTTATTCTCACAGCGTTCACAGCTTGCGGCGGCAAGTCACCTGATAAGCTTATCATCGGTGCCTGGAGAGATTCCACAGGAACAACAGGTTATGAATTCTACGAGGACGGCTCTTGCAAGATTATTTTTGCCGATGTTGTTGTACCTATTGTAAACATCAAGTATACAGGCGACACAGTAGGCACTTACAGCATTACAGAGCTTGAAGACGGTACTTACAACGTTAAGATTACTTACACAATTTACTCAAAGTCCATCACCAAGGAATACAAGTTCTCTGTTGCAAACAGCGCTCTTACCCTTACGGACATTACCGACGGCACACAGACAGTTTACATGGCTTATGTACCTGCTGAGCCCTCAACTCCCGTAGATTCAACTGCTGCGTAATTAAATGAAATAATCAACAACGGAGCACTCGGTATAAAGGGTGCTCCGTTAAAACTATACAGGAGAATGCTTATGTCACAGTCAAACAAAATTCTTGCAGGTATCGTCGGCGGAGTGCTTGCAGTATGCCTTGCCGTTGTAGGTATTGCAAGCTTTACAAGTGGGGATGCAGCTGACCCCGCCGCAACAGAGCCTACCTCTTTTAGTCAGGCCATTCCTGCAGAAAGCACAACCCTTACGCCTTCAACAACTGCTCCCGTGCAGACAACGACACTCACAACAACGGCTCCTACCCTTGACCTTAAAGGTCAGCTTATCGGCAAATGGACCGACAGCGCAGGAATGAGCGGCTATGAGTTTTTTGCTGATGGCTCGGTTAAAATGACCTATGTCAATCTTGCCGCCTTCAATATTCCCCTTGACGGAAAGGCTGACGGCGTTTATATCCTTGAAGGCGATAAGCTTACCATCAAATTTTCAATTTATACCGCAACAATTGAAAATAACTATACCGTAAAAATTGACGGTAAAATGCTTTCACTTTACGATCTTGAGGACCGTGAAACCTCAACCTATACAAGAGTTGACGGCAATGTGCAGGAGATAACAAGCACAACTGTTCAGCCTACGACCTCAGTTCCTCTGAACGGACTTAACGGCACCTGGGTCAGCGCTGACGGTACAGAAACCTATACCTTCACATACGACGGTCAGCTTACGGCAGTATTGTGCAATGCAGATAAAACAGTATGTACAACAAATGAGGGCATTTATCTTTATCAGGAGGATTCCCTTGTTATTCAGTATTATCAGCCCAACGGCAGTGTTACAAAAAGCTACAGCTGGAGCATTATCAGCGGTGTGTTGACCCTTACTGATGAAAACGGTAAAGCAACTATGTTTACAAGAAGTGACCCGTCACAGGCAGGACAGTCCGTTTCAACCGTTGAGGCGCTTTACGGAACTTGGACTGACAGCTCAAATATGAGCGGCTACGAGTTTCTTTCCGATGGTACGGTTAATGTAAAATATGTTGACCTTGTTATCCCTGTACTCAATATGCCTATTAAAACAACGGTTCCCGGAGCATATACCGTAAACGGTGACGAGGTAACCGTAACCCATTCAATTTACGGCGCAACAATCCGTTCAACCTACCGCTTCTCCGTTCGCGACGGCGTTCTCACCCTTGTGAATGTTGAGGACGGCAACACATCAACCTATATGAAAAAGGACTGAGGATATGACACAGCAGGAAAAAGTATATAAGGCTCTTGACGAGCTTAAAATTGAATACAAGGTAATTCATCACGAGGCTGTTACAACAATTGAGGATATGGATAACCTCGGCATTTTTACCGACGGTGAGGTCTGCAAGAACCTTTTCCTTCGTAATGCCAACGGCAAAACTCATTATGTTGTATCAATGCTCAAGGATAAGCATCCCGATATCCAGGCTGATATCAGAACACAGCTCGGCTGTTCAAGGCTTTCCTTCGGCTCGGATGAAAGACTTATGAAGCACCTTGGTCTTAACCCCGGTGAGGTTTCACCCTTCGGCATCATAAACGATGACGATGCTGATGTGAACGTTGTGCTTGACAGCGAGCTTAAAAAGGTTGATGGCTACATCGGTTTTCATCCCAATGATAACACCGCCTTTGTGTGGCTTAAGTTTGAGGACCTTATAAAGTTCATCAAATCAAGGGGCAACGATATTTACTACATAAACATCTGACATTGAAAATCACGGAGTGTACCGATGTGCACTCCGTGATTTTTTTACATTATATTCTTGATATCAAGTCTTTCATTTGCCGAAATTTCTTCAAGCAAAAGCTCACATTCACGCAGTCTTTCAAGGGCATGCTCGGTGTTTTCGTCCTTTAAATGCATTTTAATCATAGCAAAGCCGATATTCATTTCTTCGATTTTATCGGCGTCAATAATAAAGCTGAAAAGGTTTTCGGTTTTATTCCAGATTGCTTCTGTTTCTTCAAGCCGTTTTTCCGCCTCGGCTGTTTTTTCGTCGGTTATGAAAACAGATATTTTTTCAAGCTCATTTTTCATTTCGGCTGATTTTTTTACGGTGGAAATACTGCTGAAGACACAAAGTGAAATTGCAATAATAATCAGCCCTGCGGCAAAAAACAAACGCTTCATTGCTTCTTCTCCTTGGGGATAATATTATATTTTTCGTTTTTGTCTGCGGTCATAATGAAAATATCCTTCATTTCAAACCCTGCTTTTTTTATGACCTTTTCAAGCTTTTGCAGTGTTATTCCGCAAAGGTCTAAGTTGGTTTCAACGGGCTTACCGTCGCTTACAACAAGGCAGGTAAGAGGCTCGCTTGCGACGGTCAGCTTAAGGTCGTCTGGTGTGACCGGACGGTATTTGTCCTTAATCTCAATGCTCAATGAGCCGTTGGTTTCAACATAGGCATACTTCACCCGGGAAATATCAAAAATATCCTTAAGCCGCAGCCCCTCAATAAGGTCGTCAATGCTGTAACGTAGTTCCTTAAGCTTGTGCTGTAACAGCTTTCCGTCTTTTATCACAAGGATACTCGAGCCCTGCAAAATACGCCGGAAAGTATCGGATTTTACGGTAATTACAGAAAAAATGATTTCAAGGGAAACGATCATAAATATAAGCACAAGGCAGGTGAAAAGAGAAGTATCCTTGTCCTGCAGGGGCATGGAAGCCACCTCTGATAAAAGGAAGGTTGTAACAAGCTCCGAGGGTTGAAGCTCGCCGATTTGCCTTTTTCCCATCAGTCTTACGGAAAGAATTACCGTGATGTAAACAATCAGTCCGCGGAGCATAATGTTTATCAAAAAAATCACCTCGTAAAACAGTATAGGGCTTTTTTGTATGTAATAAACGGAAAAGATATTGACTTTTTATCTGATTGCTGTTAACATTATATACACAATTTATATGGAGGTAAAAACAATGAAAAACTTTAAAAGAATAGTAGCTGTTCTGCTTACACTTATGCTTGTTTCAAGCTCATTTATGTGCTTTGCAGTTGACGGCGAAAAAACCTATCATGATTATGACAAGGTTCTTCTTCTCGGTGACAGTGAGGCCAGCGGCTTTACAGATTACGGCGATGAGATGAGCGAATTTACCCGCGTTGACGATTCCTACGCAGCTTATGTTGCAGACGAGCTTGGTGCAGAGCTTCTTCCTATGGCTTGTCCCGGCTTCAGAACAATCGAGCTTCGTTACTTACTTGATGACAACTACAGACCCGACGACAAATATCTCTTCACACAGGTTCCCCGTACACCCAAGGAGGAGCTTATTGCAAAGGGTCCCGAGCTTCGTCAGGCTATTGCAGAATCCGACCTTATCTTAATCGGTATCGGCGGCAATGACTGGGGTGCATATCTCGGCTGGGTTATGGCTGACGTTCAGCTTGAAAACAACCTTCCCGAGGAATTCAAGGCAGAGCTCAGAAGCTATCTTGAAACAGCAACCTTCGAGGACGGCATCATTTCAAAAATTCTTGAATTAGCTGATTATTGCAACGCTCTTGATGACCTTGCACTTGCACTTCCCGAGGCTATGACTTACGCTTTCTCAAACTTAAGAGAAAACTGGAACTATATTGTTGAGTATATTTACGAAAACAATCCCGATGTAACTCTTTGTGCAATCGGCATGTTCCCCACATACTATCAGACTCCCGAGGGTGAGCCCGAAAATGTTGCTCAGCCCGATGAACTTAAGATGATGGTTGAGGACGCTATTATCGATTACGGTAACAAGCATATGATTGACAATCAGGAAAAGTACGGCTATATCTATGTTGAAACTGATGGCACAATCGTTGAAATTTCACATCCCACCGTTGCAGGTCACAGACACATTGCAAACAGAATTCTTGAAGCGCTTCCTGATGCAAGATTCCCTTACACAGATGTTGCTATAAATTCAGCTGCTTACTGGGCTGTTGAGTATATGTACCTTAACAACCTTATGGCAGGTAAGGATGCTACAACCTTCGGTGCTGATGAAAAAATCACAATGGCTGAGCTTTCAACTGTACTCAATAAGGTTACAGGCACTTATGAGGTAACAGACAGCACATCAACCGTTACTAACATCAAGCTTAACTCAATTCTCAATGACGCTGCAGGCAAAAACGGATTTATTGATTTCTTCAAGAACATTATTTCCGCAATCAAGCTCATTCTTTCAGGCAAGGGCTTTAAGGCCGCTACAAGAGCTGACGCTGCACTCGGAATTTACAACACATTGATTAAATAAGCTAAAAAAATCCCTCCGCTTCAAAGCGGGGGATTTTTTAAAATACAAACTGAACAAGCAGCATATAGCATAGTGTTCCTGCCGAAATTGAAAGGAGCATCTGCTTTTTCCAAAGGTGTACGGCGGCGGTGACTGCAATGCCGATAATCTCCGGGATACCGTGACTTCCCTCGAATAAACTTACACCTTTAAGTGCGTAAATCATAAGCAGGCCGAAAACTGCGCCGGGAAGCACAATTCCGAGATAATGAATAAACTTTGGTGTAGGCTTGTTATCGGGAAAAAGAACAAAGGGAAGAAAACGCATAATCACCGTTGCGAGGATTATCAGTCCCACGGTGATAAGCTGGTGCTTAAAGCTCATCGTAGGTCACCTCCAGTTTCCTTTCAAGGTAAGGCTTTGAAACGGTAAGAATAAGCAGAATCGCAATCATAGAGGGGATTATGAAGTTATCCTTTCCGAAAAGGGCAAGACAAAGTACGCAGACCGAAAGGCCTGTAAGGGCACTGAAATGGGATTTATCCTTTTTCCATTGCTCAATAAAAATGACGGTGAACATACTCGTCATAACAAAGTCAATACCCTCGGTGCTGAAGTTAATCATAGTGCCAAAAAGAGCACCGGCAGTAGAGCCTATAAGCCAATAAATATGGTTGAAGATGGTGATGAAAAACATAAACCAACCCTTGTCAACGTCACTTGGCGGATTTGCAGAGTAGTTGATTGAAAAGGTTTCGTCAACCATACCGAAAATCATATAAAGCTTTTTAATGCCGAGACCTCTGTATTTTTCAAGCATTGAAATGCCGTAAAAAATATACCTTGCACAAAGCACAAAGGTGATTATAAAAGAGTGCAGGGGCGCAAAGGCGGCAGTGAGAAGCTCAACGGCAACAATCTGTGCCGAGCCGCCGAAAACAAGCAGGCTCATCATAAAGGTGAAAAAGGGCGAAAAGCCGTTTACTGTCATCAGTATACCGTAAGCAAGTCCAAGAAAGCCGTAGCCTGCAAAAATAGGCAACGAGTGAGGAAAGGCAACATATGCTGCTCTTTTGAGCATTTTGCTTTTTTCTTTAAGCTTCAAGCTTTTCACTTCCTTTCTTATTCTACTTTAGCATTGTAGCACATTAAATTGAAAAAGTAAACTCTGAAAAAGAATAATTATGTAAAAAAATAAAATTTGTCGTAATTTAAAAAAATCTACTGTTAATGAGCCTTTGAATGTGATATAATTCAGACGAGGTGAAGCAGATGAAAAAACGAATACCGAAAAAAGCAGGGTTTATAACTGCCGCTGTCGGACTTGTAATGACCTTTTTCGGTGTCTACCGAGGAGAGGCTGAAACCGTGCTTTCAAAAGCGATCAGAATTTGTCTGGAGTGTATCGGAATTGGATAATAAAAAACATAGCTTTTTAAAAACAGATAGAATAAGGCTTGCAGTTCAGACCTTGTGGACGGTGCTTACAAACAGCTTTGTAACCGGCTTTGTTCAGGGCAGAATATATAACGGCTCACTGAAAAGCGTGTGCCTTCCCGGACTTAACTGTTATTCCTGCCCGGGTGCGCTCGGTTCCTGTCCCGTGGGAGCCTTGCAGGCGGTAATCGGCTCGGAGCATAAGGTTACTTTTTACGTTTCAGGCGTACTCATTTTCATCGGTGCTCTTTTCGGAAGATTTGTCTGCGGATGGCTTTGCCCCTTCGGTCTTATTCAGGATTTGCTTCACAAAATACCTTTTTTCAAAAAGATATCAACCTTTAAGGGCGACAAGGCTTTACGTTACTTAAAGTATGTAATTCTTCTTGTTTTTGTTATAATACTGCCTATGTTCCTGCTTGATGATTACGGAATCAGCACACCTTACTTCTGCAAGTACATCTGCCCGTCGGGTATGCTCTTTGGCGGAATACCCCTCGCCTCGGTCAATGAGGGCATAAGGGAATCTGTCGGCTTCCTTTATGCATACAAGGGTGTTATCCTTGCCGTAACAGTGATTTTGTCAATAATTATCTACCGACCCTTCTGTAAATACATCTGTCCTCTCGGGGCAATATATTCCTTATTCAACCGCATTTCTGTCCTTCGCATAAACAACGATGAGAATAAGTGCGTAGGCTGTAAAAGGTGTGAAAACGCCTGCAAAATGAACGTTGCGGTTTTGTCCGAGCCTGATTCGGCAGAGTGTATCCGTTGCGGCTTGTGTGTCAGGAGCTGTCCCACGCAGAGCCTTTCAATGAAATTTTCGTTGAAAGATGGCGGAAAAGAGGACAAAGAAAAGAATAAAAAAGTAAAAAGTGAATAAAAACTTTATAAAAAAATCAAAAATACCATTGTGTTATTGTTAAAAATAGGATATAATAAAGCATATTCTATTTTTTGCGGATGAACGGAGGAGCACAGTTATGAGTGACCAGACAATTCAATTCAGACTTAAGGCAGAAACTCCCGAGGATATGAAGGAAGTTCTTTCCCAGGTTTACGAAGCACTTACAGAAAAAGGGTACAACCCTGTTAATCAGATTGTCGGCTATATTCTTTCTGAAGATCCGACCTACATCACTACGCACAAAAACGCTCGCAGTCTGATAAGAAGAATTGACCGCGACGAGCTTTTACAGGAGCTTGTAAAAAGCTACCTTAAATAATTTGGAGGTAAAACAATGGCAGGCAAAAAGAAGGCAGAATTTCTGACCTATAAGGATAAGCCCCTTGTAAGAAAGGGCAACACAATTTATTACGGTAATATGAGCGACAAGTTTGTGATTATGTTCCAGATTCTTTCAACAAAGGAAGTTGACGGTCTTGAGGTTGCAGACCGCGTATCTGTTCAGCTTATCAACACCGATCCTGATGTAAGACCCCACGACAGAATTGCACAGAAGACTGAGAAGAAGGGTCTTTACAACGCAATGGATATCGGCAAGATCTGGCTTGAAAGAGCACTTGCAGAGTAAAATTGCAGTAAAATGCGGCGGCTTATTTGCCGCCGTTTAATATTACCGCTCATGGCGCAGCTGGATAACGCAGCAGATTCCGATTCTGAAGAACGGGGGTTCGAATCCCTCTGGGCGGGCCAAAAAAATCACGGCACCTTGTGTGCCGTGGTTTTTTTGCTCGGATAGGAATACAGAGGGCTTCGAACAAGGAGGGAGCAAACGGAGTTTGCGGAAGAAAACAGTCCGGTGGACTGTTTTCGCCGACGTGGCAACGAGCGAAGCGAGGCGATAGTGCGGCAGCACGGGACAAAATCCCTCTGGGCGGGCCAAAAATCCGACAAGTTTCCACTTGTCGGATTTTTTTATCCAAGCCGACAGGCTTGGTATATCATCACGCGTCAGCGTGTATATCATCAACAACGGCAACGCCGTTGTTGTATCTCATCACACCGAAGGTGTGTATATCTGTCGGCTTGATGATATGCAACTTCTTGCGAAGTTGATGATATGCAATTCCTTCGGAATTGATGATATACAATGCTACGCATTGATTTTGTGCCCTTAGGCAAACGGATTGACTTTTTTAGTTGCACTGTTATATAATAAGAAGCATAAAGAATAAGATTTTAGGGGGGCGAAGAATGCAGACTAAAATTACTGTTTCTAAATATTGGAAAAATAGTTCAATAATACTTGCATGTATGAGTGTTATTTTTTCTGTTGCGATTCTGTATGTAGCTTTTTTAATCGACGAGTTTGAATTTTATATATTTTTGGGAGTTTGTTGTTTTGGGCTTCTATTTTGTGTGTCTTATTTGATTTTTGCTATGCGAAGTTTGATGACAGATGTCATTATTACCGACGACGAATTCCAATCAGTGTTTTCAAATATAAAGCTTGCAAAGGTGAATAAGCAGGAGTCTGTTTACTACGTTGTTTTTGAAGAATTAGTTCGTGAAAGTCAAATGGATAATATGACGTATAAGAAATTCATACTTGTATCGAATGCTCCGTTTAAATATTTACCAAGAAAAAACATTTTTTATAAAAGTATGTTTGGTCGATACGATATACATACTCAAATTTTACTTCCGTACAATAGTGAAACGTTTAAATTTTTTGATTTAGAAAAGTGGATTTTTGTCGGTTGATAAGTTTAAATACTTTTAATACAGTTCCAAAATAAGACGTACCTCCAAAAAGAACGAAGTTTAAGGCTTCGTTCTTTTTTATTACCCCAACAGCCTCGATATACCTCACCCTCATTGATTTTTCCCCTCAATATATGCTATACTATCAACATAATCACCAACGAAAGGCAACTCCCTATGAAAAAAATAATGTTTGTCTGCCACGGCAATATATGCCGTTCACCTATGGCGGAATTTATCTTTAAAAAAATCACAACTGAAAGCAAAGCTGACCACGAATTCCTCGTTGAGTCCTCTGCTACAAGCACCGAGGAAATATGGGGTGATATCGGCAATCCTGTTTATCCGCCTGCAAAGGCTGAACTGCTCAAGCACGGAATAACCTGCGACGGTAAGCGTGCCGTTCAGCTTAAAAAGAACGATTATGAAAAGTACGACCTTTTTGTTGCAATGGACAGTATGAATGTAAGGAACATTATGCGCATTTTCGGTAAGGATCCGCAGGGGAAGGTTTGTAAGCTTATGGATTTTACAACGCGTGGCGGTGATGTTGCCGATCCGTGGTATACCCGTCGTTTTGATGTGACCTATAAGGATATTTCTGAAGGCTGTAACGCTTTGTTTGACTATGTTGTAAAAGGAGATAAATGATATGAAAACCTCACTTAAGGCTATGCTGGGGCTTACCGTTGCAGGTGCTTCTTCGGGTGCCGCCGCTTACGGTGTGTGCACCCTGATTGATGAATTGCTTTTCAACCGCAATATGGTGCTTCCCGAAAAATTTACACGCAAAATTTCAGACTGCGATTCAAGTCATCTCGGTTATTTCCTTCAGGATAATTTGAAATGGCTTGAGGATTACGGCTACGAAAAGCACTATATAATTTCCGATAGCGGCTATAAGCTTACGGGCTATCTGCTTAAGGCGGAGGGGGACAGCAAGACCTACCTTTTCGGTGCTCACGGATACAGAAGCTACGGCAAGAAGGAATTCTGCGGTGTGGCGCAGTATTATATTAAAAAAGGTATCAACGTTTTTATTCCCGACCACGTTGCTTCAGGTGAAAGCGAGGGTACACACTGCACCTTCGGTTACCATGAGGTAAGGGATTGTATGAAGTGGCTTTCCTATATGAAGGATAATTTCGGTGAGGATATCAGCATTATCCTTCACGGTGTTTCAATGGGCTGTGCAACGGTAACAATGATGAGCGGCAGAGAGGATTTGCCTGACAATGTA
The DNA here is from genome assembly GCA_045643805.1 of Acutalibacteraceae bacterium. Taxonomy (GTDB): domain Bacteria; phylum Bacillota; class Clostridia; order Oscillospirales; family Acutalibacteraceae; genus UBA6857. The sequence goes on from JAZRFT010000005.1 coordinate 27,028, forward strand.
AAGGCTATTGTTGCTGACTGCGGCTTTACAACGGCTAAGGCTTTGTTTGAATATAAGCTTAAGGACCTAGGAGTGCCGCCGTACAGACTGATTGAAGCTGTAGACCGTGTTCATAAAAGAAGGCATGGCTTCAGTTTTGACGACCTTAAGCCGGTTGAAAGCGTAAAAAATGCAAGGGTGCCTATGTTATTTATTCACGGTGCCGATGATAAGCTTGTGCCTTGCTATATGGTCAAGGAGCTTTACGAGGCTTGCGGCAGTGAGTGTAAGGATTTACTTATTGTTGAGGGTGCTGACCACGCACAGGCCTACAAGGCTGATAAGGCACAGTTTGAAGCAAGGCTTGGTAAAATGCTGGAAGTGATAAACAAGTAAAGTTTTGGTCAAGCTTTTTCAAAAGCTTGTCAGGGATTGTAAGGGGTGAAACCCCTTACGCTTTAAAAACAATAAAGAAAAGCAGGTGTTATTTTTGAAACACCTGCTTTATTGTTTTATCGATAATTTGTTTTATCGCTCGCCGCGGGGCGTTCTTTCTTGTAAGAAAGAACCAAAGAACTTTGCTTGTTTTATTTGCTCATTATTTCATAACCTGTGTTAACTGCATTGTTAGCACCTTTAAGAAGTTTTGTGAGAATATTCTCAAAGCAGGAGGGATTAGGATCTTCAATAACACCTGCCATAACAAGTGCGTATTCAAGGTCGTCCTGTGCGGCTTCCCATGCAGCGTTGTCAATTACAGTTTCTTTTTCAAGCTCTGAAATTGCGGCAAGAGCGGCTTCAACGGCTGCGATTTCGTCCTCGTTGAGCTTTGCCTTGTCAAATTCACTCCAGGTCTCACGGTAGAGGTTGATAGTGTTGTTGAGTCTGTAGCTGTTGAACTGGGGATATGCCACGGGGTTGCTGTAAACGTCAACCATATTGTTGTCTGTCATAAGACGGATGGAAAGCTTGAGTGCAACGTCGTTGTAGGGAAGAAGCTCGTGAGCCTGACCCTTGAAGTACCATGTAGTACAGGGAAGAAGACCTGTTGTGGGGTCAACAACACCGTCAGGTGAAAGGTGGTTGTGATCGGGATCGTCACAGTATGTGCCGACTGCCTCGTAGTCTTCACCGAGGGTTGTTCCGAGGTCGGCAAAGGTTGCACCGATTGAGGTTGAAGCTGCGTGGATAACTCTGTCGGCATTGGTTGTCTTGTAGTCCTTGCAGATGGGGAAGAGGGGAACATCGTAGCAGACAACATCGTAAAGCTGGGCGCCTGTATCACGGAGCGCAAAGAGGTTTTCCTCGAATCTTGAACGGGCTTCCATAAACTCGTCAACCTCTGCAGCAATTTTTGAAAATTCCTCATCCTCAAGCCAGATTGCACGTGCTTCCTCGTAGTAATCGTCGGGGCAGAGAGCCCAGAGGATTGTTGTGGGACGGATAGCAACATCGGCAACACCCTTTACCATGCTTTCAAGCGCACCCTTGAGCACAGTTTCAGGGAGAATGCGAAGAACTATGTTGAGAAGATATGCAAGGGGTGTTTCACCAAGGAGGGTTACAAGCAGGTTGCTGTAAAGGTCGTCGTTGTTGTAAAGCACGCTGACATTACCGACAAGGATATCACCGATGATATCAGAGCCGTCGAGAGCAGGCTCAACAAAAACAATCTTTTTGATAAGCTCGTAATCCTGGGGATACTTATCGAGGTAGTTGATTGCAATTGTACCGCCGAGGCTGATGTGGCAAAGCTTAATCTGCTCTGCACCGGTACGGGGGAGAACTACATCGTGGATGTAGTGGTGAAGCTTTTCGGTTTCCTTATGTACATCACCGAGTGAGTCATAGCCGAAATAGTATACGTTGTCCTCACCGACAATTTCTCCAAGCTCCTGAACGGGAAGGAATTTGTAGTATTCCTCCTTAACCTCTGCGGGAAGCTCGCTCATGGGCATCTCGTAGCAGGGAACTTCAACGTTCTTAATGTAGTTGCCCTCGTTATCCTTGTGAATGTTGGGGAGAGCATCGTGAGCAGCCTGGAACATTGCGTCTGCAAGACCGCTGTCCTTACGGGTGATGATAGCCTTAAGCATGCTTGGGAGCGCTGCCTTGAGCAGAGCACCGATATCAATCTGTAAGGGCCAGCCCATTTCGTAGGTTTCTCCCTTGGGGATTCTCTCACCGTTTTCGTCAAGGACGTAGGTGTTGTTCTGACTCATGCCGTGAACGAGAATAACGGGAGTTTCCGTATCGTAGTCGGGCACGTAAGCGTTTGCTTCCTCACTTGCCGAGGAGAAGAGCACACATGAGCTCATAACCATAACAAGAGAGAGAATAAGTGCGAGTGATTTTTTTACTTTCTTCATATTGATTAACTCCTTCATAAAGTTATAACAACATTTTAATACAACATTAAACATTTATCAATACTTCGAGTGAAAAAATTTGATTGACAAAACAAAAAATCAGTTTTATAATTATTACAAGGAAAAATATAGGAGGAATATATAATGTCAGTTATTTTTCACGGATTTATTTTAAAAATCGTCAGCTTTATTATGAGCATAGCAATGCTTTTCGGTATTTCTTTTGACGGTATGAAGATTGATGATTCCGAGTGGAACACAAATTATAAGTACGTTTTTGTTCACGGTCTTTCAGGTTGGGGAAGCTATGATGCTGTTAACAAAATTATGCCCTATTGGGGTATGTTCGGCGGTGACCTGATGGCTTACCTTAATATGAAGGGGTTTGACTGCTACGCCGCTTCCGTTGCTCCTTCATCAAGTGCATGGGACAGAGCCTGCGAGCTTTATGCTCAGCTTACAGGCACCGTTGTTGACTACGGTAAGGCTCACAGCGAGAGCTGTAACCACGACCGTTACGGTGAGGACTATACGGGCAGGGCTCTCATTGATTCCTTCAGCAGTGAGGATAAAATCAACCTTCTCGGTCACTCCTTTGGCGGTGCGACTGTGCGTATTTTTGCACACATAATGGAAAACGGCAGCAGCGAGGAAATTGCCGCAACCGATGCGAATGAGCTTTCTGACTTTTTCAAGGGCGGTAAGGGTGATTGGATTTACAGCGTAACGGCTCTTGCCGCACCTCATAACGGTACTTCGGCTTACTGTATTTCAACGGACGATGTTCCTGTTTCCGATGATGAGAACCTTTTTGAAAGTGTGAAGCGTGAAATTCAGAACGCTCTTTCAAATATAATTGGCTCAGCAACTGCCGACAGGGACGAAGTCAAGGCAGATTGGGATAACGCTGCTTACGATATGTACATTGATAACGCACTTGAGCTTAACAAGGAAATTGCCACTCTTGAAAACACGTACTACTTCTCAATTCCCTGCAGCGCTACAGTTAAAAATGAGGACGGAACCTATTCTCCCGTTGAAAGCAAAATGGAAACGCTTTTTGTAAGCTCCTCAAAGGCAATGGGTGCTTTTACCGGCAAAACTGAAGGCGGCTTTGAAATTGACGAAAGCTGGCGTGAAAACGATGGTCTTGTAAATACAATTTCCGCAACAGCTCCCTTCGGTGCACCCTCAAAGGCTTATGATGAGGGCAATGTGCAAAAGGGCGTGTGGAACATTATGCCCACCTATGACGGCGACCATATGTCACTTCAGGGTGGTATGACTAAGGTGAACGATGTCAAGGAATTGTACACAGACCTGCTTTCAATGATAAATAGTCTGTAAATTGAATTTAATAGAGGTAACATTGTTGAATTTACTTTGTTACCTCTTTTTTGCTGTTTAAATGAATTTGTGAAAAAACTTTGAATAAACTATTGACATTTAGTTTACAACAATATATAATGTAATCAAGTTAATAGACTTATTAGCTAATATAAAAAGGAGGATATAGCAATGAACGTAGATTTCAAAGAACTTCTCACAATTCTCTATGAGTACTTCGTAAAGGTATTCGCATACTTCTATCCCGAACTTGCAGAAGAGCTTGGTGACAAGTACGCTCCCGCTGAATAATTTCATTATTGATTGAATATTTGTAATAGGAGGATATTATAATGAATTTCACAGTATTAGAAGATATGTATGCATTCTTCTGGGAAATGCTTTACAAGGTATTTGTTCTTTTCGGCATCGAACTTTCAAATCCCTATGAAAAGGCTGAATAATTAAATTATACTAGTTAATTAAACAATTGTTTAAAAACACAACCTGTCCGTAGGGACAGGTTGTGTTTTTTGTGTTGGTACGCCACACGGGGCGTACCCTACGCGTAGGGGGGACTCCATGTGGTCGCCCTCGGCTCCCTCTTCGAGGCGCTTTTTTTGCGTGACTAAAAGACTGAGGGAGTCCTTATATATAAATAGTATACGAAAACGTTTACACTCGTATATCAACTTAAAGTTAATAATGCTTGTGAAAATGTGCTTTATAAATAAACTAAAAATTAACACAGCGTGAACTAAATTTATAAAAGTTGTTGTTTAGTTTGTTTTGCTATTGATTTTTCACTTTATTTATGATATTATGTACACGGATATATTATGGGGTGAATTATGCCCGAAAATATGATGTCTAATACAAGATATATGGGAGGTATGATAGGCTTAAGGCGTCAAGACTCAATGGCCAAGGGTCTTGGCAACAAGCGGGGCAGTGCCCCAAAAGAAAATCAAAAAACAAAAATTATTAATGGAGGAAAAAACAAACATGAAAGTTGGAAAAAAACTTTTATCCGTGCTTTTGGCAGTCATTATGATTATGTCAAGCATGAGTGTGTGCTTCGGTACAATCACTTTTGCAAGTGCTGCTAATAACACAGATGCACTCAATGCATTTGTTAAAGCTATGAAAGTTCCGGCGATGCAGAATCTTGAAATCACCGGCCCTTCAAAGAATGGCAACGATTGGACCTACACTATCAAGGTCGCTGACTATGCTGCGTACGAAGCTGTTGCCAACGTACTCACAAAGCTTGATGCTGCTGTTAAGGGTCTTGACGAGTACACTAACGGTTCAACCCATAACGGCGGCGCTAATTGTTCAGACGGTTGGGTGAATGATACACCTTACGTTACTGACGTCAACAAGAAGAATAAGTGTACAGACTCACTTTATCTTCTTAAGTATCTCAAGTATCATATCGGTGATACAGAGCTTGCTAACATTGCAGCTTACAGCTCAGAAGCGCTTTTCGATGCAGTGTTCGGTATGCACGAATATAACTCTCAGGCTTATCGTGGTTCTGACGGTACTACAGACGACAATAACGGTCCGCAGGCATCCAACGCCTTCCCCGCATGGATCAGAAATACTGTTGTAGTTGAGACATCAGACGTTAAAGCAAAGATTCTTGAGTATTCAACAATCGACGCTATCCCTGCTAACGTTAACGTTAAGACTGTATACACAATGTCAAACGTTCAGGGCTTATACGAATACAAAGATGGTTGCGATACTAAGCAGACATACCACTACAGTATCAACGTAAACAACTCAAACGGTAAAGTTGGCGTTGAAACAACAACAAGCGCTACTAACAAGGCAAAGCTTGCTGAATATTGGAGTAACTACAACAGCACCTACAGCGCATACATCAACGCTGCTGACGCTGTTGCTATTCTCAACAACGTAACAAGGGATGTTGAAGTTCTTAAAACAGCTCTCAACGGTATCAATGGTATCAAGACAAATGTAGAAACCGATTTCAACACAGCTATCTACAATAAGTTCTTCAAGGCATCATTCGATACAACAACAAAGAAGATTCAGGAAGCTATCAACTTCTTTGCTTACGAAACTCTTGCTGATGAAATCAAGAGACTCTATGCTGTTGACTTCTCAAGAATGGATATTGATGAGATCCTTGCTCACCTTACAGCATTCAGAGAAGCATGGCAGGCATTCGAAGATTGCGCTCCCAACCTTCAGGATCTTATCGCAGAAACCTATAATCTCAATCCCGCAGCTATCAGAGAAAGAATCCAGGAAATCTCTGACAGATATGACTCACTCCGTCTTACAGCAGCTAAGGTTGATGTTCAGGCTGACCTTGACTTATATGCATACCTCGACGTTCCTTACGTTGACAAAGCAGATGACGAAGGTGCTGAAGTTAAGGCCGCTGTTAAGTCAGAAGTATTCGCAGCACTCGCTGTTATCTATGCTGACAAGCAGTACATCGAAAGCTTCCCTGATTATCTCATCAACGATGTTTTCGGCGCAGACTTAAAGGCTGCTCTTGACAAACGTTATGATGAACTTTCATATCTTGGTCAGGTAGCTGAAATCAATGTTGAAGTATTTGATAAATATATGACTTTCGTTAACGAGGTTACTCCTGCAACAGCAGAAGAGCTCGGCAACGAAGCTGTGCTTGAAGGTCTTAAGAACTATGATGCATGGTCAAAGGCTCTCAAGGATTATCTTGCATCAGTTGATGCAGCTCTTACAACAGAAGATGCTGAGATTATCTATGATAACCTCAACAACATTATGCTTGATTACATAAATGCAGTTTACACAGCTCTCAATGCAAGAGTTGAATCTCAGATTAACTACGCTTGGGATCTTTACTCAACATTCAAGACTGCATACGGCGTAGGCAGTGGCACAAACGTTAACTTCAAGAACGTTTCACACTACAACCAGATCAAGCAGTCAGTTGGTCGTATCGACGTTCCCGCTTACGAATTCCTTTGTGAATCACTTTACATGAGAATCAGCCAGGAATCAATTGACAAGTATAACACTCTTGTTAACTTTGAACTTCCTGACTATCAGAACTTCCTTTCATCATTCGGTTTCTCCGAATATTCACAGACAACAATCCCTGAATTCACAAGAGAAGAAACATCAGATGATATCGCTCGCGAAGGCGATTACACAGTAACAGATGCTAACATCGAAAATGTAATCAAGGATCTTGATGCACTTCTTGGCAATCCTCAGATTGCAAAGCTTCTCGGTCAGCTTATCAACAAGGATAAGGAAACAGGCGAATGGAACGGTAAGAATTTTGACCTTGGCGCAATGCTTACCGACCTTATCAAGGGAGCTCTCTTCACTGACAATATGATCAATACCATTGCCGGTATGCTCTATCCTCTTGTTGTAACAGAGTTTGTCAAGGTATGGGCTAATGGTCTCCCTGATAAGAATGGTGAATTTCCTATTTCCTATATCAAGAACCTTTACACAATCTTCAAGGAAGCAAAATTTGATGTTTATCCTGACCTTCTTGCAGCATCCCTTAAGAAGGTAGATGCAACTAAGTATGCAAAAAACATTGAAATTCTTAATGCCGCAACAAACAATTTTAAGAATGCAAATGGCGGAAATTATTACACATTAAAGAATAATCCTGATGGCAAACTCAATGATAAAGGTGAAATCGAAAAGCTTTGTGACAAGACTCCTTGGG
>JAZRFT010000006.1:0-19684 GCA_045643805.1 Acutalibacteraceae bacterium
CACTCTTGATATCCGAGTGCTAACCTCTGTCACAAATATACTATCATTGCTAAAAAAAGACAATAGAAAAAGGCAACTTTTTTTAAAAAATTTTGAAATTCCTTAAAAAAGCTGCTTTTGTTATTATTTTGTGCTCCGTTATTATTTTGTATGGTATACAACTCTGTTATTCTCAAGATCGGTATAAATCAGGTCGTCCTCAATAAGTGACTGCAGAAGATTTTTAACCATTACCGCATACATACAGTATTTCGGCATTTTAATTTTCAGCTCTTCCCTTTTCATAACTGCATCAAAAAGCTCCTCAAAGCTTTTGCCCTCGCAAAGCTCAAAAATCATACGCTTTTTTTCCTTGAGCTTTTCAATATTATACTCCGCAAGCTCCCTTATATCCTCAACCGGAGGATTATGAGAGGGAACAAAAAGACGTGCCTTCATTTCCTTGATTTTTTCAAGAGTTGCAATGGCTTTGTTTACATTATAAAAAAAGGGAAGCCTGTAATTTTCCCAGGTGGTTACGGAAAGTATGGAATCTGCAAGGAAAACTACATCATCGGGAGTGCGTACGCCAATCATTTCAAATCCGTGGCCGGGAAGCTCAATTATTTCAAAGCCCTCAGGGATATTATCTGCCGTAATAATTTCTGTTTCACTCGGCTCACTGCCGTAAAAGGGATTGGCGCTTTTATCAACGCTGAGTGCAACGTTGTAAAAATCCGCCTCAAGCTCGGTATTATAAATAAAGGCCTGCTCAAGCCTTGTGCTTAAAAGCTTACAGCCGTACTTGTCCTGAAAATATCTGTTTCCGCAAATGTGGTCAACATGGCAATGGGTATTGATAACAAGAGAAACGGTCAACCCCATTTCCGTGAGCTCACGGTCAAGTCCCCTGACCATTCTTTTATGGTCGCAGGTGTCAATCAGCACCGCTTCTTTTTCACTCAGCTTATAAATACCCACATTTGTAAAAGCGTCATAATATAAGGTATTGCCCTTAAGATGTTTTACTTCAAACATCAGCATCTCTCCATAATCATTTTGTATTGCATTTAACGCTGTATTGTGTTATTATCTGTAAAAAGGAAAGGAGTGACCCGTAATGATTCTAGGTATTGCCGGTTCAAGAAGCCTCAACAAGCCCTTACCGGAAGAGCTGATGCCTCCTTATATTGATAAAATCATTTCAGGCGGTGCAAGAGGTATTGACAGATGTGCAAGAAATTATGCACTCGAAAACCATATCTGCATAATGGAAATACTACCCGAATATGAGCTTTACGGACGCCGCGCTCCCCTTTTAAGGAACGACTGGATAATAAAGCTTTGCGATATGATGTACATTTTCTGGGACGGCAAAAGTCACGGCTCGGACTATGTAATAAAAAAATGTATTGAAACGGGAACTCCCCACAAGGTTTTCACCTTTGAAAACGGAAAATACGTACCTATGAAATAAGTGCCCAACGGAAGGTTGCGGCACTTTGTTTTTTTCATAAAAAAAATGAGTGAGCCTGTAAGCCGAGTTCTGTCTTTTAAGGCAATTATCTATCTAGGCCGCGGATTGCTCCGTGGCTCAAGCCACCCGTCGGTTTTCGCCCAGCTGACGTATCATATCCTGTCGGTGTTGCTTCGGGTAGGGTTTACATGGCCGTGCAGTCTCCTGCACGCCGGTGAGCTCTTACCTCGCCTTTCCATCCTTACCGCATAAATGCGGCGGTTTATTTCTGTTGCACTATCCCTAAGGTTGCCCTCGGCGGTCGTTAACCGTTACCCTGCTGTATGAAGCTCGGACTTTCCTCACGTTTCAAAATGAAACCCGCAACTGCCCAGCTCACTCACAAATGGTATTTTACAAGAAAATTGCAGAAATGTCAAAGCCTTTGACAAAAAAACACATTTAAATTTAAGTTTATTTTTAACAACATATCTTTAAATAAACAAAACCCTTGTTAAAAACGATTTTATATAGTATAATATCTTAAATGTATATAAAAATTACGGAGGACAAAATGGACGATATATATTTTACCGACAAAAGAAGTCGCCGTAACGGCAATGATGATAAACCAAAAAATGACCGTTTCACCCAAAGTGAATACAACGATATAAGCTCAAACCCCAATTTAAAAAAGCGATCCTCTGCACCCGTTGTTCCGCCTAAAAAAACAGGCTTCACCGTCAACATTCCCGACGATGAGTTTAACGTTCCCGAATATCAGCCTGCAAGAGACCGCACACCCCAGGGTCAGCGCAGAGTTCCTGTTCAGCCGACACGAACACCTTCGGGAATAAAGGTAAGTGACAGCGTTTCACTTGAATATAAGCAGGGTGCAAAAAATCATGCTCCGGGCCGTACCCCCTCTGCTCCCCGTTCAAGAACACCGCAGAAGCCTCCCGTGGCACAGCACAAGGTGAAGAAAAAAATCGGCGGTAAAATCGCACTTGCAGTTGTGCTTCTTCTTGCAATAGGTATTGCAGGCATTTTCAGCTACGGCTACTCGATACTCGGCAACATCGACTACGATGACAGCATCACGGAAAATGCTTACCTGGGTGACATCACTCTCAAGAGCAGCCCCTCGGTGAAAAACATTCTCATCATCGGCAGTGACGCAAGAGACGGGGAAGGTGTATCGGGCCAGCGTTCAGACTCAATGATTCTTTTCTCCATCGACAAGCTTCACAAGGAAATCAAGCTTTCATCCTTCCTTCGTGACAGCTTTGTGTACATTCCCGAGGCTGAATACAGGGATAAGCTTAACGCCGCCTTCAGCTACGGCGGTGCACAGACCACCATTGACACCCTTGAATATAATTACGAGGTTGACATTGACAATTATGTTATAATCAACTTTGACGTTTTCAAGCAGTTCATCAATCTTCTCGGCGGTGTACCCGTTGAGGTTACGGAATATGAAGCGGAATATATGGTCAAAGACCTCAAGTTTATCTACATCAAGCCCGGTGTAAACAATATGAACGGTAATGCCGCACTTATGTATTGCCGTATGCGTTACCTCGACAACGACTTTGAAAGAACAGCAAGACAAAGAAAGGTAATCAAGGCCGTTATAAGCAAGGTTGCCAAAACAAGCCCCGTTGTTCTTGTGGATATAGTAAAGCAGATTGTTTCCAATATCAAAACAGATATTCCCCAGAAGGACCTGCTTTCCCTCGGAGTTGGCGCAGCGCTCAGCTTCCTTCGTTACGACATTGTTCAGCAGCAGATTCCTGCCGAAGGTACCTGGTGGGATGAAAACATTGACGGCTCCGATGTAATCCGCCTTGACATTGAAACAAACACCGCCATTCTCCAACAGTTTGTTTTTGAAAAGTATGATGCAAAGGCTATCGAGGCACTTGCCGATAAGGCCGAGCAGTATTCCTACTACGAAGAGGAAGAGGAAGAAGACGACGAATACTACAACGAATATTATTAAAAGCATAACCCCTGACTGTTTAGGTCAGGGGTTATGCTTTATATAAAAAGATTTACTTTTCTCTTTTTATCCTGAATTTAGCAAGAATTGAATCAAGCTTTGCAAATTCAGCCTCTGCCTTTTCGGCATCTTTTTCAAGGCTTGCTTCTCTGTTATAGTTGAGAAGGTCACAGCCGCATTCGGAGCAGTTCTGTTTAATGTAAAAAATACTTATTTTTTTACCGCATTTAGGACACTTGTTCATTATTCTGCCTCCTTAATGATTGATTCCTGTCTTTCTCTGTTTGCTTCCTGAATCATTTTAAGCTTATCACCCTCAAGGTCGTAGAAGAAGTACGGGATAAGTGAGAACAGACCGAGCAGAGTGGGAATGCAGGTAACAAGACCCCAGAGCCAGAATAACGTATTCACTCCACTACCTTCAACAAGGACCATTTCCTCGCCAACCTCGGCAAGACCGATAATAGGCATAATGAATGCGGCAATTGCCGTTGTAAGCGAGCCTGTGAGCTTACTGATAAAGGTGAGAATTGAAAATGACATTCCCTCGTTTCTCTTGCCGGTTTTCCACTCCATGTAGTCTACGGTTTCACCAATCATCTTGGTAGGAATAACCGCTCTTATTGAACCGTTAATTGCGCCCGAAACACCCTGAACCATAAGAAGAGGAACGATAATTTTCGGGTCTGTATAGAACTTGCAGCCTGCAAGGAAAACACACAAAGTAACAAAAGCATGGAAGAAGGACATACGCACAACAATCTGCTTTGAGCTCCAGCGCTTTTCAAGGATTGTCATAAGCGGATAGGTAAGCCAACCCATAACAGTACCGGGAATTCCGGCAAGAATTGAAAGGCTGTTAATACCGAGGGACATTGTGTAGAAATATGTGTTGAAGGTGCCGCCTATACCCTCTACCGTACCGATAATGCTTGAAAACGTAAGCAGGAAAAGGGGCTTATTTTTGAAAAGATAGCGGAAGCAATCGAGAAGCCTCGGATCATCGTTTGATTGCACAACTCTCTCCTTTGTGCAGATGCCCGAAAGAGAGAAAAGAAGCATACCGAAGGTACCTGCAACAATACCGAGAATGAGGAATACCTGCGCCATTGAAAGAGGGATAACGCCGTTTCTTGCAAGGTCAACGCAGGGAATAATTACAAGTCCGGGAATACCGCCGATAATACCCGAGATAAGTCTTGCCGACTTGATTACCCTTGAGCGGTCATCGGGATTAGGTGAAATTGCCGCCGAAAGTCCCCAGAAGGGAATGTCACCGATAGTATAGAAAAACTCCCAGATGAAATAGGTCACGCTCATAAAAATGATTTTAACCAATGTTGAAGCGTTGCCGAGGAAAACGGGACCTCCGAAGAAAAGCACCGTAATAAGTCCGAGCGGGACAGGTGTAAAAATAAGGTAGGGTCGGAGCTTGCCGTAACGGGTACGGGTCTTGTCAACGATTGAGCCCATAAGAGGGTCGTTGAAGGCATCCCAGAAGCCCATAAGAAGAATCATTGTACCGACCGCCTCGGCAGGTACGCCGAAAACAGTTACAAGGAAAAATGTAAGCTGTCCTCTGACCATATTGTAGCCTATACATTGTCCGCCGTTTGCTATGCCGTAAAGGAGGGTTTCCTTAACTCCGACATAACGCTTTTGTTTTGTTTCTGTCATATTCTTTCTCCTTTAATGTTATTGCACATACATTGCACCCGTAAAGGCAAGCAAAGTATCTGTTTTTTCATCAATATCTCCCCATAATTCAAGGGAATACCATTGACCCTTTTCAAAGCAGAAGGCAAGCTCCCTTTCCGTTGCAGCAATAGCCTTAACCGTTCCACCGCCCTTTGAAACAAGGCGTATTTCCTTGAACGTAAAGTGCTGACCTTGGGCAACTCTCTTTTGCCTTTCGGTGTCAAGGGTAATTTCAAGAATGTTTTCACCTGCAGGCATTTCATCACCCACGGTAAAGCCGTCGGAAGTTTCAAAAGTGAAAAAGGGTCCGGTTGTGATAACCGTTCTGCCCTCATTAAGGGCGGTTTTCATTTTATCACCCGTCAGCTTACCGGCCTCACAATAAAGATAAGTGCAGGCGGCAAGGTTTACATTGCCGTTCAGACGGTGCCAGTCCCTACCCATTGAGGGAGCAATTCTGTAACCCTTATCAAGAAGGCTGTGCCACAAGGCTCTTGCTTTTTTGTTGGGAGTATTGAGATAAGGACAGCCCTCGGAAAAGGCCTCGATATAGCTCACATTCTCCCATTTTGTTATATTGTAATCCCAATGTCCGCCGGTACAGATGGGCGTACCAAGCTGAAAGGGATGTGCAATGCCTACAATTCCGCCGTTTTCACGGAATTCCTCAATTGTACAGTCAATATTACAGATATCGGTAAAATCAATGATATGAGCAGTACCGAGGCAAAGCATATGACCGTGATAGGTTGTGTATTCAATGCCCTTTAAAACGGCAATTTCGTCCTGTTTATCCGTTTCTTCCCAACCTGATGTTGTGTTATGATCAGTAAGGCAGATGCCCGAAAGCTCTCTGCTTTTTGCGGCATTGAGTAATTCCTCAACAGTAAAGCTTCCGTCGGAGTGAAGGGTGTGGCAATGAAGCTCACATGGATACCATTTTTTCATATGAGCACCTCACCTTCAATTTTTACGTTGCAGGTGCAGTTTTCTGTAACAAGAGCGTGAACATTAAGGCAGAGCTTCCACTCACCTGCTGAGATTTTGCCTTTAAGGAAGCCAACGGAAGCAAAGTCCTCGCTTATTTCGTGGTACTGCTCGTCAGCCTGACGGTGTGCCGCACCGCGGAAGCCCTCGGGAGAATAAAGTGAAAGGGTTACAAGATTTTTAAGAGGCATAAACTCCTCGTAATCTGTATATTCCGTCCACTCCTCACCTGCGTCACGGATAAGATTCTCTTTGATAAGCTCAAAGCTTTTTTCCTTATCCTCGAGGATTTTCGGAGAATAGGAATAATTGATAATAAGCTTTGTTACTCCGTCGGGAACAAGGAAGGGAATATATCTTGTGCTTTTTTCGTCGTCAGGACGAAGATGTGTTTGTGTTTGTTTTAAAACAATCTTACTCATACCATTTACCTATATATTTTTCATATCTTTCACTGTAAACATCAACAAGCTTTTTTGCAATCGGATAAGAGCAGATAAGCGGATGCACCGTAAGAGCCTTGACAGCCTTTTTCTTGCTCTTTTCCATTATGGCTTCAACGGTAAGGTTTTCGTAATGCTTCACGGCACAGATAAGGTTTTTCTGCATTTCGGGCACATTTACAGCCTTGTGGGGATGGACGCCCTCACCGTCAACGGTGCAGGTAATTTCGCACACATCCTCGGGCTTTAAAAAGTCGAGTGCGCCCTCATTGGGGATTGAAAGCACCATCTGTACGGGAATACCCGTATTCTTCGCCTTGATGAATTCAAGGGCAACCGCCGCATAACCGCCGTTATCGGGAAGCTTTACATATTCCTCTGCGGTGGGAACTGCAAACTTTTCCTCACGCACCTTACCGCTTTCAATGGAGAAGTAACTGTTTTCTCTCATTGCGTAATGCTCCATAAAGCAATGAAACGCCTTTTCAAAATCAATGTCAATGTCAATTGTTCTCATTTCTTCGAGCATATGATTATTGATTTCAAGGATTGTTTCACCACGGGTTTTACTGCTTGCAAGCACGGAAGAAACTGCCTTGTCACGGTAGTGATAGAAATAAAGGTATTCGTTGGGAAGAAGGTAATCCGAAAGCTCGGTGATACCCTCTTCAAAAAGACGCATTTCCGTTTTTGTGTAAAGGTCGGGATGGTTGATGATTTCCTCGGTCATATCCTTGTCACCCACCCTGAAATCAGTAAACCATGAAAGGTGATTAAGTCCGAAGCATTCAAAGTTAAGTGCCTTTTCACCAGTCATTTCCTTAAGCTGACGTAAAAATCCACTCGGAGCATCACAAACGCCGTAGGTATTGCTGTAACCCATTGTACGAAGCGCCTGAGTTACAAGTCCGCTCGGGTTAGTAAAGTTAAAAATCGGAGCATCGGGCTTTGAAAGTGTCTTTGCCTTTTCGCAATACTCCTTAAGGGTATGTATACTGCGAAGCGCCATAGCAAAACCGCCTGCGCCTGTTGTTTCCTGACCGAGAACTCCCTCATTAAGAGCCGAACGCTCGTCAAAAACTCTGCCCTCGTCACCCTCGGCACGGATGGTTGTGATGATGTAATCCGCATCCTTGAGTGCCTCGTCGGCATTGCTTGTAAGTGAAAAAGCAAGATCGGGGGCAATCATATGAGCAATACGCTTTGCAATTTTGCCGTAAATGTAAAGCTTCTCCTCGTCGATATCCATAAACACAACCTCGGTTATGCCCGTATCCTTTGCACCGAGGGCAAGGGACTTTGCAAGGAAGGGTGAACGGACACCGCCACCGCCTAAAACCGCTAACTTCATATTGTTTTCTCCTTTATTTCAAACTTCTCAATTATTTCTTCATCAGGGAAATCAAACAGGAACCAACCCTTATTTCCCGCAAGGTCATAAGCTTTAAAAAGAGTGTTCATTTCCTCTGCCGTTTTAACAAGGCTTTCATTTTTGTATCTGTAAGCGGAGCTTATAAAATGAACGCTGATGTTATTTTCATCACACTTGCAAGCTTCAAGGAATGGCTTTTCGCATTTGTTCCATTTTCGTGAAGGAGCAAGACCGTATCTGTCCTGAACAACTGCCCTTTGATTTTCATTAAGAACAACGGGGTAAATTTTTTCTTTCCTTTTACCGCCCTGGTCCTTCCAACAAGAAAAGTCAAGACCGCAGTCCTTTTCCTTTGCCCACCAAGGAAAAACCTTGCACCTACGCATAAGCACCATTTTTCCGCGGCACTCGGAAAGGGTGGGAATTTCATTTTTCAGGTACCACTCATTTTCATTGCCGACTATGTACTTTTCATAAAAGGCAGGGAAAAACCATCGGTTCATAATTCCTCTGTCCTGCTTGATGCTCACAATAAGGATTTCGTCAGGATTGGCCTTTAAAAATTCACGGAAATCGGAAAGCACATCATCAAAGATGAGTTTCTTTTGCTTACCGCTGTCAGTAAAGCAATCGGCAAGGGAGTGGCAAAGGTAAAAATCCTTACCGCTTTTATAAAGACGTATATCAAAAAGGCGGATACCGAGCTCCAGCTGTTCTTTTACCGTAAGGCTCTGACAACGGCACATATTTTCCATTGTGCAAAAAGCCGTACAGCTGTCGTGGGTGCCGGGTATATTTACCTCGGAAAGGTAAATTTCATCAGGCAACGCCGAAAAAAATGCCTTCATTTAACCGCCTCTTTTCCTTATTTTTTATTATCTTCAATAATACCCTAAACGAGAAAAAAATTCAACATCAAATTGCTTTTTTCATATAATATAACACAAATAAAAAAGGAGGCTGTACCTTGACCACCCATTCAAGCAATAATTATGATTTTTCACTCGGCAGACTGACTGTAACAAAGGCACAGCTTAACCCACCGTTTTTCATCCCGTCGGATAATATTTTTGCCGTAATGCTTAAAAACAACGGTGATACTCCCCTATCTTTGCAGAAAATGACCTTTGCCTGCGAGGGTTTTATTGAAGGCTCGGCGGTTATGTTTGTCAAGAGGGAAAGGATAACGCTTGAGGCTACGGAAACGGATGGTAAAATAACCGTTTACGGAATTTACATACCGCCAAGGGAAAATGTGATTGTTTTTTACAGAATGAGGGCGGAGGGATAAAAAAGGAACGGCGGCTGCCGTTCCTTTTAAGGTTTTGTTAATGCTTTATTTTGGAAAATTAAGCCACATCAACCCTGTCTTGATTTTTAAAGTGAAATAAAATATAATGGTAAAAAACGAAAGGAGCCACGGTATGAAAGTCATTATTTCCACCCTTAACTCAAAATACATACACTCATCCCTTGCACCGTGGTGCCTTTTCACCGCCTGCAGGGACTACTGCAAGAAAAATCACAACATAAAAGTAATCGAAGGCACGGTCAACGAAAAAGCCGATGCGGTGCTTAAAAAAATAACCGACGAAAGCCCCGATGCCGTTGCCTTTTCCGTTTATATATGGAACCGGGTTAAGACACTTGACCTCTGCCGTGAAATCAAAAAATCAAGTCCCGACACGGTTATAATTCTCGGCGGTCCCGAGGTTGCATATAACCAAAGAGAAATTCTTGAAAAATATAGTTTTGTTGACTATGTTCTCTCGGGTGAGGGTGAAATAATTCTCCCGAGACTCCTTGATTTTATATCAAGCGGTCTTTTACCCGAGGACATTGACGGTGTAAGCTACCGCAAAAACGGTGAGCTTATCATAAAAAACGAGGCTATCGGTGAAAGCTTTGACTACCCCTCCCCCTATTGCAAGGAATATTTTGAAGCCCTCGGCGGCAGAATCACTTACATTGAAACAAGCCGTGGATGTCCCTTTAATTGTGCCTACTGCCTTTCGGGACGGTGCGGAAAGGTTAAATTCAAAAGTCTTGAGCAAACAAAAGAGGAAATTCTCTTACTTGCAAATTCAGGTACAAAAACCGTTAAATTTGTCGACCGTACCTTTAACTGCAACAACTCCCGCGCGGTAGAAATTTTCCGATTTATAAACGAAAATTACGGCAAGGCTATCCCCCGTGGAGTGTGCTTCCACTTTGAGATAAGTGCCGATATTTTAAAGGACAGCTTTATTGAGGAGGTCAGCCGTGCCGTACCCGGTGCCGTTCAGTTTGAAGCAGGTATTCAGTCAATGAACGCTGACACCCTTGAGGCAATCGGCAGAAAGTGTAACATGGACAAGCTTTGCGAAAACATAAAAAAGCTTGTGGCTATTCGCAGCTGTCATATACATACTGATCTTATTGCAGGTCTGCCCTATGAAACCCTTGAAAGCTTCATTGACGGCTTCAACAAAAGCTACTCCCTCGGTGCGGATATGCTCCAGCTCGGATTTCTCAAGCTTCTTCACGGCTCACCCTTAAGGGATAATGCCGACACTTTTCCTTGCGAGTTTTCACCCGAGCCGCCCTATGAAATCCTCTCAACACCCACAATGTCAAAAGCTGACCTTGATATACTCCGCACCGCTGAAAAAGAGGTTGACCGACTTCACAACAGCGGACGCTTCCGCCGTACTCTCGAATATATTTTTGATGTATCGAACAAGACTCCCTTTGAGCTTTTCCATTTCCTCGGGAAGCAATTTGCCAAAGCTCTACCCGACAACGGTGTTCCCCTTGACCGCTACACCGATGCCCTTTACGCGGTTCTCTCCTCCCTTGAAGGAGTAACCCCCGACGTACTTCGCGACAAAATGATTTACGACCGCCTTGCAACTAACAATTCGGCAATTATCCCAAAAAGCCTTTGCATTGAGGACCCAAGACTCAAAAAAGTCAAGCACCGTCTTGCACTCGATTATCCTATGAAAAAGGGAGTCTGCCGCAGTGTTGCGATACTTTACTCCGAAGGCAGGGTTGTTTTCTGCGATTATGAGGGTGAAAAATCTGCCCTTGGTGAATATTCTGTAAGAGAGATGAATTTCGACTTTTTCGGTGAAACTTTTTTTGATTTTGATATTGACAAGTGAATTAAAATGAGGTATAATCAACGAGCTGTTAAAAAATAGCTTGCTGATATAGCTCAGTCGGTAGAGTGCATCCTTGGTAAGGATGAGGTCACCGGTTCAAATCCGGTTATCAGCTCCAAACCCTTGAAACTTCAGGTTTCAAGGGTTTTTTCTTTTGCTTTTGATATTTTTATCTGACTACATCCTTTTTTACATTTTTTTAATGAAGGGATGCGGTCATATTATGCGTTCAAAAATTGTATTTCGTGGACAGTCAGAGAAATTATTTTATGAGGTGTTTGAAGACTTCATTATTTCTCAAACTGCAAGGGGTATTTCAGATATTACTATCAGAAATTACCGTCAGCATTTACACAGTATATCCAAACATTTGGATATAGAAACACCCTTTGAAGAATTAACCAAAAGACACCTTGATGAAATGATTTTATCTATGAGGGCAAACGGTCTTGCTCATAACTCAATAGCAACCTATGTTCGGATGCTTCACACCTTCTTTAATTGGTGCAACCGTGAGGGAATTTCAGACCTCAATATATCAAGTATCAGAGAAAAAGAAACAATCAAAGAAACCTATTCAGACGAAGAACTTGAACGGCTTCTTAAAAGACCGGGAAAGGAAGCGGAATTCGGTGAGTTCAGGTGTTGGGTTATTGTAAACTTCTTTATGAACTGCGGATGCCGTGCGGCGACTGTCCGCAATATTCAGAACCGTGATGTTGACCTGAAGGGAAGACAGATAATATTCAGACACAACAAGAACGGCAAAATTCAGGTTGTTCCTCTTTGCAGTAGAATGGTTCTTATTTTAAGTGATTATATGTCTGTCCGCAAAGGCAAACCTGAAGACTATCTTTTCTGTAATCAATACGGTGAAATGCTGACGGAAAATGCCCTCAGCCTTGCAATTAAAAGATATAATAAAAAGCGAGGAGTAAAGAAAACAAGTATGCACCTGTTCCGCCACACATTTGCAAGAAAATATTTGGTTGACTGTGGCGGTGATGCCTTTATGCTTCAGCGACTTTTGGGGCATAGCACTCTGAATATGACAAAACATTACTGTTCTATTTTTGATGCGGACATTTCAAAGAACTATGACCGTGTTTCACCCTTGGAACAGTTAACAAAACCAAAAGAGACCATTAAACGCTGATTTGAACATCTCTGAACATCTTATAACATCAACGAGCAAAGGGCGAAGGAATTTTAACCTTCGCCCTCATCTTTATACATATCTGAAACTTTTTCAATAAATTTTTTCATTTCCTCAACAACCGGCTGAGGGCTTAATATCTTTGCACCTCTTCCAAAAGTAGAAATCCACGCATAGAACGGCGGACTTGTTTCAATCAGAGCTGTAAATGTAAAGTGCTTGTCTCCGTCAGGTATCATAATTATATCTTTGCCGAATTGGTCTATAACGGCATCCGCAAAACGGTTGATGAAACGCATTTTTACATTATGCTTGTCTCCGTGATACATCTGAAACACCTTTGCTTCTCTGTTAGTCAGGTGTTCAGCTTTAAATAGTTCCGCACCCTCACGGTCTTCAGGAATTGGACTTGTTATCCGTTCCATGCGGTCAACTCTGAAACTGTGGAAGCCCTCTTTTTCTGAAAGGTAAGCATAAAGATAATAATTGCCATTATCCCAATGGAACGCAAAGGGGCTGACTATATATAACTCACCCTTCTTTGAATATTGCTTGGGTTTCTGCTTGTTGGGGGTATAATGAAAATACCTGAACCCTATTTTCATATTCAGAGAAATTGCAAGATGTATCTTGTCAACATCCTTTACAACACTGTCATTTTTACTGCGGACACGGTTTGACACATAAGCGGTTCTGTTCAGACTGTCCTTTGTGTAAACATCTGCAAAATCTTTGATTTTTGCCGTAATTGACCGTGCTTCCTCTTGGGTAATAAACTTTGATGACTGAATACTGTCAACAATCAAACGCAGTTCGTATGGCTCAAATTTGGGCTTTGTTATATAATACCCTCTTTGTTTTGCACTGTATTCAATCGGTTCGCCGAAGTCAACCTGAAGCCTGAATATATCGTTATATATCGTTTTCGGTGATGCTTCAATTCCTTTTGAAGCTAAATATTCGCAAATCTTATTTGCATTTTTTGCGTGGTCTTTGTTTGTGTTCGCCCTCAAATAGTCTCTGATGTAAAGAAGCTTTACGCCTTGACCTGAAGACCTACCTTGACCGACTGCCATAATATCACCTTCCTGTGTATATTGGAATGATTATAGCATAGAAAAAGTGTTAAAGTAAAGATGCAATAAAATGAACAAAACCCAATAAAAAAGAGATATCAGTTATGATACCTCTTTTTCTAATCTTTTTTCAGTTGCTCTCATATAAGTTTCGTCTATCTCGATTCCTATATATTTTCTATTGTTTCTTAATGCTGCTATACCTGTGCTGCCTACCCCATTAAAACAATCAAGAACCACATCATTTTCATTGGAAGCAATTTTGATTATTTTTTCAAGTATAGACACGGGCTTTTGTGTTGGGTGTAAATTTTTTCCACTTTCATCTTTCACTCGTTCAGAACCCATGCAAATACCTGATTCTATAAAATTGTGCATATCTTTTTGATTTGTAAAATTCCAAGTGTGTCCTTTATTCCAACAACTAACAATGAGTTCGCAACTATTTAAAAATGATGATTTTCTAAAGTTCGGAACAGGATTTGTTTTATGCCATACCATAAATTGAAATGTGTCAAATTCAGGGTCGAACACTTTATGATATTCACCAATAATATTGTAAGAACAAAATATAAATATGTTTCCGTTTGGTTTTAAAATCCTCTTGAACTCACCTATAAGGTCTTGAGGTTTTAACTCTGTCAAATCCCATTCTGCTAAATCATTATTGATTTCACTTCGCCAATCAAATTTCATATTGCCTGTGCTATATTGAGCAATATTATATGGGGGGTCAGTCAATATTAAATCTATTGAATTGTCGGGGATATTTTTTAAGGCAGAAAAACAATCATCGTTAATCAACAAGTATTTTTCTATGCTCTGAATATCTATCATCTAAAATACATTCCTTTTATCTTTGTTAATGCAGTTCTTATTTTGTCTGCGGATTTTTTATACTGATTGAATACAATTTCAAAACCTTTTTCATCATTACAAACAAAGTTCCAATATTCTTTACCAATCAACAATTCATCTTCTGCAAAAAATTGTTTTACTCTTTCTTGTTTCCAAGTCTTGCCCTCACCAAACTTGTTATAAGCAGTTCCGAAAAAGATTTTTATTTTTGCAGTCGCATCATCTTTTAATTGATTTTTTAACAAAAAGTATTCTTCAAGTAATGCTGTTTTTTCCGCACGAGCTTTCTTATTATCTAAATCTCCTGATGCTTTTAACTCAATTAAATAATGTTCATTCTTCTCTTTGCAGTAAAAATAATTGTCAGTTATATGAGTTCTTTTATAACTTGTTATATCTCTTGGATATATAGATGAGTATGTAGAATAATGGTTTATATCAGGGGTTGTTATGTGGTCTACATAACTATCTAATATTGATGATATTCTTGAAATTTGGTCAGGCAATATAAATGAATTAATATCACCTTTTACTTCATAGGATAATTTTGCGATATTATTACCCATTTTTTCAAGAACATTACCAAAAGAAGAGTCAAAAGAACGGACAAAGGCGGAGTAAAACATAAATTCTTCGCCAAGTTCTGCAATAAAGCAGTTATTCTTTTTCATATTGATAACACCATTAACATCATCAACTTCATCAGAATATCTGCTTATTAAGCCCTCGGCGAATGCTTCTATTGCGGTATCAACTACTATCTCTATTGCCTTTTGCTTCTGCATATCCATATTCAACATCCTCTCATATAACTATAACTTTTCATAGTATAACATAAGATTTCCGTTATTTCAATGGGTTTTAATTAAACAAAAAAATTATAATTGAGTAAATAATGTTGTGAAAAATTTGATGCCTTGCTTTCAATTTATTTTTCCAAAAGCCCCACATATTTATAAATCGTGGTTCTACTCAAACCGCACACCCTTGCAAATTCTGAAATGTTCAGATTGCCTGATTTATAAGACGGATAATGCCTGTAAAACATCTGCGGAATTTGGTCTGTGGTTGTATGAGGGCGACCTATTTTTACACCCTTGCTTTTGGCATTTGCCATTCCTGAACGCACTCTTTCTCTGATAATGCGAAGTTCAAGTTCTGCAAACACACCTGACATCTGAATGAACGCATTTGTCATGGGGTCAATCTGACCGTTTGTGCAGTCAACCGTAATACTGCCAACAATAACAAGCTTAAGCTTCTTTTCTCTTACGGTTTCAATTATCTCACAAAGTTGTTTTGTGCTTCGTGCAAGTCTTGAAACTTCAAGGGTGTATATTGTGTCGCCCTCATGAGCCTGTTCCAAAAGTGAAGAAAGTTCTTGTTTTATGGCACTGTCGCCGTGTTCGTATTCGAGGTATATCTGTTCTGCACCTGCGGTCTTCAGCTCTCTGACCTGACGGTCAATGTCCTGTTTGCTTTCATTCGTGCTACATCTTGCATATCCGTAATACATAATTTATCTTCCTTTCAATCAATAAAAGTATCATAAGTGAATTTAGCACCGAGCCTGAACCCTGATATAAAACTATCACAAATACTGATGCTTGAAAATTCATTGTAAGCATCTGTGTATTTGACGAACAATTCTTTTTCGGCTTCAGGAAGCTTTGCAGTCAACTCTTCCTCTTTCTTTACAAGTTCGCCGAGCTTCCTTTTAAGCTTCGGTGTAATTTTAGTGTTAAGTTCTTGCGGTTCTATATTGCCGTAATAAAAGGCTTCAATAAAATCTGACATAATTGTATCCTTTCTCTGCCCCACTTTTGCGTGGGGCAGTTCCTGTTTTATCAGCAGATTGTGAAACGGCGACTGCTGACCTGTTTTGTAAACTCCTGATACATTTCACCGTGAGACTTTTTAAAAGCCGTTGTATCAAATCTGTTTGACAGAACTGATGTCCAACGAACTATGTAAGCTCCGGCTTCAAGCTCTTCTGTGTTCTGCTGAAGCATCTCTGCTTTGATACTGTCTCTGAGGGCTTCGGCTTCTGCCTTGGCTTCTTCGATGATTGCTTCCCATTCTGTGAGGGCTTCAATTTTGCTGATGATTTCTTTTGTTGACATTGTTTTTACTTCCTTTCGGTTTTGTGTTTTGTTTTATTTGATGTATTCATTATAGCACTAATATTTAGTGTTGTCCATTGACATATTGCACTAACTTTCAGTGTTATATTTGTGCAAATTTAGCACTTGTTTTTAGTGCATAGTTATGATAGAATGTTTACAATAGGAAAGGTGGCGAAAAAAATGGCGATACAATACAAGATTGATATTATGGCAGAACTGAAAAGCAAAGGTTATTCTTCAACAAAAATCCGTGAAGAAAAACTTATCGGTCAGTCATACCTTCAGCAAATCAGACACGGCGAATTGGTCTCTTGGAAAACCATTGACACAATCTGCTCTCTCTTGGACTGTCAGGTAGGCGACTTGGTTGAATATGTAAAAGAACCAACTGTTCAAGAAAGGTAAAATTTGTTTCTTATACAAAAAAAGGGCAAAATGAGGGCGGTTTACACCTCTTTTTTACCCACCTGAAAGTGTCTGCGGAATGTAATGCTTTTGCGACACCTACCCCGGGGGTGTATTCCGGGAAAGTTCAGGATTGATTGCGGACTTGCGGTTTTGGGTGGCTCACTCTCCGTCTGAATGATGTTTTTAATCTGAATGACGGTTTTGTTGACCGCAAAGGATACAATGAAAATACTCCGTCAGACGAACCAAAAGGAACATAACGAAAAAATACGGCAGACCGTGAGTTTTTATCTTGGTCTGCCGTTTATCTTATTTCCAATCTTTGAAGATTTCATCAAGTGCCATATCAAGTGCGGTCTTCATGCTTTTCTGAAGGAATGAAAACAATTCTGCTTCAATCACACTTTTCTTCTTTTTCTTCTTGTTATCTCTTTGGTTTGCCATTAATTTTTCACCTTGCTTTCAAAGGTGAATTTTATCTCCGTGGGGGTATCATCAAAATACCCTATGCGTTCAAGGAACTTCTATCTCTGCTCCTCAAGGTTCTGTTCCGGGCTTTGTCCGTTTACCTGATACCAATACCAATCAGGAACCATGCCACGGTTTCTCCAAAACTATAACATTTGCAATTCTTCCTTATTCATAAAATTTCTCCTTCCATAATCTAATCAAGGGATATATTCAATGCTCCCTTGTTGTTTGTATTCTTCCGCCAATTTTCCTCTGTCGGTATCTGACAATTCAATGAGGGCATAAACAAGCGGATATAATAACCTTCTCTTTCTCCAATTTCTTCCTCAATTTCTTCTTTTGTCTGACTTTTGGCAGAATACAAAACATTGAATTTCACATTATATCTTCTTCTCTTGGCTTCCGCAAGAACCTTGTATTTGTTCTCTTTTGGATTTGACATTGAAACCCAATGTTCTGCCATGCGGTAAAGCATATTCGTGCTTTTACCTACATAAACGATTTTGTTGTTTATGCTTATTGAGTAAATCCCTGCGGTCAGGAACTTCTGACTCCAACTTTGCTATAAATATTTATTGTAGATGTTATCAACATATCTTCCCATGTTTTTTCTCCTTTACTCTTAAAATTTAAAGTTGCCGTTTTCATCCGTGAAATCATCCTTCACTCTTGGATTATTCGACTTTATAGTATTTAGATTTTTATTATTAGAATTTATATTATTGCTTATATTATTATGCGTATTATCATTATCCCCTAAAGGGGTATTATCAGAATCTGAAGGGGTATTTTCAATGTCAGATGAAGGGGTATTATCAATGTCCGCCGCAGTTTTGTAGATTGCATCATAATCAACAATGATTTCGCCCGTCTGACCGTTTTTGCTTGGCTTATGGATTATCCAACCTTTTTCAACCAATGATTTTCTTGCACTCTTATATGTAGTTTCAGACATTCCGCAACGGCTCATAACTGTTGCTTCAGGAACGGCAAAACTACCATTATCAGCATTACCGGTCAGGAACAATATCAATTTCAACTATGCTCCTTCTTTTCCGGTCAGACCGTTGAAAATTATTGCTTCAAGGTCATTGGTTCTGATTGCCATGCCCCACTTTTTGTCCCTGTTCTTTTCGCCTTTAGATTTCAGTAAAGGTGCCTGATTGAAATTCCCCATTTCCGCAAACCCTCCAACTTTTAATCTATTCACAGGCGAACCTGATAAACTGACTTGTATTCATATTGAATTTTTTTGCCGTCTCTTGGATTGCTTCTTTTTCACAATCCGTCAGGCGAAGGTCTAATTTTTTATTGCGTTTTTTATTCACTTCTTTTCTCCTTATTACTTGAAAATTTTTATAAATGAAGTATCAGTTTTTGTCCTGACTTCTATATAAATTATAACAAAATTTTTTAATAAAATCAAAATGAGGGCGGTTCATCCAAAACAAAAACACCACTGAATTTGTTAAAATCAGCGGTGATCTTGCGTTATTCAATTTCATGGGTTTGTTCCTTTCAGGCAACATCATCAAGCTCGGTGTTTTCTGCTTCCTTATCCGCAAATTCTTTTGCATTCAGCACTTCAGGTTCATTGTGAAAATAAAACAAAGGGTTCTTTCTGAACTCCGGGAACTGTGCAACAAACCACTTGCGAACAAGAGCATATTTGTTGGTCTGAATTACACCGGCATAGTATTTGAGAAAATTGTATTCTGCCATATATTCATCAGCACGGGAAAGTGAAGACATGAACTTTTCCATTCTTTCAAACTTCAGATTTTTGAACTGATTGCACTTGAAAGTTTCATTGTTCTGATTGGTATATTTTTTCGGTCTCTTGTGCGTTCTTCTCAAAACCACAATACCGGGAACTTCATCAATGACCTTTTTATAAAACTTGTATTCCTCTGAAGAAAAATCCTGCATCTTATCTTCAAAATCCTTTGTGATTGTAAGTGTCTTCTTGATAAAATCAATCTTAAACTTTTCCATTGTTATATCCACCTTTCTTTATTATGCACCCTCTTTTTGTGAAACTGCACTGACTTTTACTTTTACTGATTTTCTTGCTTCAGCAATGTTTCTGATAGTTCTTGACTCTCGGATTATCTTCTTTTCCTTCTTAACATTAAAGGTTTCACCGTCTACCTTATAAGTATCAAGGAACCACTTTCTGACTGTGGGGAACTTATTGTTCTTGTCGATTGCTTCAAATTCAGGCATACGGTCAGGATCATTAAGTGTGATATACTCTCTGATGAATGAACGGTTTAAACCTTCATAAGTTGTCTTCTTTTTCTCTGCTTCTGTAATCTTAAGTTCGAAGCCTGCGTTTTCTGACATGAGGGTTGTTAACTCTGCGAGTTCCTTTTCATAGCCTCTGCCGGCACGGTTGAAGGCTCTTTCTGAACCTCTGATTTCCTTGTTGATAAAGTCCACTGTAAAGAATTTTGTTTTCATAGCATTATTTCCTTTCCGTGAGGTTTACTATTTTTTATTT
>JAZRFT010000007.1:0-4277 GCA_045643805.1 Acutalibacteraceae bacterium
GCTGAAATAGCCGATATCCTCAATAAATATTTTATATCCGTAAAGGTTGACAGAGAAGAAAGACCCGATATCGACAGTGTGTATATGTCAGTCTGTCAGGCGTTTACGGGGAGCGGTGGCTGGCCTACTTCGATTTTTATGACAGCGGATAAAAAGCCCTTTTTTGCAGGTACCTATTTTCCTAAAACCTCGCGTGGCAGAATGATTGGTTTTAAAGAGCTGCTTTTGTCAATACATGATAAATGGGACAGTGACCGTAACTTTCTTTTAAGTCAAGCAGATGAGGTCATTGAGCATCTGAAAAAAGACACATTTTCCTCTGAAAATGCCGACAAAAGCCTTGTTGAGGATGCAATAAAACAGTTTTCTGTACTGTATGATGAAAAATATGGCGGCTTCGGAAAAGCCCCAAAGTTCCCGACACCCCATAACATTATATTTTTACTTTCTTATTACGAACGGTATAAAAATCCTCATTGTCTTTCTATGGCAGAGCATACACTTATGCAAATGTTCCGCGGAGGTATTTTCGATCATATAGGCTATGGCTTTTGCCGATACTCAACGGACAAAGAATTTCTTGTGCCGCATTTTGAAAAAATGCTGTATGATAATGCTCTTTTGTTTATGGCATACTCCAAAGCATATGCCGTAACTGAACCACAGATATATCTTGAACTTGCAGCAAAAACACCTGAATATGTTGCCCCTGAAATGACATCTCCCGAAGGCGGATTTTACAGCGCCCAGGATGCCGACAGTGAAGGTGAAGAAGGTAAATACTATTTATTTACCCCCGACGAGATTATTGACCTGCTCGGTAAAGACCAGGGTGAATTGTTGAGTCGTCATTTTGATATAAGCGTCAGCGGTAATTTTGAAGGAAAAAATATTCCCAATCTGCTTCACAGCAGTTCTGTGGAGCATTCATTTGAAGATTGCCTTGAGACGCTTCGTCATTACAGAAAGAACAGATACCGGCTTCACCTCGACGATAAAATTTTAACGGTGTGGAACAGTCTGATGATTGCCGCCTTGAGCGAGCTTTATTTGCACAGCCGTGATGAAAAGTACCTTGATGCGGCTAAATGGGCAGATGATTTTATAAGAAAAAATCTGTGTGAAAAGGAGACTCTTTTTGTAAGCTTCAGAGAGGGAAAACGCGGTGTGCAGGGCTTCATTGATGATTATGCTGCTTATATTTTCGCTCAGCTTCATCTTTATAAGGCAACATCAGATTGCAGATATATTGAATCAGCAAGGCTCTTTTGCGATAAAGCCGTTAAGGATTTCGCAGATAAGCACGGTGGATTTTATTTATACAGCGAAGACGGTGAGAAGCTGATTCTTCGTCCTAAAGAAACCTATGACGGTGCCATACCCAGCGGAAATTCAATAATGGCATATAACCTCGTGCTCCTGTCTCTTATTACGGCTGATGATAAATTCACGAAGCTTGCAGAAGGTCAGTTGAATTACATCGCTTCCGATGCATCTGACTATCCTGCCGGTCACGGAATGTATTTAACTGCTCTGTTAGAATATTATGAGCCTCCGATGAAAATTACCGTTGTAAGGGGAGGGGATGCAGATTCAACCGATTTGTTACACTCATTGCCGAAGGAAGCTGTTATAATTCATTTGTCGGAGCCGACTGAAGAATATCCTCTCAAAAACGGAAAAACAACTTATTATGTGTGTAAAAAACACAGCTGTATGCCGCCTGTAAACAATCTGAGCGAATTGAAATGAATATAACAATAAAGCGAGTGATTTTTTTCACTCGCTTCAACTTTATCAATTAATTGCGCCACACAATTTCACCGTTTATAATGGTAGCTTTAACACAAGAGTTTATTTCCAGAGGATTACCCTCAAAAATAACAATATCTGCATCCTTGCCTTCTTTGAGACTGCCTAATCTGTCATCGACTCTGCATATTCGTGCCGCATCAATGGTAATTGCACGCAGGGCCGCTGTTTCACCAAGCCCCTCTTTTGCCGCAATACCTGCGCATAAAGGCAAATACTGTATTCTGGAAACAGGATGGTCGGTGGTTATTGCAACTTTAGCTCCTGCGTTGTGAAGAATACCTGCAGTTTTAAAGTCTGATTGGCTGACCTCATCTTTGCTTCGTGAGGCAAGTGAAGGCCCCACAATGGCAGGAAAACCGCTTTCAGCGATTTCCTCGGCAATCAGATGCCCCTCGGTACAGTGGTCAAGTGTCAGGTCAAGGTCAAATTCCTTGGCTATTCTTATTGCACTTAAAATATCATCGGTGCGGTGAACGTGAGCTTTAAGAGGAATTTTCTTTTCAAAGAGTTCTTTGTAACATTCCAACCTGAAATCCGGGCTTTCTGATTGGTTTTGTGAAAAATATTGCCTTGCACGGAAAAGCTCTTCTCTTATAAGCGAAGCAATTCCCATACGGCTTGACGGCATATTTCCGTTAAGACCGTAACAGTTCATCGGGTTTTCACCGAAAGCAATTTTAATTGCCGCAGGAGCAAGAACAACCATATCATCAATACATCTGCCGTAGGTTTTTATAAAGGCAAACTGTCCGCCGACAGCATTAGAGCTTCCGGGCCCTGCCATAACACCGGTAATACCGGTGGCAATAGCATTATGGAAAGCGTTATCCATAGGATTTATACTGTCTATTCCTCTTATGAAAGGGGTTATCGGGTTTGTGTTCTCGTTACTCGTATCGTTTTGTGATGAAATTTTATCTTCTGCAATTCCGATGTGACTGTGTGCATCGATAAATCCGGGATAAACATTAAGATTTTCGGCATCAAAAACTTCTGTTCCCTCTGTCGGAATAATGTTTTCTTTGATTTTTATAATTTTTCCTTTGTTTACCAGGATATCAGCCCGCAACGGTGTGTCAGTTTCCATTGTGTGCAAAAGACCGTTTGCAATCAAAAGCATATTTTTTCTCCCTTCAGCTTTTTTTCATATATGAATAGTTTGCCGCCAATGAGGAAAACTATCCTTGTAAACTATTTAGGAGGTGAGAATATGAACAACAATAATAATCAGAACAATCAGAACAACCAGAACAACAAAAACAATCAGAATAATCAGAACAACCAGAACAACAGAAACAACCAGAATAATCAGAACAATCAGAACAATAAAAACAACCAGAACAACCAGAATAAATAACAAATCTAACTTTTGTTTTTCTGCTTGCTGAATTTTTGTTCAGCCATTTTAATTCTGATTAAAGAAACATTGAATAAGTGTGCTGCAGATATTCGATTCGTATATTGATACTGTATGAACATCTGAACCAAGCCAATATAATCCGAACCTTTTTTCTTCAGAAGACAGGCTCGGATTTATTGTTTTTATGAGGTGTGATTATTAATTCTTGCAACACCAAGCTTTATTCCCCCTGAAGTTATTCAAAGCTGACAAATCCGTTTATTTAATTTGGCAACGGTAGATTTTCTCTTGAAAAACCATTAAGATTATGTTAATATAGCAATATAACAGATCGAAGAGAGGTTTTTATTATGAAGAAAATTTTGTCATTCAGCTTATGTTTGATTTTGGTTTTCGCCATGGCAATTCCCGCCTTTGCGGTGTATGAAACTCCGTATGAGGACAGTGAATTCTTTGAATATGAAGGCTATTCGGTTCATTACAGAAAAATGGAAGCCGAAAACCAAAAGGGTCAGATACTAATGATTCACGGCTTTGCTCATACTACATACTGTTGGACAGATATTGCAGCAAAGCTTGTAAATGAGGGCTACACTTGTGTGTTGGTTGACCTTCCCGACTTCGGTTATTCATCAAGAGAAACCGCAGATATGAAAAAATTACCGCGTGAAGATATTATGCATGCACTTATGGTTCACCTTTCCGATGAGCCCTGGTATGTTGCAGGTCATTCAATGGGCGGTTTTGTTGCAGAGTCAATTTATGACAAATACCCCGAATCAGTAAACAATCTTCTTCTTTACGGCACATCGGGAAACATAAATTCACCCGAAACCGCTAAACTTATGGGCAACGAAGCTTTTATTAAGCTTGTTGTTCCCTTCCTGAAGTTCATAGTAAAATTCGACAAGGTTATTGAAATAGCAATCAAGTGGTGTTTCTTTGACAACGAGTACGCCGAAACCTATGATTATTCCGAAATCTTAAAGTCACTCAGAGTTCCGGGTACAGGTGAAGGTGTTATGTACTCCTTCTCTATGCTTTCAGACACAAACTATGAAGCTATTAAAAACGGACCTCCGGTGCTTTATATTAACGGTAG
>JAZRFT010000008.1:0-5006 GCA_045643805.1 Acutalibacteraceae bacterium
CTACAACAGCTTTGAGAACAAGAATGTAGCCTACACAAAAGCTTTCAGCGATTACGAAATCCTCGCAGATGGATTCAAAACTACAATCCCTCCCTGCTCAGTTGCAAAGTTCGTGATTAAATAATATGGCAGAATGTAAAAGATGTCTGCTTCACGAGGCAGCAGAAGAGGATACACTCAAAAGCATAAAGGAGCGAATTGACAAGCTCTCCGAAAAAGAAAGGGCACCCGATGAGCTTTACGAAAAGAGGCTCAGCGAGTGCAAAAGTTGCGACAATCTCATATCAGGTGTATGTATGAAATGCGGTTGCTATGTGGAATTCAGAGCAGCGTTTAAAAAGAATAACTGTCCCAATGTGAAAGACAGAAGATGGTGAATATAGTAAAAGTACCTACCAGAACGGCAGGTACTTTGTTTTTTAACAAGATAATCATCTTACTTATTTGCAATCAATAAAGATTTTTTCTTTTCTGTGACCATCCTTTATACCCCTGCAAGCGAAGTTTTCAATTTTGAGATTTCGGCAGTGTCTTGCCCATATGCCATAAGCGGGAAGATTTCTGAATCTCCAGCACTCAGGATAAACCTTTGTATATTCGGGGATAAAAAGTCGGTTATCTTTAATCTCTATGGCATCACGATAAGTTATATCGAAGTTTTTGAGAGTTACATCAGTACAATACTTTGTCTTAAGCTTTTGTTTGTAACCTGCAACGATTACAGGAAGCTCTACATTTGTAGCCTTTATATCTTCAACTGTTATATTATACATTTCGCTCTTGCCGTCAAAAATGTTTTTGTCTACGGGCTTTTCATCACCCGCCTCTTTGACGATTTCTGTTTTGTTTGCAGTTGCAGAAGTAACCTCTGCAGCTCGGTTGCGGTTACCTAAACGAATAAACAACGGACAAGTACATCTGTCCATAGTTATATTTTTAACTTTCACATCGTGTACCTTAGCACCATCACAAGCCTCGATTGATACCCCCGAAACAGCACCGGGATAAAGGTCTGTCATCAGGAAGGTGCAATCCTCGACAGTAACATCATAAACATCATAGGTTGTTTCTGTGCCGATTTTGAAGCAGTTTGTTCTTGAGATAACCTCGCAGTTTCTCACAGTGATACCGTGCATTTCTTTCTCACAGCCACACCAGATAGCATTTTTGAGTACAATGCCGTCATCGGCCGTTGACACAAAGCAGTGGTCAATTTCTACATTACAACTTCCTGCAATATCAAATCCATCAGAGTTTGCAACATTTCGGTTATTCCATATAACAGTATCAGTGATTTTCACACCATCACACACGAGCATTTTATATGTCCACCAAGGCGAGTCTTCAAAAATGATGTTGTGTATCTTAATATTTCTGCATTTTTCAGTAAGAAGAATCGAGCCATATTTTGACTTGTGAGCAAAGCGAATCTGAGCACGATAATCCTGACGCATCTTAATAACATCGATTACAGGTGAAGGAGTAAACATATTTTCACTGACGGGCTTAAGACCAAAAAGAGTACCATTGCCAATAAGCTTGCCACCACCGGTTATGGAAATATTATCACAGTCAAAGGCATAAATCAGAGCGTTATGTTTGTATCCTTTACCACTTGTGTTAGCCGAAAGCGAGCTATCTTTATCGATGAATAATGTCACATTACTGCGAAGAAAAATTGTTGTAGTTATATACATACCGCCACTGATTAAAACAGTACCGCCACCGTCTTTATGGCATTTGTCTATAGCCTGCTGAATGGCTTTCGCATTGGCTTCATCAGTTGCATTTATATCAGCACCATAATCTCTGATGTCGTAGCAATTGTCGGGTGCTTGTTGTGTAAAATCGATATATTTTTCCAAGGGGTAATAGGATGAATAGTCGCCCTCTCGCACCTCGGTATAAGGCTCCCCTGTTGTTACACGAAGATCCTTTCCAAATAATAAGGTGTTCAGCTTATCAAATATGTTTCGTTTTGTTTTCATATATTGCCTCGCAAATTAAATTGTTTTATGTAATTTTATCATATTTTCACTAAAAAATAAATAGGTAAATTAAGTGGAAATATTTATGGAGAAAAAATTATTTTATAATGTTAACGATATAATTGAACTTTATGGAGTTAAGAAAAGCTCAGCATACAGACTCATACAGGAGCTTAATGAAGAATTAAGCAAAATTGGTTTTTATACACAAAAAGGCGTGTAAATGCCGAACACTTCAGAAAAAGAGTATATATTTGATGTAAATAGTAGAAACACCGTCGGGGATTAACTTCCTCGACGGTATTTTTTTACGCTCTAAACCATTAACGAAATAT
This sequence comes from Acutalibacteraceae bacterium, assembly GCA_045643805.1. Lineage (GTDB taxonomy): Bacteria > Bacillota > Clostridia > Oscillospirales > Acutalibacteraceae > UBA6857. The sequence continues at coordinate 2,324 of JAZRFT010000008.1, forward strand.
GGATAAATTATGAAAAGGAATTGTGCCCTGTGGCTTCGTGTATCAATTCGTGTAGCAAATTAAAAACAAAAGTCCCGAAACCCTTGTAAAATAAAGGGTTTCGGGTTTTAGTCAATTATTCCCACTCAATTGTGCCGGTTGGCTTCGGTGTGAGGTCAAAGAGAACACGGTTGATTCCCTCTACTTCACTTGTAATACGAGCTGTAATCTTATGAAGAACGGCATAAGGAATTTCTTCGATTGTAGCTGTCATTGCGTCGGTGGTATTTACAGCTCTGATAATTGCAGGCCAGCCCTCATAACGGCTTTCATCTTTAACACCAACACTCTTCATATCGGGAACTGCAATAAAATACTGCCATACCTTTTCAGCAAGACCGTTAAGATCGAATTCTTCACGAAGAATAGCATCTGCTTCTCTGAGTGCATGAAGTCTGTCACGTGTGATTGCACCGAGACATCTTACTCCAAGACCGGGACCCGGGAACGGCTGACGGTAAACCATTTCGTGAGGAAGTCCGAGAGCCTCACCAACAACACGTACTTCATCTTTAAAGAGAAGCTTTATAGGCTCAACAAGCTCCATTTCCATATCCTCGGGAAGTCCGCCGACATTGTGATGTGACTTTACAGCCTTCTTACCTTCAGCCTGCTTAACACTCTCAAGAATATCAGGGTAAATCGTTCCCTGGGCAAGGAAAGAAATACCATCAAGCTTTGCAGCTTCTTCGTCAAAAACTTTAATAAATTCAGCACCAATAATTTTGCGCTTTGTTTCGGGATCACTTACATCCTTAAGTAAATCAAGAAAACGGTCAGTAGCATCAACATAGACAAGGTTTGCATCAAGTCCGTTTCTGAAAACCTCAATTACGTTTTCACTTTCATTTTTGCGCATAAGGCCATGGTTCACGTGAACACATACAAGCTGCTTGCCGATTGCCTTAATAAGAAGTGCGGCAACAACAGATGAGTCTACACCACCGGAAAGGGCAAGAAGAACCTTCTTGTCACCTACCTGCTCGCGTACTGCCTTAACCTGCTCGGCAATAAACTCATCGGCAAGCTCTTTAGTGGTGATACGAGCCATAGTTTCAGGTCTTTTGTTTGAATCCATATAAATTCCTCCCGATATATATTATTTAAAATTACTATACCAATAGGGCAACCGATAAGTCGCCCTAATTAAAATCAGTTTGTATAATTGTCGAAATAACCCTGTACAAGAACAACAGGTGTACCCTTATCACCTGAACCGCTTGTAAGGTCACAGAGTGAGCCGATGAGGTCTGTGAACTTTCTGGGTGTTGTACCCTGAGAAGCCATATTACCTACAAGACTCTCTTCGCCCTTTTCCTTGATTCTTTCGCTGATTGCCTTCTTAAGCTCATCACCTGAAAGATCCTTGAAATCGTTATCTGCAAGATACTTAAGCTTGAGCTCATTAGGCGTACCTTCAAGGCCCTTTGTATAACCAGGTGATACACAGGGGTCAGCAAGCTCCCAGATTTTACCCTGAGGATCCTTAAACGCACCGTCGCCGTATACCATTACCTCGATATTCTTGCCTGTCTTTACAATAAGATACTGCTGAGTTCTGTTTACAAACTCAGAGCACTCCTTCGGGAAAAGCTTAATCATATCTTCTGTTGACTTGTTAGAACCGAGAAGGCCAAAGTCGGCATTGAAGCCGCTACCGTCAATTGATTCAGTCAGAATATCATCCATACCGCAGACAATTTTTGCTCCTGCAGCCTTGAGAAGTCTTTTTGTACGTGCTCTTGTGTGAATATCACAAGTAAGCACACAATCTGTATAATCAAGAATCGCCTTTGCCTGATTAGCAAAAACAACCTCGCACTCAGCACCGGCTTCAGTTATAATCTGTGAATAGTAGTCAACATAATCAACACCGGTGAATTCATGCTTATTTTCACCGAAAAGCTCACGGTATTTTGCAAGTGAGAGAACATCACTATAAGGATTTACACCTGCTTCATCAAGCTGGTCGAAAGTAAGAAGATGATTACCTACTTCGTCACTGGGATAGCTGAGCATAAGAACAACCTTCTTACAACCCATAGCAATACCCTTGAGGCAGATTGCAAAACGGTTTCTTGAAAGAATGGGGAAAATAACACCAACCGTCTCTCCGCCGAGCTTAGCTTTTACATCCTTTGCGATTGCATCAACAGAAGCATAGTTACCCTGACTTCTTGCGAGTATTGATTCTGTTACCGCAACAACGTCCTTATCTCTAAGCTCAAAGCCGTCACACTCTGAAGCCTCAACAACACTGTCACATACGATCTTTGCAAGGTCGTCACCTTCACGAATGATCGGGCAACGGATACCTCTTGAAATTGTACCTGTTCTTCTTTGCATTTTAATTACCCCTTAATAGTAATGTTATCAATTCCGAGCAACTCGATACTAATACTTTCATATTTTATCACTACGCAAGCAATAAATCAATATTTCTGTGATTAATATTATGAGTTTTCCTAAAAAAAATTTTGTACAAAATGACAATAAGTATACATACAGATTAAAATTCAGTACAAGATATTGATTTTTATTAAAAAACGAGCAAAGCTGTCTCAGGCACAAAGCAACCAGAAAAAATAAAAAGAGCATTAAAAAAATCTGTATCCTTTACAGCTAAAAGTATACAGGTGCATAT
>JAZRFT010000009.1:0-9132 GCA_045643805.1 Acutalibacteraceae bacterium
TTGTCTGCGCCTTGTCACTTGTAACGGTGATTTTTACTTCTTCTGCGGTCCATTCAAGGTCAACCTCTGCATTTGTTCTTGCACGAAGGCCTTCTATACTGCCTTCACTCCATTCATCAGGAAGTGCGGGTAAGGCTTCAATTACGCCTGTGTTTGAGTAAAGAAGCATTTCGTCGATGATACCTATTGTACCTATGCTTGTGTCGGTGCAGAAAACACCCCAACCGTCATGAGTGTTGTGGTCGGTCATCATTGATGTGTAATAGATGTTATCTGCCATAAGAGCCATAAGGGAGTTGTAGCAGGAATCGGCATTTTTAAGTCTTGCCGCAACAAGTGCCTTGTGCACCCAACCGTGAGATGCGATATCATCTTCACCTTCATTTTCTCTGTTACGGTTTGCAATAGCCTGATTGCAAGCGTCTACAAGAGCCTGATTATCCTGTGTTTCAAAGGCGGGCCAGGCAGGATAAAGGTGGCTTATGTGACGGTGCTTGTTGTTTTCCTGATATTCTTTCATAGCCCACTCACAAAGAGCACCGCTTTCATCGTACTTGTATTCGGGAAGAAGCTCCGTAAGGCTTTCCCATTTTGCTATTCTTTCTTCATAACCCTCAGCCTTTACGACCTTTTCCATTTCGATTGTCATACGAAGGCCGTCTCTTGCGGCAGCAATATCCATAGTTGAGTTTGCTGTGATGGTTGAATCATAATCACCGAGAGGATAGTTTTCAGGTGAATATGAAGGGATGATAAGATATTTTTCTCCCTCGAGAAGTTCAGTCTTACCTTCTTCGTATCTTGCGTTGCCGTCGGTGTCTGTGAAGTATTCGGGTGTGCAGATCTGCTCCCAGAAGTTAGCCTGCTTGGTAAGAAGAGGCAGGAGAATATCCTTTTCAAGGTCAAGGCTTTCGCCGTTATATTCAATGGTACGGTTGCCGTAGCACTGCCAGAATTCGTAAATGGGAAGAAGCATCCAGGAAGCACCTGCGTTCCAGTACTGGAACGGGTACCAACGGCTGTATTCAACCATCATGGCTCTGTCACCGTCGGTGTTGACAGGCACCTGAATGGCATCGGTCATACCGTAGGTTTTGGCGGCATTTTCTTCCCAGTCGGGAATCTGCTTGAGAACGAATCTGATATAACTTTCGCCTGCGGCATAAATGTTACCTGTGTTCATACCCGAGGACTGGAGATTTACGTTAGCATCCATAGTGTAAATGCCTCTCCAGCCTGAGTTCCATTCACCCTGCCACATGCCGCAAAGACGAGGGAAGGATGTGCCTGCACAGCAGATCTGTGCATATCTGCCCTGATTATAGGCTCTTTCCACAAGAGAAGGAAGAAGGGTTTCACTGTTCTGCTGGAACGCGATAAGGTGCTCATTAGCTACTTCCTCGTAGCCGTCACTACCAAGGTCAAATTTAACTGTATTAAAGAGTGCGGACTGCTTTTCAGCGTGAGGTGCAAGAGCCTTATCATAGCTGAACTTACCGTCTACGCTGTACTTTTCGGCAACTGCTGTTGTGTAAGCGTTAAGCTCGTCTAAAAGTGCATAGCTTTCTGCATCCTTAAAGTCCTCAAATTTACCCATATCGAAAGTGCGGTCAGACTTTGTGATGAGGTAGACCTCACTTGCGCCTGAAATCTTAATAGCTGCATTCTGCTCTTTTGCTACGTTTTCGCTATCGTTTGTGCTGTCGAGAACCACTCTTTCCTTTTCACCGCCCACAGCGATAACCTTGGTAAATCCGCACCAGCCGCCATCCTTAAGCTCACTGCCTTCATAAGAGGGATAGTGGGCAATCTGTGCGATATATGTAGCATCATCATCAACAAGCTTTTTATACTGCATATTCTTTTCGTCACCTGCACCCCAACCTCTGAGTGACCAGCAGTCGGCAAGAGAAACGGTCATATTGATTTTTGCTCCAAGGCTTGACTTTGTAATTTTGGTGATGGTTACATTGTCCTCTCTCGAAGAGAAGGTTGTTCTTTCCCATCTGCCGAGAATGTCAGTATACTTGACGCCAAGCTCTGCAGTTTCATAATCCGTCCAGCGGATATAGTCATAATAGGGAAGCTTTGTGCTGTTCGTTCTTATAACGTGGGAGGGATGGTAAGCATAAAAATAAGTGGACTGTCTGCCGTCGCAATCCCAGGCGGCATTGCCGTTCATAACATTCTGTCTTGCATCGTGAAGCTGTCCCGTAACCTCATCGGGAGTGTAACGGGGATCCTTTGAGGGCATAAGGAAGTGGATATTGTTATAGATATAGCTGTCGCTGTAAGGTGAGCCTGCAACAGTAACGCCGTTTTCACCGTTACCGCTGACCATACCGTCAAACCAGCTTATGGTATCCTCGTGCTCTCTTGCATAGGGCACAAGCTCCGTGTATTCCGTTGCAAAGGCTTTTGTGTGGTCGTTTTTAATCATTTCAACATCTCCTGCTCTAATCAAATTAAGTGTACCGGGGAAGAAGTTTCCGCCGATAATCAGACACAGCATAATATTGATGAATATTTTCATTTTTTCAATAAGAAACATATTGACACCTCTTCCTGACTTTATAGTATGATGATACCATAATACATTAAAAATAAACACGACTTTATTTTGTATTTTATGTCGTGTTTTTTGTAGTTTATATATGTTATAATGCGTATGTAAATTAAATTGAAAGGAAGTGTATTATGTTTTACACTGCAAAAAAGATAATTGCCGCTATGATTGCTCTGATTATTACCGTAACGGGTAACATCGACTTCGCAGGAGTAATTATAAAATCTGAAAATGTAATGGCAGAATATTATGTAAGCTTATCGGGTAACGATAACAACGACGGTAGCAAGGAAAATCCTTTCCTGACGATAAAAAGAGCTCAGGAAGAAGTAAGAAAAAACACCAAAAATATGACAGGCAATATCATCGTTCATATTGCCGAAGGTACATATGTCCTTGATGATGCTCTCACCTTTGATGAAAGGGACAGTGCATCAAACGGCTTTACCGTAAAATATGTCTCTAACGGTGAAGCGGTTATAAGTGGCGGACAGGAAATCGGAAGCTTTACCCTCTTTGATGCTGAAAAGAATATTTATTCTGCAAAGGTTCCTGAGGGCTTTACTTTCCGTCAGTTATATGTTGACGGCGTAAAAATGACAAGAGCAAGAAGCAACACAGATTTTTCAACAAGAATTGTCGGTGCATCACGTTTTGACGAAGACGGCAATCTCATTCCTGAAAATCTTAACTACGGCGGTGAAGATTCACTTGTTCCCGCAGCATACGGCGAAGTATATCTTAATGCCGATGAGTTCGGAAATTTTAACAATCTTACAAAAGTAGAGCTTCACGTTCTGACTGCCTGGGTTAAGAATGTACTGAGAGTTAAGTCTGCTGTTACAAATGACGGCATAACTTCAATCAGAATTCAGGATAATGAAAGCAAGCTTATTTTCAATCGTATGCATCCCAACATAGACGGCTACTCACATATGAGTACCCACGACTTCGTTTACTACATCGAAAACGCTTACGAGCTTATTGACACCGACAATGAGTGGTATCTGGACGAAAGCACCGATACGGTTTACATCAAAGCTCCTGAAAACACAGATATGAATTCTGTATCCGTAATCGCTCCGAGACTTGAAAATCTTGTTACGGTTAAACCTAATAACGACAGCAAGATTAAAAATCTCTCTTTTGAGGGTATTACTTTCCGTTACGCCAACTGGACAGTCCCCTCTGAAAAAGGTCTAGTTGATGTGCAGGCAGGCATGTATGCAAATTACTGCATTTTCAAAACCAACGATATGGGCGTTTTAAGACCGTCAGCAGCTGTGTATGTTGCCGATACAGAGAATTTTGCAATAAAAAACTGCACGGTAGAAAATATGGGCGCTGCAGGTATTGATTTGCATTACGGCACGAAAAATTCTGTTATTCAGGATAATCTTATTCAGAACATAAGCGGCAACGGAATAATGATAGGTAAATTCGTTGTTGATGAAAATACAGATATTCACGTTGTATATAATCCCGATGATGAGTCCGATATCTGCACCGGTGACAGAATAGTAAATAACCGTGTTATGCACATAGGTACCGATTATGAAAGCTCTGTCGGTATTTGTGCAGGTTATCCAAGAGATATTCTTATTGCAAACAATGAAGTAGCTTATGCACCTTACACAGGTATATCAGTAGGCTTCGGTTGGTCAAATGCAGATAACGCAATGAAAAACAATCGTATACTTAACAATGAAATCCATCACACAAGTCAGATTCTTTGTGATGCCGGCGGTATTTACACTCTTTCAAAACAGCCCGGTTCTGAAATGAGCGGTAACTACATTCACGATATTGTGCTTCCCGAGTGGGCAGACTACGGTACAAGCGGTATATATATGGACGAAAAAACCGAAGGATATACAGTAAAGTATAATGTACTTGAAAATGCCTACGGCGTAAATATGCACCTTGTCGGTCATAATGAATATAAAGATAAAACAATGTATGTTGATAAGAAATGGAACCCTGTTATTGATGCCATCAAAGACAATGCCGGTATAAATGACAACTTTGATGTATACGCAAAATTATTCTATTAAACAGCAAAACTCCCAAGGTGTAAAAGCCTTGGGAGTGATTTTTTATTTTTTCGTTGCCTCTGCCTTTTTTTCACGGAAGCTTTTACCGTAATACTTTCGAAGCAGTCTTTGTGTCTGTCTTTCGCACAGACCGATATGCTCCGAAAGTTCAGCAAGGGTAACACCCGGATTTGTAATAAAAGCGTGTTCGATTATGAGAAATCTTCTGTCGTTAAGGGTGTCATCATTATCGGGCATATCAGTAAATTCAGGCACATAAAGTCTTGTGATTTTGGTAAGAAGAATTTCCATCATAGCACCGATAACACTTTTGTAGCCAAAAGATTTATTATCCCATTCCGAAACAGTTTCCGTAAACAGGACTTCAAGCTCCGGAGCTTTTGAAAAGTAAAAATGAGTTGAGAGAAATGACGACACAAGAGCTCCTGCGTTGTTCTTTTCAGAAGCCTGAAGATAAAGATAAATCTCCGTCAGCGGCTCTTTGGTATCGGTTGATTGCTGATGGTAAATATTCGGTCCCGTAACAAAAAAGTCGCTCTTTGAAAGCTTGTAGGTTTTTGTATCCGTGGTAAGAGTACCTTTACCGTCAACTATGTAATGAAGCTCATATATGTTTTTTGCATGACTGTGCCCGACCATATCTTCGGTGAAAACACCTTTACCGAAGTGAACAAGAGTAAAGTCAACGCCGTTCCATTTGAAGTTAATCATAAAATCACCGTAAATATGTTAGCATAAAAAGCTTGTTATGTCAAAGGTAGATGTATCATAATACTCCGCCGATTTTTTTGAAATCAGATTTTCTTAATAACAGATCTTGTGTATGAAAATAACTCCCTTTGTCCGAAGAGCAACTTCACCCGGCAAAGGCACACTTAATCAAGGCGTAGGCTTGTATAAATGAAGCATCCTTATGTAACAGCAACCGCCGAGGATTTTTACATCCCCGGCGATTTTATTATGTTATTTTAATTTTATACTACTGCGTAAACAGCTTTGATATACATTTAATAAACACATCATAGTTTATGTTTCATTTCAGTCTTTCTGTTTAACACTACCGAGACAAAGCAAACAACAAATGAAACAACCGTGAAAATAAAAATGCAGACAAATACATCGTTCCAGCCCTTTGTGTCCGCTATTCTGCCGAGCATTGATGTAGCAAGTGTGCTTCCTATGTAGCAGAATGTGTTGAGAAGACCTGCGGAAAATCCCGAATCGATTTTATCTCTTGAATAAAGAGGTACAACGCTTGTTATAACATTGTTTACCGCTGACATAAGACAGGCAATGCCGCCGAACAGTATGAGGGTAAGAGGTACTGATTTAAAATTAAGTGTCAGTATTATAAGCACCGTTAAAATTATCGTCGCGAAGTAGAAAATACCGTTAAGGGCATTTTCATCCTTTTGCTTTTTGTGGAGTGCATTAACAAGAGTCGTGCCGAAAATCGACAGAACGGGAAGAAGCAGAGTGACAATAATAGACAGTGATGAAGGCACACCGAACTCCTCTTTCAGAATTGAGGGTACCCATGTAGTTATACCGTCTTTTATGAAACCGTTAGTTACTGCAGATATCAGTATAACGGCAATGCTTATAATAAACGCGGGCTTGAAAGACAACTTGCTTTTTGTTTTTATTTCGGTGCTTTCTTTTTCTGACTTTTCTTTTTTGACAGTACTCATTCCGATAAACCAGAGCACTGCCACGGCACCAACAAGTACTGATGCCACATAAAAAATCGTTGTCCAGTTAAAACTCAGATAGGAGAAAAGCGCAGCAAGACCGTAGGCAACAAAGGTACCCGAGGCAACAGTTGTACTCATAACCATAACGGCCTTTGAAAGCTTACTGTCGGCAAGATTGTCCGATAAGGTTTTAATGAGTGATGACCAGAGAATTGACTGAAATACACCGTTGAAAAACCAAAGATATTTCATTGCATCTATCCCCTGACAGAACGTCATAGCAAGATTGATGATGCAGGAGGCTGTAAGAGCTACGGTAACGGAATATTTAGTGTTATATTTTTTTGAAAGCAGACCGTTTACAAGCTGACCTGCACCGTAGGCAAAAAAGAAAAAAGAGCTGACAGTTCCTGCTGCTTCCTTGGTTGTGCCCATCTGTGACAGAATTTCCACCATTGAAGCGTTGTAGTTAAGTCTTGCTACATAAGCAGCCGTATACGCCGCCCAGCAAAGAAATATAAGAAAATTCGACTTTTTATTACTCAAGGAATTTACCATCTTATTCACCTGTACCCGTAATTACCTCTTTATCAATTTTACCGATGAAAGTATTACCTTCCGAGAGCAGTTTATCTTTTTCTTGGTTTTCAAATATAATTCCGTAATTCGGCGAGTCTATTTCTTCGGGTGAAACAAAGAAGTTGCTTTTTATTTCCACATCATAAACCGAAGGTCTGAATATTATATAACCTCTGCTGTTACCGTACAAGCCCGACGGACCGTCAAAAATATTGTTTTCGATAAATATATTATGATGACCGCAATCTCCGTGATGGCCGATAGCAGGAAAACCTGCACACTTGAAGATGTTATTTGTGATTGTGATATTACGGCACACGGTATCATCCTTGCAGAAATCTATCAGCGTTCCGTCACAGTTGTAAACGGGACCGTAGGAGCCGTCACGGGCAAGGTCAAGCTGTATCTGCTCATTAAGAAGGTTTTCGGGAATTAATGTATACGTAGGCCCGTCAAAAATACAGTTTGTAACAATTGCACTTTCTGTGGAGTTAAGCTCAATCATATGCCACATTGAGCAGTGACGGAAACGGCAACCTTCAATTCGTATATTACGGCAATGTACCGTATTGACAAGAGTCGACTTCTCCTTTGTATCTCCGTTACCGTCAAAGATACCGCCTGAGATAATAACATCGTGAGTGCCTTCATAACCGCCCCAATCAGGCTCTGAATAGGAAGCGAGGAGATATCTTGTTATGGGTTCACTTTCCTTGCTTCTTAAAATTACGGCATTGTCAGAGAGCTTGAAAATCTGATTTGAATAAAAAATCAAAGCAGCGGAAACAAGATAAGTTCCGTCGGGAAAATAGACTGTTCCTCCGTCCTTCACTTTGTCAATGCACTCCTGCAGAGCTTTGGTATCATCGTGAATACCGTCAGCAAAAACATTTTTATTGTCAGTAACCTTTATAAATTTCATATTCCTTTTCCTCTTTTAAATAATAGTTATCTCTCTAGCGTTGCCTCTGTCACCGCGGTTTGTTACATACTGCATTGTGCCACCGGGAAGCCTGCTTTCAAATGGGAAATGCAGATGTCCCGCAAGTACAGCTTTTATCTGTGGCTCACCGATAACATAGTCGTAAAATGCCTTTGAAGAAGCCGTCGGCTCTGCTATATCTCCCCTGACCTCGGGATGAGCAGTAATATCCGAGCCGAGAAGACAGATTTCACCGTTCCAGAATTTATAGCTCTTCTTGTAAAGCTCTTTTTCGTATAAAGGAGCGTGCATAAAAAGAACAATGGGATATCCTTTGTCTACTTCTTTCTTAAGGAATTCGAGCTGTTCATATTCTGTCTGATGAAAGGAATCATCAATGCCGACAAAATTGACTCCACCCACAATATGTGAATTATAAAACATGCCGTCACAAAGCTCTCCGCCCATCATTTCAAGGCTTTTTATGCGGTGTGCCATGTCTTCCTTTGCTCCGTCATAACGGCAATATTCGTGATTACCTGCCACAAAGAGAATTTTATCATTTTTCAGAAACTCTCTTGCAAATTCAACACAGGGCTTTGAAATAAAATCTATAAGATCCCCCGAATGAACGATAATATCACAGTTCTTTTCGCCGTATTTCATCAGCTTGTTAAGATTGCGCACGCTTCTTTTTTCATTACGCTTTTTACCTTGTCTTATCATAGCTTCAGTGTCACTTTCACAGTAAAAAGGCAGATGAGAATCTGTGATGTGTAAAATTTTAAGCGGTTTTGGCAGACCGATTTCAATAGTTGTTTTCTTAATTTTAAGCATTGCTCTTTTTAACCTCACCTTCAGAACGACTTACATCAGAATATTCCCTTAATCGCTACAGCCTGACCTGCTTTAAGACTAAGTGATATTTTTTTCTGCGTAACAGTAACATCGCCGATATATTCGTTACCCTCTGCAGTAATGTTGTAAACACTTGCTTTGTCAAATTCGGCATCGGGAATGTTCCATTCACCGTTTTTTCCTTTTTCGGAATAGGCAATGAAAATTTTGTTATCTTCGGTAAGAGGCAGAATAATATTATTTCCTTTTTTCAGGATAACCCCGTTTTTACTGATCGACTTGTTTCTGCCGCAACTTTCAATATTTCCGGTAAATGAAACAGTATATCCGAGAATTTTATTTCCTTTATAGCTCATTCTCTTATATCTGTTAAGATATGCAAATGGCAGTTGCATTGTGCAAAATTCTTTGATAAAAAGAGGCACCCATACCGCTTTATCAATGCCATTATTCATCCAT
>JAZRFT010000010.1:0-6107 GCA_045643805.1 Acutalibacteraceae bacterium
ACAACAATCTTCTTACCCTTACCGTTCTTAATTGCCTTTGCGCTTACGGTTGCACCGTCAACGTAGGGAGCACCAACCTTGATGCCGTCTTCTGCGCCAACTGCGATAACCTTGTCAAAGGTAACCTCGGAGTCTGCTTCAACGTCAAGCTTTTCGATGAAGAGAACGTCGCCTGCTTCAACCTTGTACTGCTTGCCGCCTGTTTCGATAATTGCGTACATAGTTTCTTTCCTTCCTTTATTATGGACTCGCTACTTTGGGGCGGATAAAAATCACTTATGGCATAACAAAATACGCCGCCCGTAATATGCGGTATGAATGAGTATAGCATAAGAGTCAAGCTTTGTCAATAAAAAAATGCAAGTTTTTTACATTTTTTTATTTGCTTCAAAGCAGAATTTTACCTCCCGTTTTTTACAAAGGGAGGTAGTTGATAAATTATTCAGCAACAGCGCCGCTGATGTCCTCGAACATCTTGAAAATCTTTGCGATGAAAGCCTGGAGCTTGTCAAGATATTCTTCGATTGTTGCAAAAAATTTGTCCATTTCCGTTACCTCCTGATTATTCTTTGATTGTTTAAAAACCTGCACAATTTTATTACAATATAAAAGATTTGTCAATAAGTAAAACCGATTTATTACATAAATCCATTAACTGTTAAATAAATATTAAATTCTTGCTTTTTTATCAAGTATGTTGTAAAATGTTACTGTTCGACAAAAAAACTACATTTTATATATACTCGTATATTAGAGAAAGGACCGCTAATGAAAAAGCAAAGCAGTTTAACAAGCCTCGCGCTTTCCTCAATGTTTCTTGCTCTGGCGTACGTGATGCCTTTTCTGACGGGTCAGGTTCCGCAGATAGGCTCTATGCTGTGCCCGATGCACATTCCCGTAATACTTTGCGGATACATATGCGGTGCCCCCTGGGGCTTCGCGGTAGGTGCCATTGCTCCCCTGCTCCGTTCACTTACCCTCGGAATGCCGCCTCTTTTTCCCACAGCCTTTGCAATGACCTTTGAGCTTGCCGCTTACGGTCTTATTTCAGGACTTCTGTACCGCAAGCTTCCTAAAACCAAGCTTAACATTTATCTTTCACTTATTGCTTCAATGGTTACAGGCAGACTTATCTGGGGTATAGTTCAGCTTTGCTGTGCAGGGCTTGACGTGAGCAAATTCAGCCTTTCCGCCTTCTGGTCAGGTGCAGTTGCAAATGCAATACCCGGAATTTTAATTCAGCTTGTGCTTATCCCCGTGCTTGTGATGGCATTGGAAAAAGCCAACAAAAACAAATAAAAATAAAGGAACCGATTTCCCCGAAGCAATGGAAACCGGTTCTCTTTTTATGTTAATAAAACAATGTTACAAGAATAATAGTAATAAGTCCGCAGATGCCGATTGCAACGCCGCTTAAAGCCGCCTGAATCTCACCGATTTCAACAGCCTTTGAGGTGCCGATAACATGACTGCAGGTACCGATGGCAAGCCCCTGTGCAACAGGTGATTTAACCTTAAAAAGCTTTGCAAGTGAGGGTGCAAGCACAGCACCGACAATACCGGTACAGATAACGGCGATTACCGTTATTCCCTCCATTCCTCCATTCATAAGGGAAACATCAAGGGCAATGGGTGTTGTACAGCTTTTACCGATAAATGAAGCCTCAATAGCCTTATCAACACCGAAAAGCTTACAAAGAGCCACCACGCTTAAAATACTTGTAACCGAACCTGCAAGACAGCTTACAATAATTGCAAGAGCATATTTTTTAACGGTTTTCAGCTGCTTATAAATATTAACGGCAAGTAAGGCAGTTGCAACAGGCAAAAGGCTTGTCAAAAAAGCATTATCCTGCATATATTTTTCATAGGAAATAAGACCCGTTTCTATAAAAAGAATGCAGCATATAATTGCAAAAAGTAAAGGATTGAGAAGCGGTGTTTTCAGCTTTGAAAATAAAACAGATCCGATACCGAAGGCAATAAAGCTTAAAAACAGACCGAACAAGGGCGAGGCAAGCATTGTGTTCATCAGTCGTTATCCCCCTTCTGCAGTTTTATAATAAGCTGAGCGGTGAGTGCTGTTACCCCGTAAACCACGGGTGTTGTCACAAGGACTATCAGCATAAACAAAATAAGATTTTCTTTGATTACATCAAGATACTGAAGAATCTTTACGCCATAAGGAATAAAAAGAACAGCCATATTGGAGGTAAGGAAATTTGCAGTAGATTTGATGTTTTCAAATTTCAGAGCCCTTACAGTAAGAAGCACGAGCAGAATTATCATACTCAATACGCTTGCTGAAAAATCAAAGGGAAGCAGGCTTACGATAAAGTCACCGAGAAGACAGACGGCAAAGATAATTGCAAGCTCTACGGTTATATGTAAAGTTTTTTTCAACATGTATCACCCCGAGGATCCGATTAAAATAAAATTTCGCAGAAATTCGTGCATAAGTTCTTCATTATAAAAAATAAAAGAGACTATTCTCTCGAATAATCTCTTTCGACTGGTCCGAGTGACAGGACTTGAACCTGCGGCCTCTTGACCCCCAGTCAAGCGCGCTACCAAGCTGCGCCACACCCGGATTTCTGACGACTTTGATATTATATACATTATGCTATAAAAAGTCAATACCTTTTTGAAACTTTTTTGATTTTTTTCTCTCTTTTTTTCAGGGCAAAATATATCGGGTATCACAGTGCCTTGAAGCCAACGGATACCCGATATATCTTTTTTCTCTTTTTGCTTTATTCGGCCTTTTCCCTAACGCCTCTCATATCACTGAAAAGGAAGGAAATGCACCAGATGGCACCAAGTGCAACAAGGGTATATACAATCCTCGATATAATTCCGCTCTGTCCCCCGAAAATCCAGGCGACAAGGTCAAACTGAAAAATACCGATAAGCCCCCAGTTGAGGCCGCCGATAATTGTAAGGATTAAAGCAATTTTATCAATCATGTCGATTCACTCCTTTGAGTTTATTGTTGACATGATTTTTTTAATTATACAAATTTTATAAATTTATTGACATTATGCAGCCTCCGGAAATAACAGACATAACCTTAAAGCCGTTCCTTTTATAAAATCTGATTGCGCCATCATTATCTGCGGCACAGGAAAGCATAAGACCCTTTACACCGTTTTTGCGTAATTCATCCTTAAGTGCATTCATAAGGTCTGAGCCCGTGCCCTTACCCTGACAAACGGGAAGCACATTGATATGAAGGTGTGCAGGATACTTTTTAGCATACAAGGCATTGCCCATAATATCCATTAGCCCCTGAATATAATACTTCATACCAAGCTCCTTGAGCTCAGGAAGATAAAACTTCGCAAAACGCTTTCTGAAGGTCTTGTAATCCATTGCGCAGATTATATAGCCGACTGCCTCATCCTCTTCGTTTACGGCAACAAAGCAGTGCTCGGGCTCACATTCAATGTAATAATCATTGTAAAGAAGCTGAAGAAGCTTTATGTCTGTTTCGGTTTCAGCAGGAAGCCTTGAGGTTTCCACAAGAATCTTCCTGACATTTTCTTTATCCTTAGGCTGATATTTTCTTACACCAATCATATTTTTTCCTCCCATATTTCAGAAGATGAGGTTGAAACACCGAGTGCTCCGCTTTCAAGTGCTGTTGTAACATCCTCTTTTTCGCTCACAAGTCCGCCGACAATTACGGGAACATTCATATTTGAAGTAAGCTGCCTGATGATTCTCGGCATAATTCCGGGCATTATTTCAACAGCGTCGGGGTTTATGGTTTCCGAAGCCTTGACTGCCGTACCGATTGAAAGTGAGTCAATTATAAACACCCTTTGTACGGTGAGCAGTCCCATTGACCTTGCCGCCTTTAAAAGGCTGTTTTTTGTCGAGATTATACCGTCGGGACAAATTTCGGTGCTGATATAACGCAGGGCTGTTGTATCCTTTGAAAAGCCGTCAAGAAGGTCAACGTGAATGAAAATCATTTTGCCCTTTTCCTTTGCTTTTTTTACAGTATCCTTTATATCGAAAATTGTTCCGCACAAAAGGAAAATGATTTCACAATCCGACTCAAGGGCGCAGTCAAGCTTTGACATATCCTTTACGCCTGCAATAATCGGATTTTTCTGCATTTTTGACTCAAACAATTTTTTCATTATTCATCATCCTGTTCTACTGCCTTTGCGATAAGGCTGCGAAGTTCTTCCACGCCGTCCCCCTTTGTGCTTGAAAAAGGAACAACGCTGATGTTTCCGTACTTTGCAAGAAGTGTGCAGATAGCCTCAAGCTGATTCATTCTTTCGGTTTTGTTGAGCTTGTCACACTTTGTGAGTGCCACAACAAAAGGAATCTCACACTCGATAAGATACTCAATCATATCAATATCCTGCTGACTCGGCATATGCCTCATATCAACAAGCTGAACTACAAGACGGATATCTCTGCCTGATGAAAAGTAACCCTCCATAAGCTCTGCCCAACGGAGCTTTTCATCCCTTGCAACCTTTGCGTAACCGTAGCCGGGAAGGTCAACGAAACGGCACTTATCAACCTTGAAAAAATTGATTGTAACAGTTTTACCGGGAACAGAGCTTACCCTTGCAAGTGATTTGCGGTTAAGGAGCTTATTAAGAAGCGAGCTTTTGCCCACATTGGATCTGCCTGAAAAAGCAACCTCTGGCATATCTGAAGCCTTAAGCTGTTTGAACGAACCGAATGATGTTTCAAAAATCGGGTTATCGAATCTCACTTTTTTTCCTCCTGTCCTTTATCATAACATCATGGGGTGAAAATATTAACGAAGCTTTTGAATCTGTACCCTCATTCACAATAGCAACAGAAAGCACCTCATCAACGGTGGAAACGGGAATAAACTCAACATTTTCCTTTACAACGCTGTCAATCTCCCATAAATCAGCATAATTATCCTTTGGTATGATTACCTTTTTAATACCTGCTTTATAAGCCGCCATGGACTTTTCTCTTAAGCCTCCGATGGGAAGCACGCGGCCAGTAGGGGTAACCTCACCTGTCATAGCAACTGTTCTGTCAACGGTTTTGCCCGTTAAAACAGAATAAAGTGCTGTTGTGATTGTCACACCTGCGGAGGGTCCGTCCTTGGGAACAGCACCCTGAGGCACATGAATGTGAATATCATTTTTGGTAAAGGCTTCCTGGGTAATTCCGTACTTTGCCTTTTTGCTCCTGAGGTAGCTGTAAGCTGCCCTTGCAGACTCCTTCATTACATCACCGAGAGAGCCCGTGGTTTCAATTTTGCCGTCACCTTCCATAGTAACAGCCTCAACCTGAAGGATTTCACCGCCTACGCGAGTCCAGGCAAGTCCGTTGACAACACCCACCGCATCCTCACTCAAAAGCTCTTCCTTTTTATATTTACCGGGACCGAGAAGCTGTGCAAGAAGTTCCTTTGTTACGGTAACACGCTTAAGATTCTCTTTTTCAAGCAGAAGCACACTCTTACGGCAAACGGAGGCAATCACCTGTTCAAGCCTTCTTACGCCTGCCTCGGAAGTATAATTGTTTATCAGGGTTTCAATTGCTTCATCGGTAAAGCGGATATTATTACCCGTAAGTCCGTGAAGCTTGACCTGCTTTTTGATAAGATGATTTTTAGCAATGATTTCCTTTTCACGCTGGGTATAGCTTACAAGCTCAATAACCTCCATACGGTCATAAAGAGGACCGGGAATTGTTGAGGTATCGTTTGCAGTTGTGATAAAAAGCACCTTGCTTAAATCAATGGGAATTTCCATATAGTTATCCCTGAAGGTGTTGTTCTGCTCGGGGTCAAGCACTTCAAGAAGTGCTGAAGCAGGGTCACCCTTGTAATCCTTACCGAGCTTGTCAATTTCGACAAGGAGAATAATGGGATTGAAGGTTTTTGCCTGGATAAGGGCATTTACAATTCTGCCCGGCATTGCACCTACATAGGTTTTTCTGTGACCGCGGATTTCGGATTCATCACTCACACCGCCGAGGGACATACGGACATATTTTCTACCCATTGCCTTTGCAACACTTCGTACAATTGATGTTTTACCCACACCCGGAGGGCCAACAAGACAGATAATCTGTCCCTTTAAATCCTCGGTTTT
>JAZRFT010000011.1:0-31491 GCA_045643805.1 Acutalibacteraceae bacterium
TACGACACAGAGATAATGGTTGACAAGGGCGAAGACGCCAAGGAAAAGGTTCTCGAGATGACTATTGAGGAACTTGATTTGTCGGTACGTTCATTCAACTGCTTGAAGCGTGCAGGCATCAACACTGTTGAAGATCTTACAAACAAGACAGAGGACGATATGATGAAGGTTCGTAACCTTGGTAAGAAGTCCCTTGATGAAGTTATCAACAAGCTTCATTCATTCGGTCTTGATCTTCGCAGCGAAGACGAATAATTAACATTCTACAGTAAAGGAGTGATTTCAAATGGCAGGTACCAGAAAGCTCGGCAGAACTAGCGACCACAGAAACGCTATGCTCAGAGGAATGGTAACTTATCTCTTAGAGAATGGCAGCATTGAAACCACCGTTACAAGGGCAAAGGAAGTTCGCGCAATGGCTGAGAAAATGATTACTCTCGGTAAAGTGGACAGCCTTCACAACAAGCGTCAGGCTCTTGCATACATCACAAAGGAAGATGTAGTTAAGAAGCTTTTCGACGAAATCAGCCCCAAGTATAAGGAAGTAAACGGCGGTTACTGCCGTATCATCAAGACAGGTCCCCGTCGTGGCGACGCTGCTGAGATGTGCATCATTGAGCTCATCTGATGATACAGAGTAAATACTGATTAAAATCCCATCTGCTTAAGCAGATGGGATTTTTTTGTTGGTGGCAAGTAAAGTTTTTTTGATTACTTTTTTTACAAAAAAAGTAATGTCTCGCGGCGAGCGAGAAAACATTTGACAACTACGAAGCTTGTTGTTAAAATGGTACTGTAAAGGCGGTGATAAAATGTCCAACAGAGATATAATGCTCAAAGCATTGAATAACACAGTTATAAAAGAGTTGAAATCACAAGGCTTTACAGGTAAATATCCTCATTTGAAGAGGGATAAAGAGAATTGCATTGAGCTAGTAAGCTTTTTCACCAATAAATACGGCGGTTCTTTTACTGTTGAAGTGTCGGCAGTTTTTCCGAACAGTAGTATAACTAACCTTTCAGATTTGAATGCGACTGTTGACGGGGATAATGTTGATGTTGCTTATACGAATGAAACATACCGTCTCGACGGTATGTTTGACGGTTGGTTTTATTACCGTGATGTTTACAGAATGCCCCAAGGCTTTTATCACGATGTGCCAGAAAAGGATTCGGAAACCTTTGAAGCTCCTGCTGATTGGAAGCTGTTGCAGAAATTTGATGCAACAACGGCTGAAAAAATCTGTGATGAAATAAATTGTCAGTTGGAAGATGCTTTTAAATGGTTAGATAAATTTAAAAATAAAAAGTTAAAAAGCTTTTAGCAAAGGTTGAAAGGTAAATTTAGCTTTGGTATGTAAAGCGTCCTTCGGGACGCTTTTTTCATCGCTCGGCGCGTGCCGTTACTTTCTTGTAAGAAAGTAACCAAAGAACTTTACATTTTTTCTCTCAAACCCTTGATATTTCCTTCAAAATTTGAGATAATATACTGAATTATAATCTGTTATTATGCCAATTTGTCAGGAGGATTAAAATGAACGATAATCTTAAGCTCGCAGAGCTTTTATTTCCTAATATAACAAAGACCCCTGCCGATATGGAAGAAATGTTTCCCCCGAGAAACCTCAAGGAAGGCGCAAGAGTAACCCGTCTTGCTCCCTCTCCCACAGGCTTTCTCCACTTCGGCAACCTCTTTGCAGGTATGGTTGCTTACAAAACTGCAAAGGTAACTGACGGTATCTTCTTTGTACGCGTTGAGGATACCGACCAGAAGCGTAAGGTTGAAGGTGCTATTGAGGTAATGCTCAAGGGCCTTGAGGCCTTCGACGTTGTTGCCGATGAAGGTGTTGTAGGCGAAGAAATTGAAAAGGGTAATTACGGTCCATACTATCAGAGTAAGCGTAAGGACATCTACCACGTTTACGCAAAGCAGCTTGTTTCAGAAGGTCTTGCTTATCCCTGCTTCTGCAGTGCAGAGGAGCTTGATGAAATCCGTGCAAAGCAGGAAAACGAGCCTCAGAAGGGCTACTGGGGTCCCTATGCAAAATGCCGTGACCTCACACTTGCTGACATTGAAAAGAATATTGCTGACGGTAAGCAGTGGACTCTCCGCTTAAAGTCACCCGGCGATGCAGAGAAAAAGTGCTTTTTTGACGATATGATCAAGGGCAAAATTGAAATGCCCGAAAATGTGCAGGACGTTGTTCTTCTCAAGTCCGACGGTATTCCTACATATCACTTTGCACACGCTGTGGACGACCACCTTATGAGAACAACTCACGTTGTCCGTGGTGATGAGTGGATGTCAAGCTGTCCTATCCACCTTCAGCTTTTCAAGTGCCTTGGCTTCAAGGTTCCCAAGTACGCTCACGTTGCTCCCATTATGAAGGAGGAAAACGGCGGTAAGCGTAAGCTCAGTAAGCGTAAGGATCCCGAAGCAGCAGTTACCTTCTACGTTGAGCAGGGCTATCCCAAGGAAAGCGTTAATGAGTACATTATGACTCTTATGAACTCCAACTTTGAAGACTGGAGAAAAACTAATAAGGATGCCGATATCGACTCCTTCCCCTTCAACCTTAAGAAAATGAGCGTTTCAGGTGCTCTTTTCGATATGGTAAAGCTTAACGATGTAAGTAAAAACATCATCTCTGTAATGAACGCTAAAAAGGTTTACGATTACACCGTAAATTGGGCAAAGGATTATGACAAGGAGCTTTATGAGCTTCTTTCAAGAGATGAGGAATTCGGTGTCAATATTCTCAACATTGACCGTGAGAGCCCAAAGCCCCGTAAGGATATTGCCTGCTTCAGCGAGGTTAAGGCTTACATCAGCTACTTCTTTGATGAAATCTATGAGAAGAACTACGAGCTTCCCGAAAACCTTACAAAGGAAATGGCAGCAGAAATTCTTGAAGCTTACCTTAAGGAATACAACGCCGCTGACGACAAGCAGCAGTGGTTTGACCGTATGAAGGCTCTTTGTGAGCCTCTCGGCTATACTCCCAACGTTAAGGAGTATAAGAAAAATCCCGATGCCTACAAGGGTCACGTAGGTGATGTTTCAACAGTAATCAGAGTGGCCGTAACCGGCAGAAGAAACACCCCTGACCTTTATGCTATTATGAATCTTCTCGGTGAAGAAAAAGTAAAGGCAAGACTTACTGACGCTCTTGACTCTTACAGAGCATAAGAAAGGAAGAACACAATGGAAGAAATTACAAGCGTTTCCAATTTTATACACGACTTCATTGATGAAGATCTGGAAAAGGGTGTTTACACCCATGTGCAGACCCGTTTTCCGCCCGAGCCTAACGGCTATCTTCACATCGGTCACGCCAAGGCTATACAGATTGACTTTTCAACAGCTGAAAAGTACGGCGGTACCTGTAACCTCCGTCTTGACGATACAAACCCCTCTAAGGAGGATGTTGAGTACGTTGACGCTATCAAGGAGGATATACTCTGGCTCGGCTACAAGTGGGACAAGGTGCTTTACGCATCAAGCTACTTTGATTTTATCTACGAATGTGCAATAAAGCTCATCGAAATGGGCAAGGCCTATGTATGTGACCTCACCGCTGACGAAATCCGTGAGTACAGAGGCACACTTACAGAGCCCGGTAAAAACAGCCCCTACCGTGAAAGAAGCGTTGAGGAAAACCTCGATCTCTTCAAGCGTATGACTGACGGTGAATTCCCTGACGGTGCAAGAGTACTCCGTGCAAAAATTGACATGGCTTCACCCAACATCAATATGCGTGATCCCGTTATTTACAGAATTGCTCATGTAAGCCATCATCAGACAGGTGACAAGTGGTGTGTATATCCCATGTACGACTTTGCACATCCCATTTCAGACACAAGAGAGGGTGTAACCCATTCACTCTGCTCCCTTGAATTTGAAAACCACAGACCTCTTTACGATTGGTTCCTTCGTGAGCTCGGTTTTGAAACCCCCTCAAGACAGATTGAGTTTGCAAGACTTAACCTTAACTATTGCCTCACAAGTAAGCGTAAGTGCTTACAGCTTGTAAACGAGGGCATCGTTGACGGCTGGAACGACCCCAGAATGGTTACCATCAGCGGTATGAGAAGAAGAGGCTATCCTGCTGAAGCAATCCGTGATTTCATCAGCCGTGTAGGTGTTTCAAAGGCATTCTCCGTTGTTGATTTCGGCCTTCTTGAGGCTTGCGTAAGAGATAACCTCAATGTTAACGCACCCCGTTGTATGGCAGTTCTCCGTCCTCTCAAGGTTATTATCGATAACTATCCCGAGGACCTTGTTGAGGAAATCGAGCTTCCTGTAAATCAGGACAGACCCGAGCTCGGTACAAGAGTAATCCATTTCTCAAAGGAAATCTTTGTTGAAAAAGAGGACTTTATGATTGAGCCTCCCAAAAAGTATTTCCGTCTCTTCCCCGGTAACGAGGTAAGACTCAGAGGCGCTTACTTTGTTAAATGTGTGGGCTATGACACCGACGAAAACGGTGAGGTAACTGCAGTTCACTGTACTTATGACCCCGAAAGCAAGGGCGGTAACTCACCTGACGGCAGAAAGGTCAAGGGTACACTTCATTGGGTAAGCGCAAAGAATTCAGTGGAATTTGAAGCAAGACTTTATGACAGACTGTTCGTTAACCCCAATCCCTCCGATGAATCGGCAGGCTCCTTCAAGGATAACCTCAATCCCGAGTCACTCACAATCCTTTCAGGCTGTCGCCTTGAGGATGGTGTAAGCGATCTTAAGGCAGGGGACACCTTCCAGTTTATGCGCCAGGGTTACTTCTGTGTGGATACAACCACAACAGACGATAAGCTTGTATTCAACAGAACGGTTGCTCTCAACTCGTCCTGGAAATAAGGATAAAATAAGGAGATTTTAAAATGAAAATAGCATACAGAATTATTACACCAATCCTTTCAGTGGGAGCAATCGTAATCGGTATTATGCTCAAGCTCTTCCACTTTGCAATCGGCACAGTTTCAGAGGAGTTAAGTCAGCTTACAACACTCCTTGAAGCCTTCAATGTTCAGACCAAGTTTGAATTTTCAGTTGTAGACATCATCCAGCTTCTTATGGGTGTTGACACCTCAAAGGAAAGTGAGGTTGACGTTATGGCTCTTATTCAGCCCATTCTTCCTCAGCTTATCGCTTTCGTTGTATTCTTTGTTCTTGCACTTGTAATGCTCATCGTTGTAGGTGCTGTTTCAGCTGCAACAAACAAGAGAAAGCTTGTTATGGCTCTTTGCGGCGGCGGCCTTGTAATCTGCTTTATTGCAATTATCATCAGTAACAACGCTTTTGCTAAAATCATCGGTGGTGAAATTGCCCTTACCGATGTTGTAACTGCCTTCTCCGAAAGCACCTGGGCAGCTCTTGCAGCAGCGTTTGTAACAATTTCAACAGCTACTCTTTCAGGCGGCTTCTACGGTGTATTCGGAATGTACATCCTCATCATCCTCTGGACACTCATTTCCGATATGCTCATCAAGAATCCTATTCAGTTCCAGAAGAAGCACAGAAGAAAGAAGCCTATTAAGAGCCTTTCAGCAATTCTCAGAAAGTAAATGTAAAGTTCTTTGGGTTACCTTTCTTTCAAGAAAGGTAACGCCTGACCGGCGAGGTCATTAGAAAAAAGTGTTCAAACAAAAGGTCACGGAAACGATGAAAAGTTCCGTGACCTTGCTTTATTATTTTATTGTCTTGTCCTCTTGCGGTTCCCAAAATCGCTTACCGGTTTGGAGCGCCGAGCGATTTTGACCGCTACGCCATCCTCACCTCGCTTTATCGTCCACAGGACGCGCTTCGGCGACGATGCCCGCCGCGGTGCGTTCTTTCTTGTAAGAAAGAACCAAAGAACTTTACTTGTATTGCTTTTCTAATTCCGAAACTATTCTGTCCACACATTCCTCTGCCGTAAGTCCCGTGCAGTCAAGAGTGATGTCGGCATATTTCTGATAGTAGGGGAGACGCTCATTGTAAAGGTCCTTGATAGTAGTGCCCTTTTTCATTGCAACCCCTCGGGTTTTGATGTTGGAAAGACGTTTTTCAAGCTCACTTACGGAAACGTCAAGAAAAATAACCGTGCTTTCAGTTTTGAGCTTTGCCATTGCCTCTTCACCGTAAACGGCGCTTCCGCCCGTTGCTATTACCGAGTTGAGAAAGCTTTCTTTAAAGATAATATCATTTTCAAGCTGAAGGAAGCCTTCGGTACCTTTTTCGTCGAGCAGCTGACAAAGGCTCTTGCCGGTTTTCTTCTGTATGATAAGGTCGGTGTCGGTAAAGTCACAGAGAAGACTTTTTGCAAGGATAACTCCTATTGTGCTTTTTCCTGCTCCCGGCATACCGATAAGGGTAATGTTTTTCACGGATTAGTGCTCCTTTTTATTTGTTTTGCAGTTGAATGATAGCATAAATTTTCCTTACTTTCAACACTTTATAGCATTAAAATGGTTTTTCAAGGGAGAAAAAAAGAAAAAAATGCATAAAAAAAGAATATTTGCAGTATATTTATGCATAGCAGTGAATAAACAACTATTATTTTTAATAAAAATTCCTTTTCCTCTTGACAATATGGGGTAAAATGTATTACAATAGTAAAAATTGAAGTCTATGTGTACTTATTTAACAGGAATGCACATATATTTCTTAAAGAACGTAAAATATTTAAAACGGAGGAAACAAACATGAAAAAGTTTTTAGCAGTTCTTCTTGCAGCTCTTATGCTCTTCACACTTGCAGCATGTGGCGGCAACAATGCAACCGACGGTAACGCAACCGACGGCAATGCAACTGACGGTAACGCAGCAGACGTTATCTCAACAATCACCGCAGGTTCAGGCGGTACAACAGGTACATACTATGCATTCACAACAGCAGTAGGTCAGATTCTTAATACTGACGACTACAGCTTCAACGTAATTTCAACAGGTGGCTCACAGGCTAACATTGAAATGATTGCTGACGGCGAAGCACAGTTCGCTATTGTTCAGAACGACGTTATGAACTACGCTTACGAAGGTACAAACGGCTTTGCTGCTCCCATCACAGACTTCGCAGCTATCGCTTGTGTATATTCAGAAGTTTGCCAGCTCGTTGCTACAAAGTCATCAGGTATCAAGACTGTTGCTGACCTTAAGGGTAAGACTGTAGCAGTTGGTGACGTTGGTTCAGGCGTTTACTACAACGCTGTTCAGATTCTCGAAGCAGCAGGTCTTGACATCGACACAGATATCAAGAAGGTTACAGCTTCATTCGGTGATTCAGCAACTCAGCTTAAGGACGGCTCAATCGATGCAGCCTTCATCACAGCAGGTGCTCCCACAACAGCTATCACAGACCTTGCAACAACAACAGACGTTGTTCTTGTTGACCTTGGCAACGATGTTATCGACTCACTCGTTGAGAAGTACTCCTTCTACGAGAAGTTCGAAGCAACAGCTGACAACACCAAGTATGATTTCGTTACAGAAGCAACAAGCACAGTTGCTATCAAGGCTACATTCATCGTAACAGATGATATGAGCGAGGATCAGGCTTATCAGATCACAAAGGATCTCTGGGAAAAGCAGAGCGAAATCGCAGTTGCTCACGCAAAGGGTAACGAAATGGTTAAGGAAAACGCTGTTGCAGCCGTAGGTAAGGTTCCCGTACATCCCGGTGCAGAAAAATACTATAAGGAAATCGGCGTAATCGCATAAGCAAGATAAAAATATCTTAATAGTATTTAAAATAAATGCTGCATTAACCTGCAGCATTTATTTGAGTTTAGAAAAAGAATGAAAAAGGAGGAAGGCTAGATGGATGAAGCAAGAGCTTTTGTCGAGGCAGACGAAGTTGTTGATGCTGATGCCATAATGCAGGAATTTGACCGTGAAAGTAACGTGCGTGTTTTCACCGGTTGGAGGAAAAAGGTTATCACCGGTATGATGGCGGCTTTCAGCATTTATATGATCTTTATGGCACTCGTTCTTCAGAATGCTACAAAGCATACCAAACTTACCACATTCATGGCTTTCATTATGTTCATGGGGTACATTATGTTCCCTGCGTACAAGAAGCAGACTAAAAAAATCAATTATGTTCCGTTTTACGATATAATCCTCGCTATCGCAGGTGCAGGCTCCTTCCTGTATTATACAATTTTCCAGGAAGATATTATTTTCATGTCAAGACGTATCGGTACCTTACAGATTGTAATTGCACTTGTGGCAATTATCCTTCTTGTGGAGCTTTGCCGAAGAGCGGTTGGCTTACCGATTATTTTTGTTGTAGGTGCCTTTGTCGCCTACGCAACCGTCAAGGCCTTTGCGGCTAACCCTGACATCGCTCTGAGAAGCCTTATGTACAGCCTTTTCTACGATGTTGCTAACGGACTTTTCTCAACCCCCGTTTATGTTTGTACAACCTTTATTGTACTGTTTATAATTCTCGGTGCCCTTCTTGAAAGAACAGGTATCGGCACATTCTTTGTTGACCTTGCAAACTCAATTGCAGGCTCATCAATCGGCGGACCTGCAAAGGTTGCAGTTATTTCAAGTGCTCTTGAGGGTATGTACTCAGGCTCTTCAGTTGCAAATACAGTAGGTTCAGGCTCAATCACAATCCCCATGATGAAAAAGACCGGCTACAAGCCCGAGTTTGCCGCAGCTGTTGAAGCGGCAGCATCAACAGGCGGACAGATTATGCCTCCCATTATGGGTGCTGCAGCCTTCCTTATGGCTGAAATGACAGAAATGCCTTATTCAAAAATTGCTATCACAGCAATTCTTCCCGCTATCCTTTACTTTATGGGTATCTTTGTTATGATTCACTTTGAAGCAAAGAAGCTCGGACTCAAGGGTCTTCCAAAGGATGCACTTCCCAACTTCTTCAAGCTTATGCTTAAGAACGGATACCTCCTTCTTCCCATTGTTATGCTTGTTCTTGCAATGAACAAGTTCAGTGCAGGTATTTCAGCCTGTATTGCAATTATGGGTGCACTTATCGTTTCACTTGTTCCTCATGAAATGAGCAAAAAGAAAATCTGGATGCTCGTTTATCCTCTTATCCCGACAGCTGCATTCCTCGGAATCTGGCTCATCGGTGACAAGATAAACATTGCAATTCTTGCAGGTATGCTCATCAGCGTACTGCTTTCATTCGTTACTAAAAAGGAAACAACCCTTACTCCTACAGTAGTTGTTGAATCCCTTGAAAACGGTGCAAAGAACACCATCGGCGTTGCTGTTGCCTGCGGTATGGCAGGTCTTATCTCCGGTGTTGTTACCATGACAGGTCTTGGTCAGCTTCTTATCAGAACTCTCGTACCTATCGCACAGAACAGCACATTCCTTGCACTCTTCCTTACAATGGTTTGCTGTATCATCCTCGGTATGGGTGTTCCCACAACAGCCAACTACGTTATTATGGCAACAATTACGGCTCCCATTCTTATCAAGATGGGTATTCCCGTTCTTGCGGCTCACATGTTCGTATTCTACTTCGGTATTGTTGCTGATATTACACCTCCCGTTGCCCTTGCAGCTTATGCAGGTGCGGCGATTGCAAAGTGTAATCCGCTGAAAACGGGTGTCAATGCAACAAGACTTGCAATTACAGCTTTCATTGTTCCTTACATTTTTGCTTACAGCCCCGAAATGCTCTTCATCGGTGTTGAGCATTGGTACGATGTTGCACTTATCTGTGTAACTGCGGTAATCGGTATTCTCGGTGTTTCCGCAGGTATGGAAGGCTATATGTATGTAAAGTGCCCCTGGTGGCAGAGAGTTATGCTCCTTGGTGGCGGTCTTCTTTGCATCATTCCCGGTATTGCAACTGACGTTGCAGGCTTTGCTCTTATTGCTGTTGTTTTTGTTCTTCAGAAGCTTGCAGAGAAAAAGCACCCCGAATTAAAAGTAGCATAAAGCGTAAAGTTCTTTGATTCTTTCTTACAAGAAAGAATGCCTCCGCGGCGAGCGGAAAATAAAACAAATCACACCGTCTTGGAAACAAGGCGGTGTTTTTCTGTATTCATAAACTCCTGTTTTGCAAAATAGAATGTATTATAACTGCAAAGGAGGAATTATTATCAGCATTGAAGATATTGACGAAATGATAAAAAAATACAGCCAAAGCCTTGTTGAAATGGGTCTGATTTACGGTGGTGAGGTAACAAAAGATACTCCGGCACTGTCAAAAACGGAAAATAAGACTGTTTCATCGGAGGTGACATCTTCCCCGAAGGAAGCAGAAAACACACAAAAAGAGCTTGAAATAGCTACGGAAACGGCAAGAAACACCTCAATCGAGGTTGAAGATGTAAACACCGACCCTGCCGTGAGCCCTCCGTCGGTTGATTTTCCTGAGGGTGAGGCTAATTCTTCGGCGGTGTTTTCAGCGGCGGTGTTTTCGGGAGCCGAAGCCTATCCTGTTGCAAATGCAAGGGTTGTTGTGTACCGAGGGGACAACATATATGCCTTTGTCACCACGGACGAAAACGGAAAAACAAAGTCTGTAAGGCTTCCTGCCTTTGATGAGAGCAATTCCCTTGAGTCAGACAATCCCCGAAGGAGCATAGATTACTTTGCCGATGTTTTTGCTGAAGGCTTCATAACGCAGAAGAGTCTGCTTGTTTCTGCCGTGGGAGGTAGCGATATCCTTCTGAATGTGCTGATGATACCCGAAGAGGAGAGGATAAGCTGATATGGCAACACCGGTTATCCCAACAAGTATAAGGGTGCACCTCGGTTCACCGCGGTCGGGTGCGGAAAATGTTACGGTGTCCTTCCGTGACTATATAAAAAATGTGGCATCCTCGGAAATTTATTCAACCTGGCCCGAGGAGGCAATAAGGGCAAATATCCTTGCTCAGGTTTCCTTTGCCCTTAACCGCATTTATACCGAATGGTACCCTTCAATGGGCTATGATTTTGATATTACTAACGACACAAATTTTGATCAGAAATTTATAAACGGCAGAAACATTTACGAAAATATCAGCCGTATTACTGATGAGCTTTTTAATGATTATATAAGAAAAGATGGGACAATCAACCCTTTTTTTGCCCAGTATTGCAACGGAACTACTGTCACCTGCGACGGGCTTTCCCAATGGGGGACGGTGCCGTTGGCGCAGCAAGGACTTTCTGCTTTTGAAATATTGGAAAACTACTACGGTGACGACATTGAGCTTGTTGTGAATGCACCCTTGCAGGATAATCTGCCGTCTTATCCGGGTACACCGTTGTCAAGAGGCGACCTTGATGAAAATGTGAGGCGTATGCAGTTATATCTCAACCGTATTTCGGCAAACTATCCGTCAATACCGAAAATACGAGTGGTTAACGGACTTTTTGATGAGAATACGGAAAATGCCGTAAGAGCTTTTCAGCGGATTTTTAACCTCACTCCTGACGGGATAGTCGGTAAGGCTACCTGGTACAGAATTGTGTACATTTACTCTGCCGTTACCAGACTTGCGGAGCTGACAAGTGAGGGGATAGGCTACGAAAATCTGCCCAAGCGCTTTGAGGGTGATTTGAGCGTTGGAGACAGCGGCGGTCAGGTGGTGACCCTTCAATACTTCCTTGCAATTATTGCTTTTTTCAATTCTGCTGTGCCGCAGCCTGATATAGACGGAGTTTTCGGTGAGGGGACAAGAAGGTCGGTTGTTGCCTTTCAACGCTTTGCGGGTCTGCCTCAGACGGGGAGTGTTGACCGACTTACCTGGGATAATATTTACGGGGCATACAAGGGGACTGTTGATTACCTTGAAGGTCAGGAACTGATTGAAAGTGTAAGCACACAGCCATTTCCCGGTGTTGTACTTAAGCGCGGTGATGTCGGTCCGTCGGTGCTGACCTTTAAAACTTACCTGAATTTTATTTCACGCTACTTTTTTGACATTATGAGCCTTGCAGAAAACGGAGTGTTTGACACTCGTACACAGAATGCCGTAAGACAGTTTCAGCGGATATTCTCCCTTGAGCCGACGGGTCAGGTGAACGAAACAACCTGGAATACGATTGCTGATGTTTACCGTGTTTTAAGGGAAGGTCAGCAGCGGCTTGAGGGTCAGTATCCCGGCTATGAGCTTGGAATGGGGGAACAGCAATGACGGACAGAGAAGTGGCAATTACAGAGCTTCAGCAGTATCTTCGGAATATATCGCGGAATAAATCCGATGAGCCTGCAATTATACCCGACGGAATTTATTCCGAGGAAACAAAAAAGGCCGTTGAGGAATTTCAACGGCAGGCAGGACTTACTGCTACGGGTGTTGTGAATTTTGAAACCTGGGAGGAGCTTATAAAGCAAAACCGACAGGCAGTCTATGAGAGCTCCTTGCCGATACAGATTGCACCTATTAAAAATGAGGATTTGCCCTTGAAAAATGGTGATGAAGGCAGCTTTGTTTCCGTGCTGAAGCTGATGCTTGACCGTGTTGCCGAAGACTACGGCAATTTTGAAAAAAGCACAGAAGGTGATGCTTTCGATGAGCCTACGGAAGGTCAGGTAATCCGTTGGCAGGAGATTGCCTTTATTGAGAAAAGCGGTGAGGTTGACAGGGAAACCTGGGACAGCCTTGCGCAGTTTTATCTTATCAAATAAAATAAAAACACCGTGTCAAGCTCTTTATCTGAACAACACGGTGTTAAATTATTGTTTTTGTTGGCTTAAGATCAAACCACTCTTTTATACAAGCTGCCATTAAATCCTCGGCATATTTTTTCTTATCGGTTTTTTTGTTTACCCCGTGACCGGCATTTTCAATGCTGATTACCTCGTGTTTCACTCGGTTTTCAGTGAGTGTATCATCAAGCAGAGCTACACCTGAATAGGGGGCAATTCTGTCCTTCATACCGTGTATAAGAACGGTAGGTACTGTGTCGGGAGTCACGAAGCTTACCGGTGAAAGCTTTTCAAGTAAGCCTTTGTAGTGTGCTCTGTTTTCGGGTGTGATGTTTACTCCGCAAACCTTTGATACGAGTGAGCACATATACGCTTCATCACCGAGAGTGTTGTTTGTATAAAACTTATCTGATGCAAGGTCGGGGACAGAAGCACTTGCAAAAACTCCTGCTACCGGGATGGGTGAAATGTCACTGTGCTTGTAAGCGTAAAGCAATGAAAGGTGTCCGCCTGCCGAATGACCGCAGAGAACAAGCTTTGTTATGTTCATACCGTAACCGCCTGCCATATTTTTAATAAGCTCAAGTGCGGCTGTGATATCACTGATTATGTCATAAACGTCGACGCTTTCTTCACCTGCAAGGCGGTAGTTGATTGATGCGGTAGCGTAATCCTCGTTTGAAGCAAGATTACTCAGGCTTTTTGTAACAGAGCTTTTGTTGCCGCTTACCCATCCGCCGCCGTGAAGGAAAACAACAAGACCTATTTCATCACGGTTGTCGACGGGAAGATTGAGGTCAAAGGTCTGACTTTTGTTGCTGCCGTAGGCAATGTCCGTAAAATTGCAGACGATTGTTTCGACCTTTGATGTAGCTGCAGTGTCACCCTCGGTAAGGTGAGCTTCACTTTTGGTAAAGCCGATAATATGTATAGAGGAGATGAAAATAAGCACAGAAAGAAAAAATGAAAAAATTCTTGAGCGCATGGTTGGAACTCCTCGTTTTTTTTAAATCCTTGATATTAAACGTTTAAGAAAAAGAAGCCTACCGTTTGAGGTAGGCCGTTCTTTTTTGTTAATTAGTCAGCTGTGTAAGCCATAAGAGCTACCTGACGTGCACGCTTGATAGCTGTGGTGAGTTCACGCTGATGACGAGCACATGTGCCTGTCACTCTGCGGGGAAGGATCTTTGCTCTGTCAGAAGTGAACTTACGAAGCTTCTGAACGTCCTTGTAATCGATTTCTTCAACCTTGTCTACACAGAATGCGCAAACCTTCTTGCGTGACTTTCTGTTAGGACGGTTGGAACCCTTTTCATATGCCATGATACGTATTCCTCCTGTTAGTAATTTTTAGAAAGGTAAATCTTCGTCGTCTGTGATTTCTTCAAAATCGTTAGCAGTAGCTGTCTGGAAAGAGGGAGCAACTGCAGGAGCAACCTGAGGTGCAGGTGTAACGGAAGTGCCTGATTCTGCCTTTGAACCGCAGAAGCTGATTTCGTTTGCGATAACTTCAAAAGCTGATCTCTTTGCGCCGTTTGCATCTTCATAGGTTCTTGTCTGGATACGGCCCTGAATAGCAATCATTGAACCCTTCTGGAAATAGCGGGAAACAAAGTTTGCTGAGCTTTCCCAAGCAACAATTCTGATGAAGTCTGCCTGTCTCTGCTCGCCCTGTCTTACGAAAGAACGGTCAACAGCGATTGTGAAGGTTGCAACGGATTTACCGGTTGTGGTGGTGCGAAGCTCGGGATCTGCCACAAGGCGTCCCATAAGTGTTACGCAGTTAAGCATTTTTCAGCTCCTCCTTACTTTCTGATTGTGAGAACGCGGAGAACACCTTCAGTGATGCCTGCAACACGCTCAAGCTCTGCGGGGAGAGCAGCGTTTGCTTCGTAGTTCATAAGAACATAAGCACCCTGAGTTTCATCGTTGATCTCGTAAGCAAGGGTACGAACACCGTTCATGCCGCCGAAAGGCTCAGCTGAAACAAGTGTGCCGTTTGCGTTGATGAGAGCCTGGAACTTTTCGCTGAGAGCAGTAACAGCTTCTTCACCCTTTGCAACTGAGAATACGAACATTGATTCATACTTGTTCATGTTTTTTACCTCCTTATGGTCTCTGGCCCCGAAACTCGATCCTTCGGAGCAAGGAAAAATTACGCAGTACATACTGCGACAGTTACGAATTATATCAGTTTACGGGGAGGTTGTCAAGGGGTTTTTGAAAAAAAGTAGTCAGGGGTCAATAGTCAGTAGCCGGGACGCCCTTCCTTACTCATTACGCATCATTACTCACTGGTAAAAAAAAGACACCCCGTAGGGTGTCTTTTGAATTATTCTTCGATTTCTTCCTCTTCTTCGATTTCGAATTCGAGAACTGCGCCGCAGCAGGGGCATTCAACCTCGCCGGCGTCGTCGATTTCGTCAAGACCGATGCAAACGTTTTCTTCGCAAGCGGGGCATGTAACCTCGATGCAATCATCGTCACAGCAGCAGTCACAGTCGTCATCGTCACAGCAGCAATCGCAATCGTCATCCTCGAAGCACTCGTAAACGAATTCCTCAACATCGCCAAGGTCCTCGTCAAGCTCTTCAACGTAATCTGTGAGGTCCTCAAGGTCCTCGTCGATGTCGCTGAGGTCTGATGCGATTTCATCAAGAGCGTCGATAATAGCGGCAAACATCTTGCCTTCCTTCTTATCGTCGTCAATATCAAGACCTTCCATAAGGCCTCTTAAGTATGCAACTTTTTCTGAAACTGACATAATAGTTAATTCCTTTCCTTATAGTTTAATTATTCACCCTTTGAACGACCGAGGTATTCACCTGTTCTTGTGTCGATCTGAATGAACTCACCCTCGTCGATGAAGAGGGGAACCTTAACCTCTGCACCTGTTTCAAGTGTAGCGGGCTTGGTTGTGTTTGTAGCTGTGTTACCTGCAAAGCCGGGGGCTGTCTTTGTAACCTGAAGGTCAACAAAGTTGGGAGGCTCTACGCCGAAAACATTGCCCTTGTAGGAAAGAACCTTACAAACCATGTTTTCCTTAACGAATCTGAAGTTGTCGGAAAGCTCGCTTGCGTTGATGGGCTCAAGCTCGTAGGTCTCAAGGTCCATGAAGTAGTAAAGGTCGCCGTCGCTGTAGGAGTATTCCATATCCTTTCTTTCAACGAAAGCAGTGGGGAACTTTTCACTGGGGTTGAAAGTTCTTTCAATAACTGAACCAGTGATAACGTTCTTAACCTTTGCACGAACAAAGGCTGCACCCTTACCGGGCTTAACGTGCTGGAATTCGACAATCTGAAGAACGTTGCCATCCATTTCGAATGTAACGCCGTTTCTGAAATCACCTGCTGATACCATTTTATATTCCTCCGAATAAAAAAATTATTTATACCCCACTATTTTATACTAAAGCTGAAAATTTTTCAAGTCTTTTTTTAAAGTTAGCGGTCATTTAGCTTATATATTATGCAAATTCTTACAAATTTTATAATTTTACGCCTTTGCTATTGGGTTTATAGAAAATTTGTGTTATTATAAGTAATATAATAAATTACGAGGAAGTGAAAAAATGAAGAAGTTAGTTTCCGCTTTGCTTATAATAGTATGTCTTTTTTTCTTGACTTCATGCAAAAATAATAATGACGGTGAAGCCGTAATCGAGTTAACGCAGTCCGAGGTTACTGAATTAACCACCGAGGACCCGACAGTTACCGTAACCTTCCCCGAGGGCTGGACGGTAAAGGAAATTGCCGAGCAGCTTGAAGAGAACGGAGTATGCGGTGCAAAAGAGTTTATTGACCTTACAAATAACACCTCTTACCTTAAAACGCTGACATATTCATTCTTTTCCGATATTGAAGAGGTGGCAAAGCGTCCCTTTATCCTTGAGGGCTATATTTTCCCCGATACCTATGAATTTTATAAGGACGAGGGAGCCGAGGCGGCTCTGACACGCTTCCTTGATAATACGGAGTCAAAGCTTACCGATGAATACAAGGCCCGTGCAAAGGCAACGGGATATACAATGGATGAGATTATCACTATTGCCTCAATCATTCAGGAGGAGGCAAGTGAGTATCAGCATATGCCGGGTGTTTCCTCGGTGCTTCATAACCGCCTTGAGGATGAGGAGTACGGTATGCTTCAGTGTGATGTTACAATCCATTACATTGATGAAAATGTAAGAAACTCACCCTACATCACCGACGATCCCGATGTGGTTACCGAGTATTATGATACCTATGAGTGCTACGGACTTCCCACAGGACCTATCTGTAACCCCGGTGTTCAGGCAATTGAGGCGGCTCTCACGCCTCTTGTTACAAATTATTTTTACTTTGTAACCGATGAGGACTGGAATTATTATTATGCCGAGACCTACGAGGAGCATCAGGTCAACTGTGAGAACGTAGGACTTTACGGAAGGTAAAAGTAGCCAGTAGTCAGTAGTCACGCGCGAGTTAACTCGTGTGTGACTTTTTTGTTTGCTTCACACGTAAAAAACTCTCCGAAAAAGGGAACTGTAATTTCACTGACGCCGCAGGCGTCCCTGACTACTGACTACTCACTACTAAAAAAGGCGGTCAACCGACCGCCTTTTTTTATCTGTCTTTATACATCTTTTCGTAGTAATTCATATAGTCACCGCTGACAATATTCTGCCACCAGGAGGTGTTGGCGAGGTACCAGTTGACGGTTTTACGAAGGCCGTCGTTGAAGTTGGTTTCAGGCTCCCAGCCAAGCTCGGTCTGAATCTTTGTCGGGTCGATAGCGTAGCGCATATCGTGACCGGGTCTGTCCTTTACGTAACGGATAAGGCTTTCGTCCTTGCCGAGGATACGAAGAAGTGTTTTTACAACCTCAATATTTGCTTTTTCGTTGTGACCGCCTACGTTGTAAACCTCACCGATTCTGCCCTTGTGGAGAATGAGGTCGATTGCCTTGCAGTGGTCCTCAACATAAAGCCAGTCGCGGACGTTGAGACCTTCACCGTAAACGGGGAGAGTTTTACCCTCAAGAGCATTTATAAGCATAAGGGGAATAAGCTTTTCGGGGAAGTGGTAGGGGCCGTAGTTGTTACTGCAACGGCTGATTGTTACGGGCAGACCGTAGGTGCGGTAGTATGCCATAACAAGCAGGTCGGCACTTGCCTTACTTGCCGAATAGGGTGAGGAGGTGTGAATGGGTGTTTCCTCGGTGAAGAAGAGGTCGGGACGGTCAAGGGGAAGGTCACCGTAAACCTCGTCGGTGGAAACCTGATGGTAACGGATGTTGCCGTATTTTCTTGAAGCATCAAGGAGCACCTGTGTGCCGAGAATGTTGGTTCTGAGGAAAACCTCGGGTTCTTCGATTGAACGGTCAACGTGGCTTTCTGCCGCAAAATTGACAACGGCATCAAACTTCTCCTCTTCAAAAAGAGAGTAGACAGCCTTTCTGTCGGTGATGTCACCCTTGAAGAAGCGGAAATTGGGGTTTTCCATAGCCTTTTCGAGGGTTTCGAGATTGCCTGCATAAGTAAGAGCATCAATGCAAACCACTCTGTAAGAGGGATGCTTTTTGAGCATATAGTATATAAAATTGGAACCGATGAAGCCTGCACCGCCGGTGACGAGAATGTTCATACTGTTTCCTCCTTTATGTGTACAGATTTTTTATACATATATTATATATAATAAAGATGAATTTTTCAAGTTCTCTTTTTAAACTCACGGTGACAGTGAGGGCAGGTGATGTTGATTTTGCCCCTGCCCCTGGGCACACGGAGAGTACGGTGACAACCGGGACAGTTATAGTATCTGTGGGTTTTGTCCTGATACTGATTGAATTTTTTATAAAGGTATTTTCTCCAGGGTTCACTTACCTCAAGGAATTTTGCGTTTTCCTTCTGTCTTTTGGGAAGGTTACGCGATAAGGCTCTGACAAGAGCAACAAGATAGATTACTGTGCCGAGGCTTCTGAAATAATAAAATCTACCGGGGATAAAAAGGGTGAGCAGTAAGCTTACCGCACATCCGAGAAGTATGAGGAAAACGTTGAGTGCGTCGTTTCCGTATCTGCCCTGCATAAAGGTCTTGAGTCTGTCAAGCATAATTAAAACCTGCCTTTGATGTATTTTTTGTAATAATACTATTACAACTTTAAATAATCATAAGAATTCAAAATTATTGATAAAATAAAAAGCCTATGCTATAATTAAATTTAATAGCAATAATTAAATTATAAAGAAGGAATGAAAAATGTCAACAGTAAAGAGGTATTTTAAACGTTATCTTGTTGATGCAATGAGTTTTATGGCTCTCGGCTTGTTTTCATCACTCATTGTAGGACTGATTATCACACAGCTTTCAAAAATTCCACACCTTGAAATTCTCGGCACCTTTTCCGAGGTGCTTTCAGCCTCGTCACCCGTTGTGGGTGCGGCAATAGGTGCGGCTATTGCCTACGGGCTTAAGTCAAAGCCACTTGTTGTTTTTTCATGTATTGCCGTAGGTGCCTTCGGTTATCAGCTCGGCGGCCCTGTGGGAGCTTATATTTCTACTCTTGTTGCCAATGAGGTTGCTTCCCTTATTGCAGGCAGAACTAAAATTGACATTGTTGTAACTCCTCTTGTTACAATTGTTACGGGCGGCTTTGTCAGCACCTTTGTCGGGCCTTACCTTTCCGATATGATGACAGGTCTCGGTGACATTATAAATTCAGCAACACAGCTTCATCCCTTCCCTATGGGCATAAGCGTTTCTGTTATAGTGGGGCTTGTGCTTACAGCTCCCATAAGCTCTGCGGCGCTGTGTATTATGCTCGGACTTGAGGGCGTTGCCGCAGGTGCGGCTGCTGTCGGCTGCTGTGCACAGATGGTTGGGTTTGCTGTAACCTCGTACAAGGCAAACGGAATGGGCGGACTTATCAGTCAGGGACTCGGTACAAGCATGCTTCAGTTCGGTAATATTATGAAGCATCCGCAGATTGCTCTTGCTCCTATACTTGCAGGTGCGGTTTTAGGACCCGTTTCAACCTGCCTTATCGGAATGACTAATACTCCCTCGGGTGCAGGTATGGGCACAAGCGGACTTGTGGGTCAGTTCGGTGCTTATTCTGCAATGGCGGAGTCCTCCGGTCAGGTTAAAACACTTGTGCTGATTGTTGTGATGCACTTTGTTGCACCTGCCGTTCTGAGCCTTGTTTTCCACCTTATATTCAAGAAAATAGGTCTTGTGAAGGACGAATACCTTGCACTTGAAAAAATTTAAAGGAGAATAATGATGAACGTATTTGATTTTGACGAAACTATTTTTGACGGTGATACCGCCTTTGAGTTTATTACCGAATTTGTCAGAAAGCACCCCAAGCTTTTGAAGCTTACTCCCGACATCATCAAGGTAGTGCGTGACTATAAAAACCTCACCTTCCGTTTTGAGGACCTTGTTGACAATTACGGCCCGATGATAAGTGACTTTATCCTTTCAGAGAATGTTGATGCAAAGCAGATTGCAAAGGAATTTTGGGATAAGCGTGAGCATAAAATCAAGCCCTTCTATTTTGAAATTCAGAAGGAGGACGACCTTGTTATCAGTGCATCACCAACCTTTATGCTTGAGGAAATCTGCAACCGTATAGGCATAAAACACTACCTCGGCACGGAAATGAACCTTGAAAAGGGTACCTTTGAGCGTTGGTGCTTCCGTGACAAGAAGATTGAATTTTTCCGTGAGGCTTATCCTGACGGAGTAATCGACGACTTTTATACCGACTCTCTTCACGATGAATTCCTCTTCCCTTATGCAAAGAGAGTTTTCCTTGTAAAGGGACACAAGGTTACACAGATAAAGTAATATGGAAAGACTTGATAAGATTATTGCCTCCCAGGGAAAGTATTCCCGAAGTGAGGTTAAAAAGCTTGTAAAGGCGGGACTTGTCACCGTTAACGGAAAAGCCGTGAAATCGAGTGACATCAAGTGTGACGCCGACACAGATATTATTGCCGTTGAGGGTAAGGTGATAAACTACAAAAAGCATATTTATATTATGCTCAACAAGCCCAAGGGTGTTGTGAGTGCGACAGAGGATGCAACACAGAAAACTGTGATTGACCTTGTGCCGAAGGAATTAAAGCGTCAGGGCCTTTTCCCAGCAGGTAGGCTTGACGGTGACACGACGGGTTTTGTGCTGATTACCGATGACGGTGACTTTGCCCACCGCATACTTTCACCTAAAAATCACATAATGAAAACCTACCACGCTACCTTGAAGCATGCCCTTACCGATGAGAATATTGTTAAATTCAAGGAGGGGCTTACTCTTGGTGACGGGACAAAGTGCCTTGAGGCTCATGTGAGGATGTTGCCCGACAGAGAGAATGTTGCGGAGGTTATCATTTGTGAGGGCAAGTATCATCAGGTGAAGAGGATGTTTGCTTCTCTCGGGAACAAGGTTGTTGAGTTAAGGCGTGTTAAAATGGGTGAGCTTTGGATTGATGAGGGGCTCGATGAGGGCTGCTGCAGAGAGCTGACGGCACAGGAAGTTGAGCTGATAAATAAGCAGATGCCAAAAGCGTAAAGTTCTTTGGCATCGTCGCCGAAGCGCCGCCAGTGGCGGATGCAGCGAGGCGAGGATGGCGCAGCGGTCAAAATTCATAGGCGCTCCAAGCCGTTATGAATTTTGGGTACCGCAAGAGGACTGCTTTTTTTACAAAAAAAGAACGCCCCGCGGCGAGCGATGAAAAAATAAAATAATAAAAGGTCACGGAATTTTTTCTTTTCCGTGACCTTGATTTATTGTTTGAATTTTTTATATGACCTCGCCGGTCGGGCGTTACCTTTCTTGAAAGAAAGGTAACCCAAAGAACTTTATATTTTGGGCTCTTCAAATAATCTTACACTCATATACCTTTCACCTGAATCAGGCAAAAGTACAACTATATTCTTACCCTTATTCTCTTCCCTTTCGGCAATCTCCTTCGCAGCACAAAGTGCGGCACCCGAGGAAATTCCCACAAGCAAGCCCTCGCTTGAAGCAAGACTGCGACACATTGAAAATGCATCTTCGGTTTTTACGGTCAGCACCTCGTCAACTACATCAAGGTCAAGGTTCTTCGGTATAAAGTTAGCCCCGATACCCTGAATACCGTGCTTGCCTGCAACGCCCTTTGTAATGAGTGGTGAATCAAAAGGCTCAACACCGATTACCTTAATATCAGGATTCTGATTTTTTAAATAAGCACCTGTGCCTGAAACTGTTCCGCCCGTGCCGATGCAGGCAACAAAAATGTCAACCTTGCCATCGGTGTCCTTCCAAATCTCAGGACCCGTTGAAAGAATGTGGCTTTCGGGATTGTCGCCGTTTTCAAACTGTGAGGGGATAAAGGAGTTTGGCGTTTCTGCGTGAAGCTCCTCTGCCTTTTCTATTGAACCAAGCATTCCCTTAGCGCCCTCGGTAAGCACAATTTCGGCACCGTAAGCCTTTAAAAGCTGCTGACGCTCAACGCTCATTGTGTCGGGCATAACAAGAATAGCCTTGTAGCCCATGCTTACACAAGCGGCGGCAAGACCGATACCCGTGTTACCGCTTGTAGGCTCAATTATTGTGGCTCCCTTTGAGATAAGTCCCTTTTCCGTTGCTCTTTTCAGCATATTAACCGCTACTCTGTCCTTGACAGAGCCTGCAGGATTAAAGCATTCAAGCTTTAAAAGAAGCCTTGCCCTGATGCCTTCCTTTTCGCACAAGCGTGAAGCATCAAGCAGGGGAGTGTTCCCAACAAGGGATGAAAAATCGCTGTAAATCATAGTAAACGCACCTCGGAATTATTTTTCCCCAAGGAGCTTTGCCAATTCATCCATAAAGGTGTTGATGTCCTTGAACTGCCGATAAACGGAAGCAAAACGAACATAAGCAACCTCGTCAAGTGCCTTAAGTCTGTCCATTGCAAGCTCACCGATGTGAATGGATGTAACCTCTCTGTCAAGGGAGTTCTGAAGCTCGGCTTCAATTTCAGTTACAATGCGGTCAATCTGCTCAATGGAAACGGGTCTCTTTTCGCAGGCGCGGAGCATACCGTTGAAAAGCTTCACGCGGTCAAAGGCCTGGCGTGACTTGTCCTTCTTGACAACAACAATAGGCACGCTTTCAATAATTTCATAGGTTGTGAAACGCTTTGCACAGGCAATACACTCACGGCGACGGCGGATTTTTTCTCCTTCATCGGTGGGACGTGAGTCAATAACCTTGCTTTCCTCGTATCCGCAGAACGGACATTTCATAAAAATTACCCCTTTCGGATTATGTAAGACTTATAAGCCTTGCTTTACTTTATTTAAAATATCCTCAAGATATTTTGCTGACTGTGAAACCTCGGAAATATCCGAAAAATTGTTTGAATAAAGCTCTACTATATATTTACCCTTGTAGCCGATTTTCTCAAGGTTGGTGAAGAGATTCTCAAAATCAAAAAGGCCTTCCGCTGAGGGAGGTATGCAATCGCATTTTTCGTTGTAGTCACTCAAGTGAACGTGAACGATGCTTTCTCCCATTGCCTGAATGAATTCGGATACCTCTCTGCCGGCTCTTCTTGCCTGCTTTATGTCGAGCACTGTTTTGAATTCGTCACCGAGATAACCTTTCATTTCCTTCATAAATTCAGGTGCTTCACCAACGTATTTGACAACGTTTTCGTGAGCAACGGTACAGCCGAAGGAACGGGCAGTATCGTTCAGTCTTTTGAAACGCTCCGCATATTTCTCGGTGCTTATTATGGGATGATTAGAGCCGTGAAGGACAATGTATTTTGCGCCAAGAATTCCTGCGGCCTCAAAGTATCTTTTGTAATCCTCAAGTCCGTCAGAAAAGCGTCTTTCGTAGTTTGAAAAAAAGTTGTAGCCTTCAGCAAAGGAGCTGTGGGGATGAAGGGAGATCACATTGATGTTATAGCTTTTTCGTATAGCGTCAAGCTCTTTAACAAAAGGGTGCTCAAGCTCACAACGGGAGTTGAAAAAAATCTCACCTTGGGTAAAGCCCATTTCGGCAAGGTG
Source organism: Acutalibacteraceae bacterium (assembly GCA_045643805.1). Lineage (GTDB taxonomy): Bacteria > Bacillota > Clostridia > Oscillospirales > Acutalibacteraceae > UBA6857. The sequence continues at coordinate 23,638 of JAZRFT010000011.1, forward strand.
CAAAAATGCCTTTTCTGTTTCAAGGGGATAAAAGCACGCTGAGGATGCACCGATTTCCATTAGCTTTCACTCCCTTTTTAAGTATAACTGTTATCCTTTTAATTATATCAAAGCGAAGGCAAAAATACAACCCTTTAAATGAAAGAAAAAGAACCGCCATTGCTGACAGTTCTCTTTCTTTTGGCTTTATATATGGGAGAGGAAGGCTTGGTTGTGTATGCCCGTCAGGAAAGTATACCGCCGATACTTTCTGCTGCGTGAATTACGCTGTCGTAAATTCCGCTTGTGGCATTTTTAAGGTCTTCGAAAAGGTCACCTGTGTAGGAGTTAACCTTTGAAGCCTTGATTTCAAGGTAGCAGGGAGCGTTGCCCTTGCCTGCCGCGTCAACAAAATAGTCAGCAGGGATGTAAACATAATATGCTGTGCCCTTTTTGATAGGCTGACCGTTAAGGTAAAATGCAAGGTTTGTCTTATTGCTGTCAATAGTTATACCGATGCCGCTGAGTCCGCCTAAAAGTGAGGAAACCTCTGCGTCAGTGGGGGCTGTGTATTCCTTTTTGCCTGCAAACCAGGTGGAAACATTTTCCTTGTCAATGCTGTAAAGTGCGGTGTGTGTGCCGTCAGCATTCTTTGTGCAAAGTCGAATAGCTTCGGTGGTTGAGCCATAGGAAACAAATTGATTGTTAAGGCAGAAGGCTGCCGCACCCTTGCAGGATGCATCGTTATAATAAGCGTAGTAGTTTTTGCTCTGGTAAACAGTTACTCTTTCAACATAAGGCTCTGCGGCATTTGTTGCGGAAACAACAATTGCAAAAATGCAGGCTACTGTGAGAATAAGAGAAACAACGATTGCAATTTTCTTTTTCATTTTATCTCACTCCTAAAATTATATCAGTAGGTTATACCCTTTGAAATGGCGTATTGCATATTGTCGGTGTTGCCGTATTTTTCGGCAATGGCGTAAATTGAATTTCCTGAAGCGTCCTTTTCGCCTACGTCATAGCCGCATTTTACAAATTCGTCAACAACCTCACTGTCACAAAAGGCAACTGCAAAGAAAAAGGCAAGCTTTTCAAAGGGTGTCATAAGCATCTGCTCACGCTTTTTCAGTTCTTCAAGAACCTTTTGAGAGTCACCGAAAAGTGCACTTTCAACAAGGGAATCAAGTCCCGTTGTGCCAAGGCTTTCACGCACAGAAAGGGCAATTTCGTGGATGGTGTCATAGGAAAGCAGGTTTGCAAAGTTGAGGGCAAAATCCAAGGTTTCCTGAGTGATGAGTCCGGGGAGCGACAGAAGCTTCGGAATAAGCTCCTCGTTGCCGGTGCTGATTGCAAACATCAGAGGGTTTTCCGTGGGTGCAGGCTGTGTTGCGGTCACCCCGGTGGTTGTGGTTGCTTTTGTGGGTATAAGCTCACGGTTGAGGCCGAGGGTTACAGCTGTAGCAATAACAAGAGTAAACACAGCGGCAAAGGGAAGCACCTTTTTAACGGGGAAGGTGACGACCCTTGCTTTTTTACTTTCGTTAATACCGAGGCGGTTTTTAACTGACTGTGCAAAGGCAGGGCTTTCTTCTGCTTCGATATTCCTGAGAAGCTCGTCGGCTTCCTTTTCGTCTATGCAGGAAAAAAGCATATCCATATCATCCATTAAAAACACCTCCTAATTCAAGCTTAAGTCTTTGTCTGCCGCGTTCAATTCTTTTCTGCACGGCACCTTCACTCATATTCATCTTCTCTGCAATCTCTGCGGCGGTTTCACCGAGAAGATATTTACGGGTAATGATTGTTGTGTCAGGCTCGCCGAGATCCTTCAGCGCCTTTGTAAGTGTGGCTTTTCTGTCGTAATCAAGGGAAAAGTCGGGGGTTACCTCGCTGCCTGCCGCTTCTTCGTTTTCGGTAAGGTAAGCGGTGTTTTTCAGTCTGCGGTAGACGTCGATAGCCTTACGCTTTGTTATCACCGCAAGGTATGCCTTGATGCTTGCTCTTTCAAGGTCAAGTCCTTCAATTTCACCGTAAAAGGAGAGGAAGCTGTCACTGACACATTCCTCAACATCCTCGTAGGTGCCTACGGGTAAAATTACATTAGCGGCTATTTTGTACAAAAGCCCGGAGTAAAGGTCGATTATCAGTGATAATCCCGAGTTTTTGTCTTTTTTCAGTTTTTTAAGCAGTTGTTTATCTGTCATAAAAGACGTACCTCCGCAGGGTGACAGCGATTGAACTCGATAAGGTTTAACGGGGTATATTTTCACCGTAACTTCGTTAAAAAGCCTTGAAAGGCGTCAGCCTTTCTGCGTTTTTTGCCTCGTTACAATAAAAATTTTCTCCCGTTAAACTTCGAAGAACCTTAAATGTCCGAGTTATAGTGCATTTGAGGGTTTCTTCGACGAAACAATACTCGCGTCTTGCGAGGAGAAAAATCATCAAAGGTGCTGTGAATCGGACTTTTAAGGCTTATCAGGTTCAATTACTGTCACCCTACCCCTTTCATAAATTATATACGGATGCGGGAATGAAAACCCGACAAAGATTTTAAAAAAATTTTTCATAAAAAATCAAGGCACCCTCACAAGTGCCTTGATTGATATTAAACTGTAACCTTTTCGTATTTTTTGAAAAATGCAAGCATTTCGTTGATGGCTCTTTGTGATTCCTCGTTGAAGGGATAAATAACAGGGAAAACGTGGGGTAAATCAACGCCGTTATATTTTTCAAAATCCATAAGCTGGCAGGGGATACCTGCTTTTTTTAGGCTTTCGGCGGCTATGCGTGTTTCCTTTCTTGCAAGGAAGTCACCGCTTGAGGTGAGCAGGAAGGTGGGAGGCATCTTGCCGAGGGTGAGAATATCCTCAAGGTTAACGTAGTCTGCCCATTTTTCTTTTTCATAGTCCTTGCCGAGCATCATTTTTGTGTAAAAATTCACGGGAAATTCACCATTCATACGGGGAACGGGTGAGGTGAGACCTACAGCGTTGAACTTGAGTGAAAAATCGGGTGTGTCGTAAAGGTCACGCATTTTTTCACTCTCGCTGAGCATTGCCGTAAATGCGGCAAGCATTCCGCCTGCGGAGTCACCTGTAAGATAAATGTTATCGGTATCGCAGGGATAGGATGTAATATTTTCACTTATCCACTTAAGGCAATGGGAAATATCCCACAGCTGCTGTCTTGCATTTACCTCGGGATAAAGGCGGTAGCTCATATTAAAAACAACAAAGCCCTTTGTTGCAAGCTCAAGGCAGTAATATTTGTTAAGCTCCTTATCACCGTACATCCATCCGCCGCCGTGAATATCAATAAGGACGGGAAGTCTGTCAGTTGCCTTGGTGCCTTCGGGATAATATACGTCAAGCTGATGATAAACGTGTCCGTCATCAAGGTAGGGAATGTCGTTTATCTCTGTAAGGCCTGAGGGAGGAGTAAGAGCAGCAATTCTCTTATCGTCCATTCTTTTTGTGTTTTGCCAGAAGGCGGCAAAAATTTTATCCGTTAACATTTTACTGCACCTCACTTTATGCTTGTCAGCTGATTACATTGCGGGAGGCATTCCGCCGCCCTGTGCCATTGCCTGTGCAAACAGACCGGGCTTCTTTTCCTTCTTGGGCTTGTAAGCGGGAGGATTTTCAAGCTTTTTCTTTGCCTTCTTACCTGCAGGTGAAGCAAGGTAACGGTTAACCTCGATAACGGGAGGTGCCATTGTTTCGCTCATATAATCCACGCAGCGTGCAAGGAGAATTTTGTCATTGTTAAGGTTGCCGAGAATTGTAACGGCAATAAGGCTCTGTGTGTCGTTTGTGCCGTCCTCGTAGATTTCGTTGAGAATCTGGAAAAGCTTCTTCATGGTCTGGGGGTTATTTTCCTTGATGGCGGTGATAACCTTTTCTGTGCCGTGATCCTTGAAGAATTCTTCACCCATAAATTCACCGTATTTGCTGAGGTTGTCCTTGTATGCGGGACGAAGCTCGGGAAATACAAGGCAGAGCTTGCTTGCAAGGGTGTTTGCATCGTAGAAGGAGCCGTTTTTAACAGCTGCCTTTGAAACGGTGTGAGGTGTTTTCTGTGAAGCCTTTTTCTGAACGGCTGCCTTTTTGGCAAACTTTTCATTAAGGGATTCCTTTGCCTCGGAAACAACATACTTGATATCGGATGCACTTGCATCGTCGTCAAGGAGTGAAACGGAAATTCTCTTATCTGTGGAATCTACGGTGTCACCTGTGAAAATCATAAACTTGTTTTCGCTGTATTCAAGGGAAACTGCACCCTTTTCACCGCTGTATTTAACAGCAAGCTTTCCTTCGGCGGAATTTTCGTCGGCAGTTTTTTCAAAGCCGAGAGAAGTGAGAGTTGCTTCAAGCTCTTTGATTACGGCGTTGAAGCTTTCATTGAAATTGCTCATCTGGATAGCTCCTTTGATAAAATATGATTATACAGTTTTGTATTATAGCACAAAAAACAGAACTTGTCATCATAAAATGTAAATATTTTTATATTTTGACGTTGAAATTTAATTAACAGTTGTAGTATAATTAAAATAGCGACAAATACGAATATTGTATTTATATATAACAGATTCAGAGGTAATGTGGAATGATTTCTAAAATTACGGCCATTATTATGGCAATTGTTTCGCTGTTCAGCTCAATGGGAGTTGCCGTACCTTCAAAGCAGGTGGTTTATAACAACGTTGCTTACGGCACTCACGAAAGGCAGGTTATGGATGTCTGCTTCCCTGCGGAGTATGAGGAGAATATGGGCGTTGTGCTTTATCTTCACGGCGGCGGTTGGACAAGCGGTGACAAAAAGAGCTTCCTTGCCAAGGTTAAAACTATCAGCCAAGAGGTGAACTGTATCGGTGTGACGATGAACTACAGATACGCGTCCGATACTGTTCACTGTGCGGATATACTCAAGGACATCGACAGCGCCCTTGCAAAAGTAAAGACAATGGCTGAAACAAGAGGTATAAGCTGTAACAAGGTTATGCTTGCAGGCTATTCGGCAGGCGGACATCTCGCATTGCTTTATGCTTATGCTAGGAAAAACAGCGCTCCTATAAGGCCTGCGGCGGTTATTTCCTTCAGCGGTCCTGCAGATTTGTCAACAACAAACTTTATTGAAAGAAACAGTCTGAACGGTGCCGATGCTATGAGGTCATTAGTTTCAAAGCTTGTAGGTGTTAAGCTTACAAAGGAAAACTTTGCAAGCAAGAAGAGTTATATTCTCAAGTATTCACCGATAAAATACGTTTCGGCAGCCTGTGTTCCTACAATCATTGTTCAGGGTAAGCTTGACACGATTGTGCCTGTTGCGGACACCCGAGTTTTTGTAAATGCCCTTAAGGCAAAGGGTGTTACCTATAAGTATTACGAGATGCCGAATTCAGGTCACCAGGTAAATCAGGATCCCATATATGTTGAAGCAAGCAACAAAATGTTCCTTGAATATGCAAAAAAATACCTGAAATAACAGGGTGGCATATTTAAATTGTTAAGTAAATATTGACAAAGCAAACTAATTTTACTATAATCATATTGTATAGGTGTATACCTGTTATGAAAATGAATTTTGGATGGAGGAATTTTTTATGAAAAAAGCATTAGCAGTTGTACTTTCCGTGCTTGTTGTATTTTCAATGTTCAGCATGGCAGTATCAGCAGCAACAGTACCTGTTGAAGGAGCAAAGGTAACAGTTGAGTTTGTGGATCTTGACGGCAAGCAGATTGCTCTTGTAGGCTATGCAGATATCAAAGACTCAGAAGCAGTTGATTTCCCTGAAATCGAAGACAAGATTGAGCGTGATGAAAAGCAGACTGACGGAACAACAAAGAAATACAGATATACCTTCCAGGGCTGGAAGAGCAACAAGGATGACACCAAGCTTTACTATGCAGGCACACTTTCAAAGCACCCCTCAGTAACAGGTCATATTGTTCTCAGAGCACAGTATGCTCAGGAGGATTTAAGCGGCCGTCAGAGCTTCTGGCAGTTTATTGAATCACTCTTTGCAAGAATCAATGTTCTCTTCGAGTACTTCGCAACAATCTTCAACTTCTAATTAAACGAACATAAAAGCAGTCGGTTATGCCGACTGCTTTTTTTGTTGTGATATTGCAAAAACAACAAACGGATGATATAATCAGAAAAAAGGAGAAAAAGGAGAATTGATATGAAGACTAACTTATATTTTCATCAGGCGTTAAGTAAAATTATAACCATTGCATTTGCGGGGCTTTTCGGTGTGTACTCACTTGCTACAGGCATAAAAGAGGTTAAGTTTGAAAAGCCTGAAAATTTTGAGCCGGTGTTACGCTTTATTGTGTGCAGTGATGTGCATCTGAACAATGAGGAGAACGGAATCAAAAACGCAAAAACCTTCCGCAAAATGTTCAGCACTGCTTATGAAATTGCCGGAAATGAGAGCTACAAGGGACTTGATGCTGTGCTTGTTGCCGGTGACTTTACTGACGGCGGCAGAGCTGATGAATACGAGATTTACCGCGACCTTACAAATGAATGTGTAAAGGACGGTACAGAGTTTCTTACTGTTATGGGTAACCATGAGCATATTGAGTACCGTGACACAAGTACACCTGAAAAGGCAATTGAGGTCTTTAAAGAGTTTGTGTCCGACGAGGTTGATTTTCATAAGGTTATAAACGGTTACCACTTTATCGGTGTTTCCTATGATGCAAGCGGTAAGGAGGAGTACAAGACCAAGCTTGAATGGCTTAAGGCAGAGCTTGACAAGGCCGTTGAGGATACAGGTGACAAGCCGATATTTGTTGTTCAGCATCCCCATCCTTTACTTACGGTTTACGGCAGTATCAACTGGTCCAACATTGATATAAGGAATGTGCTTAAGGATTATCCTCAGGTTGTGGATTTTTCGGGTCATTCACACTATGCGGCAAATGATCCCCGTTCAATCCATCAGAGTGCCTTCACGGCAGTCGGTTGCGGTGCAATTACGGGTGCTATGGGTAACCTGAGCTATATTTCAGGTGACGAATACGGTGACGGTGACAGCGCAACCTTCTGGATATGCGAGGTTGACGAAAACGGTGATGTAAGGCTCCGCCTTTATGACCTTGTAAGTGGCTGTTTCTATGAGGGCGTTGACTATTTCCTTAAGGAGGTAGGCAACAAGAAAAGACGTGCTTATACATGGAACAGAATGATGGCAATGGATACAGATCCTACCTTCCCTGATGATGCAAAAATCACAGCAGTGGCAAACGAGGACGGTGCGGTAAGCATTACCTTCCCCGAGGCATCAGGCTATTACAGAGCAGAAAACTACAAGATTGCATTGAGCAGTAACGGTGAAGCCGTAGATAATAAAGTTGTGCTTTCCGACTATACAAGAGCAACTGATTTTGAAAAGACAGTCAGCTTCGGCAAGCTTGCAGAGGGTCAGTACACGGTGAAAATTTACTCCTTTAGTCCTTATGCAAGAAGAGGTGAAACCCTTGAATGGGGCTTTACGGTTAATGCAGACGGAAGCGTGGAAGCCACAGCAACAAATGTTGCTGAGATCAAAAAGTAAAAAAGCGAAAAGTTCTTTTGGTTACTTTTCTTACAAGAAAAGTAACGGCACGCGCCGAGCGATATATAAAATTAAGACACGGAATTTAATGTTCCGTGTCTTGTTGTTTGTGATTGTTTTATTATTGTGGGGCTTTGCCCCTTTGCTCTCTTGCGGTTCCCAAAATCGCTTTTCGGCTTAGAGCGCCGAGCGATTTTGACCGCTGCGCCATCGTCGCCTCGCTGCATCGTCCGCAGGACGCGCTTCGGCGACGATGCCCCACAAGCTTTTGTAAAAGCTTGACCAAAACTTTACTTTTTTTACTTTAC
>JAZRFT010000012.1:0-20521 GCA_045643805.1 Acutalibacteraceae bacterium
ACCTTGTGAGCGTACATGATACCGTCGAACATTGTTTCGTTGTCGATTTCGTTAGCGCCTGCTTCGATCATTGCAACAAGGTCTGCTGTTGAAGCAACGGTAACTGCCATTTCGCTCTTTTCTCTTTCAGCCTCTGTGGGGTTGATAACGAACTTGCCGTCAACAAGACCAACGGAAACACCGCTGATGGGGCCGTCCCAGGGGATTTCTGAAATGGAGATTGCGATGGAAACACCGATCATTGCGGTGATTTCGGGAAGGCAGTCCTGATCAACTGACATAACAGTTGCAACAACGCCGACATCGTTTCTCATATCCTTGGGGAAAAGAGGACGGATGGGTCTGTCGATAACTCTTGATGAAAGAGTTGCCTTTTCTGAAGCCTTACCTTCTCTTCTCTGGAAGGAGCCGGGAATACGGCCTACTGAATAAAGCTTCTCTTCGTAGTCAACGGAGAGGGGGAAGAAGTCTACGCCTTCACGGGGCTTTGCAGCCATTGTTGCTGTACAGAGAACCTCTGTTTCGCCGTAACGGATAAGACATGAGCCGCCTGCAAGACCTGCCATTTTGCCTGTTTCAACAACAAGGGGTCTGCCGGCAAGAGTAGTTTCAAATTTTCTGAATTCGTTAAACATGTTTTCTACCTCGCTTTTCTTTCTTTATAAATTTTGTTTTTATCTAAACGCGAGGCTGTGGTTTAGCAATAAATTCAGCCGTGAAAAACCGCTTCAAGGCTCAATTTAGTGCTAATCCAATTTTTTTGCCCCGCATTAAATAACGGAAAAATGGCAGACACGAATGGTTTCATGCCTGCCAAAGGAATTAGAATTACTTACGAATACCAAGTCTTGCGATGATTGAACGGTATCTTTCGATGTCGTTCTTCTGAAGGTATGCAAGAAGGTTTCTTCTCTGACCAACCATCATAAGAAGGCCGCGACGTGAGTGGTGGTCCTTCTTGTTAGCCTTAAGATGCTCTGTAAGGCTGTTGATTCTGAATGTGAGAAGAGCGATCTGTACTTCAGGTGAACCTGTGTCGCCTTCGTGTGCAGCGTATTCGTTGATAATAGCTGTCTTCTGTTCCTTTGTCATCATGATTTTTCACCTCATAAAAAATATTTCATTCGCCTGACCCCCAGAATGCGGCTGGTGAAACGCCCGTTGGGCAAAACCCGCAACCCGAGTAATCGGCATAATGCTTGAAGATTATATCACAGGAAAACTTAAAAGTAAAGAGTAAAATATAAAAAACTTGCCGGGCTTTTTGTGAATTTTTTATGGATTTTACTTAAAGTCTGCTGTTACACCTTTATTTTTTCACTTTGAGGGGCTGTTTAGCAAAACTTTTTTCTGTAAACTATTTAAATTGTATAGCGTTGTATGTTATAATAAAAAAAATGTCCGTTTCAGGAGGAAATTAAAATGAGTAAAGTAAAAAACGATGCAAAAATAAACAATGTTCTTCTTGACGCTGTACGTGAACAGCTTGAGCACAGAGCAACCTGGCTTTATCTTCTTTGCGATGAAGCACAGAAAAGAGGCCTTGATCCCAGAGATTTCGGCTCGGCTGCCGTAAAGCGCTGTGGTCTTATGCAGGGTAAGAAGCTTGTTGAAAAGGGTAAAACCGATTCACTCAAGGGTCTTAAGAAAACTCTTTTCACTCTTCCTGCACAGATGGTTTTTGAAATGAAGATTCAGAAATGCACCGATGACGAGTTTGAGCTGCATTTTCACTACTGTCCTCTTGTAAAGGCGTGGCAGAAGGCAGGCTGCAGCGATGACGAAATTGCTATGCTTTGCGATATTGCAATGTGCGGTGACAGAGGTATAGGTGAGCGCTACGGTGCAGAGCTTGACCTTCCCAAGACCATTGCAAAGGGTGATGACATCTGTCATCTCAGATATTATAAGAAATAATTTATCATAAGGAGAAAAACTATGTCCGAACAGAAATATCTCGATATTCTTTCAAAGCTTACCCTTGATGAAAAGCTTTCATTGCTTTCAGGTAAGACCTACTGGCTTACACAGGAAATTGACCGCCTTGGTGTACCCTCAGTATGGATGAGCGACGGCCCTCACGGTATGCGTAAGGAAAAGCAGACCGGCGGTACAAACATTATGCAGGAATCCGAAACCTCAACCTGCTTCCCTACCGCAGTTACAACTGCATCATCATGGGACGTTGATCTTCTTGAAGAGGTAGGTGCTACAATTGCTGACGAAGCAAAGGCACTCAAGGTTACAACCGTTCTCGGCCCCGGCGTAAACATCAAGAGAAGTCCCCTTTGCGGAAGAAACTTTGAATATATTTCAGAGGATCCCTTCCTCACAGGTCGCCTCGGTGCAGCTTATGTTCACGGCGTTCAGAAGAACGGCATCGGCGTAAGCCTCAAGCACTACTGTGCAAACAACGAGGAGCACATCCGTATGTCAATCGACTCCGTTATTGACGACAGAGCTCTTCGTGAAATTTACCTTTCCGCCTTTGAGCACATTGTTAAAACAGAACAGCCCACAACTGTTATGTGCTCTTACAACAGAATTTACGGCACATACCTTTCCGACAGCAAAAAGATGCTCAATGATATCCTTCGTGAGGAATGGGGCTTCAAGGGTATTGTTGTAAGTGACTGGGGTGCAGTAAATGACCGTGTTGAAGGCATCAAGGCAGGTCTTGACCTTGAAATGCCCGGCAACAAGGGTATGAACAACAAATATATCAAAAAGTCTCTTGAAGAGGGCAGAATCACAATTGAAGAGGTTGACAGAATCGTTTACCGTATGATTAAGTTTGCTTTCGAGTGCAAGGCAAATGAAGGTGACGGTTATGCAATTGACTTTGCAGGCCACCATAAGATTGCTAAAAAGGCAGCGGCACAGTCAGCAGTTCTTCTTAAAAATGAGGGTGCTCTTCCTCTTAAGGAAAAGCAGAGCGTTGCCGTTATCGGTGCACTTGCAGATAAGCTCCGTTATCAGGGCGCAGGCTCAAGCCACATCAATGCCTGGAAGACCGTTTCCTTCAAAAAGGCAATGGAAAATCAGTGCAGAGAATTCTCCTATGCTCCCGGCTATACTCTCAAGGGTGACGGCTACAACCAGAAGCTTATTGCAGAGGCTTGTGAGGCCGCAAAGGGCAAGGATGCCGTTCTTGTATTCATCGGTCTTACCGATGCCTTTGAAAGTGAAGGCTTTGACCGTAAGCATATGAATATGCCTGCTTCTCACGCAATCCTTGTTGAGGAGCTCTCCAAGGTTAACGAAAATATCATTGTTGTACTTTCCTGCGGTTCACCCATTACAATCGGTGACTGGGAAAAGAAAACAAAGGCAATACTTAATATGTATCTTCCCGGTCAGGCAGGCGGTGAGGCTGCTTACGACCTTATTTACGGTAAGGCTAATCCTTCAGGTAAGCTTGCTGAAACCTTCCCCATTGCAAATGAGGATAACCTTGCAGCCGCTTACTTCCCCATGGGTCCCAGAACAGTTGAGTACCGTGAAAGCATTTATGTAGGCTACCGCTATTTCGATAAGGCAAAGAAGGCTGTCAAGTATCCCTTCGGTCACGGTCTTTCATACACAAGCTTTGAATACAGCCACCTTAAGCTTGCCAAAAATGTAATCAATGAGGGTGATACTCTTACCCTTTCCTTCAAGGTTAAGAATACAGGCGATGTTGCCGGTGCCGAGGTTGCTCAGGTTTACGTTGTAAATCCCGAAAGCAAGATTTACAAGGCTGAAAAGGAGCTTAAGGGCTTCAAGAAGGTATTCCTTGAAGCAGGTGAGGAAAAGACTGTTGAAATCACCCTTGATGAAAAGGCATTCAGCTTCTACAATGTGCTTATTAACGATTGGCACGCTGAAAGCGGTAAGTACGGCATCCTTGTAGGTGCTTCCTCAAAGGATATCCGCCTTGGGGGTGAGGTAAGCGTAGCAACTGCAAAGGCAGATGCTCCCGTGCCCGATTACAGCGAAACAGCTCCCTGCTATTACAATATGGAAAACACCACCTTTGTTTCCGATGAACAGTTCAAGGCAGTTCTCGGCAGAGATATTCCCGACAACAGCGAATTCGTAAAGGGCAACCTTACAATCAACAGCTCCGTTTCACAGGTAGCAGTAAGCCCCTTTGGTAAGGCTCTTTATACAATTCTTTGCAACGGTGCAAAGGTTGTTGCCCTGACAGCCGAAAATCCCGATATGATTACCGAATCAATCAAGGATATGCCTCTTCGTTCCTTCAGCGGATTTACCGGCGGACTTCTTTCACCCACAACGGTTGAAGGTATACTTGACCTTTGTAACGGTAAAAAAGGTGGCCTTAAAAAGCTTATTTCCGGCTTTAAAAAATAAACCGAAAGGTAATTTCTATGAAAAGAATATTTGCATTATTACTTGCACTTGCGGTTATATTCACTTGCTTTACTGCCTGCGGCGGCAACAAGGCAACTGACGGAAATGCATCCGTCGGAGAACAGACTGCTGATGCACCTGTGTTTCCTGATTTTGCAAGCAAGACCCTCGACGGTGAGGATGTTAATCAGGATGTATTCAAAGGTAATAAGCTTACTGTCGTAAACGTGTGGGGCACCTTCTGCGGTCCGTGTATTGCAGAAATGCCTGACCTTGAAAGGATAAGCCGCGATTATGCCGACAAGGGCGTTGCTTTTGTGGGTATCATCGGTGACATTTACGATTACGGTAAAAGGGAAAATGACGCTGATAAAATCAAGGATGCAGAGGACATTGTTGTGCAGACCGGCGTTACCTATATGAACATTCTTCCTTCAGAATCTCTTATCGGTGCAGGCCTTGGTTATGTTACAGCCTTCCCCACAACCTGGTTCATAAACGAAAAGGGTGAGATAATAGGGGAGTATGTAGGCGCAAGATCCTACGAAAGCTGGAGCAGTCTTATTGACCTTGCTTTGCGGAGCTGAAAATAAAAAAACGAGTGTCGGCTTTCTTTAAAGAGAGCCGACACATTTTTGTTATCCTTTGATTTATTTCATATTAACAGCCTGCATAATGATTTTTACACAGCCTTCACTTCCGAGCACACTACTGTCAAGGGCAAGGTGATAGTTGTCAATTTTGCCCCATTCTCTGCCGGTGAAGTATTTATAGTTCACACTGCGCTTGCCGTCCTTTTCCTCAAGGCGCTTTTTGGGGCTTTTGTCACGCACACCGTAAAGCTCAACAATCCTTTTGGCACGGTATTCATCATCAGCGTGAATAAATACGTTGAGAACATCGTCACGGCTTCTGAGAATATAATCGGCACACCTGCCGACAATTACGCAGTTACCTTTTTCGGCAAGCTCGGTGATAATACGGCTTTGTGTGGTCCACAGGTAGTCTGTTGCACTCATATGACCTGATGAGGCGTGGGGTGCTGCACTTCCCAGAGCGTAGGAAAGAATGCTTCTGCCGGGAGCGTATTCACCTGCATCGGCAATATATGACGGGTCAAAGCCGGTTTCCTCGGCAACTTTTTCGGTAAGCTCACTGTCGTAGTAGGCATAGCCGAGCTGTTTTGCAAGCTCCTTTGCAATGCTTCTTCCGCCTGAACCGAACTGACGGCTTACGGTAATTATCTTTTTCATATATATTGCCTCCTTAATGTCTTTCTATAATATATTATACATTTAAGCCCTTCAAAATGGCAATATTAAAATTTAACAAAAGGATTGCACGAATATATAGAAAAATTACATTAACGCTTGATATGTACAAAAAAGGAACAAAAGTATTGTTGCAAAAAAATAAATTGCTACAGGATAAGCACTCAGGCTTAATATAGCATTTAAGAAATAAATGTATAATATTGTCAAATAAAATTATGTGCAAAACTACCAAATGTAAACTTTTTGAAAAATAATCATTGACAAATGGTTATTGTAGTAGTAAAATGACCATAGACGATTTTGGGATAGGTATTCCCTCAAACACAAATTATTAAAAATTATTTGGAAGGAGATATACTATGGACTGGGGCATTTTGATGGAAGTATGGGATAGCTTCCTTGGTTTTATGGATACAGTTTATCAGTGGCTTATGTTTTTATTTGTAGGCGGCAAATGGCCTCCTGAAAATGAACTTCCCGACATTATGGACGGAACAGAAAACCAATAATTGAAAGGTGATTGAATTATGGATTGGGATTTAATGACACAGCTTTATCTTGCAATCACTCGTATTTTTGACAGATTTCTTCATTTCTTAGAGGAAATCAGCAAATAAGTGTTGATAACAGAAAAGTAATAAACCGCAGCTTAAAGCTGCGGTTTATTTTTTGTATGTATTATTTCATCAGGCTGCGGAGTACGGAGGGCATTCTTGTTGTGATGTTATCGGGCTGAAGGAAAAGACAACGGTACATATCCTTCTTTTTGTTTGCTGTCCATAAGGAGATAAGCAGACCCTCACTTCTGAAAAATCTTACAAGCTCGTCGGAGCAGTTTACAAATTTCATATTTATACCGATTGCACCGCAATCCTTAACCTTTGCAATAAGGGACTCAAGATAGCCGAAATCAGAGTTTTTCTTTTTATCAACATCTACATTAAGGAAATAGGGGATACCCGGTGCGTCAGCCTTTATTGTAGGAACCTTGGCTTCCTCAACGCCTGTGAAGAACACCTTGTCTTCAACACCGAGTTTTTTGATTAAGGAATAAACCTCTGCAATATTGTCCGTTGCCTTAACGTCAATGTTCATTCTGATGTCAAGGCCACAAAGCATTTCAAGAGCACTTTCAAGGGTGGGAAGGTTCGCGTTTTCCTCGGGCTTGTTGTGGCTTAAAACGGGTGTTCCGTCGCTAGTAAAGTGAAGGTCAATTTCTACTATGTCTGCGCCTGCTTCGGCTCCTGCGGTGATGCTTTCAAGGGAGTTATCCTTTGTACCCTCACAGCCTGTGTGAGCCGTTACGGTAAAGTCCTCGGGGAGCTTACGGATGACGGAATCCTTTACAACTGTGGAAATGCACAAGGCGGAGCAGATTGCGGTAAATGTTGCTGCGGAAACAAATGTTATTTTTTTCATAAATATTCGTCCTTTTTTATTTTTGATTACCTTTATATTATGATGCACAATAACGGATTTGTCAATAAGACAAAATTAAAACGCGGCTGATTTTTTCAACCGCGTTTTGTTGTTTTGCTTAAGATTATTTCTTTTTGCTTGCTGACTTTGCAACGATGCTGCCAAGAGCAACAATTGCAATAACGTTGGGAAGAACCATAAGCTGGTTGAACATATCTGTAAGTTCCCAAACGAGGTCGTTTGAAGCAAGTGAGCCAAGGAAAATGAATACTGTTGCGATGATGTAGTAAACGGGAAGGCTCTTCTTACCGAAAAGATTTTCGAAGTTGATTTTACCGAAGTAGTTCCAGCTGATGATGGTTGAGAATGCGAAGAAGAACAGACAGATAGCAACGAAGATTCCTGCACCTGTTGAGCCGAATACCTTGCCGAAGGCAAGCATTGCCATATTTGTTTTTGCAACACCGTCTGCAGAGCCTGTGTGGAGGATACCGTCAGATGTGTAAAGGGTTGATATAACAACAAGACCTGTCATTGTAAGCACAACAAAGGTATCAATGAATACACCGATCATAGCGGCAACACCCTGATCGTGGGGCTTCTTAACCTCTGCGAGAGCGTGTGCGTGGGGAGTAGAACCCATACCTGCTTCGTTTGAGAAGAGGCCTCTCTTTGCACCCTGGCTGATAGCAGTTTTAAGGGCATAGCCGATACCGCCGCCGATGATTGCATCAGGCTGGAAGGCATATTTGAAAATCATACCGATAGCCTCGGGGAGATACTTTGCTCTTGCAATAAGGATAATGATACCGCCTACGATGTAGAGGATAGCCATAATGGGAACAATCTTTTCTGTTACGGAAGCGATTCTCTTAGCACCGCCGAGGAAGATGAGAGCTGAAAGAGCAGCTACAACAATACCTACAACCCATGAGGGGATTGAGAAGGCTGTTGCCATTGATTCACCGATGGAGTTTGACTGAACCATTGCACCCATAAAGCCGAGAGCAAGGAATGCTGAAATTGCAAAGAATTTAGCAAGGAATGTTCCGAAGCCGTTGGGGAAAGCCTTTTTGATGTAGTAAACGGGACCGCCTGCGAAGGTGCCGTCTGCCTGCTTTACCTTGGTATCCTGAGCAAGAACTGCTTCAGCGTAGATTGTTGCCATACCGAAGAATGCGATAATCCACATCCAGAAGATAGCACCGGGGCCGCCTACGAGAATAGCACCGCAGGCACCTACGATGTTACCTGTACCAACCTGGGCTGCAACTGCAGTTGCAAGAGCCTGGAAGGAGTTGATGCCTGAGTTTTTGTCCTTTTTGAACATTCCGCCGAACA
The DNA here is from genome assembly GCA_045643805.1 of Acutalibacteraceae bacterium. Lineage (GTDB taxonomy): Bacteria > Bacillota > Clostridia > Oscillospirales > Acutalibacteraceae > UBA6857. Next base: position 8,391 of record JAZRFT010000012.1, read on the forward strand.
CCTGCTTCATACCCTCGCCGAAGCAGCGAACCTGAACAAAGCGTGTTCTTACGGTGAAATAAAGACCTGCACCGATTAAGAGAATGATAAGAATGTAATCGGAGAGGTACATGTTGATTGTCTGCACAATCTTGAGTAATGCGTCCATTTTTTGTCCTCCTTGCGGTTTTTAACCGCCATAAAATAAAAAATAAGTTGCTATATAAACAGCAACTCCGGAAAATCAATATGCAAAAAAGTAAGCTTTTATGCACGTATATTGACTCTATCCTTTTGCCTGAGAGATTCAGCTTGCGCCTTACACCTTCGGCACCCGTCAACTGAAAGCCACGGGATTCTCCAGAGTTCCCTTCACTTTCTGTCTTTGTGAAAATTCAGAAAGCTTCACAGGGGTATTTATATATTGAGGGGATTATAGCACGCTAAAGCGGGCTTGTCAATAGAAAAACAGCAAAAATATACATAAAAAACGAAAAATTATACAAATATACATCTGTTTATAAAAAACTATTGCAACCGCAGTATATTATAATGTATAATACATAATTAAGTTTGTAATAAACGGAAGTGAAACCAATGAACAAAAAAAGATGCGGCGGCGTGCTTATGCACATTTCAAGCCTGCCGGGAAAATATGCAACGGGTACAATGGGCAAGGAAGCAAAAGCCTTTGCACAAAGCCTTAAGGAAATGGGCTTTTCTCTTTGGCAGACCTTACCCCTTAATCCCGTTGATATGAGCGGCTCACCCTATTGCTCAAACAGTGCCTTTGCAGGCAACCTTGCACTTATTGATCCTTATCTGCTTTTTGAAAGCGGACTTATTACAGAAGACGAGCTTAAGGAAAACGAGTACAGCGGCTCAAAGTATACTTCAAATCACAGCTTTGCTTTTGAAAAAAGGCTTCTTACCCTTCGCAGGGCATTCAGCCGTCTTGACAACGATACAAGGGCGGTTGTTGATATTTTTGCCTCACAGAATGAATGGGTGCTTCCCTATGCCTATTTTATGGCACTTAAGGATTGCTTTGAGCTTAAGCCCTGGTGGGACTGGCCTGAGGAATATGTAAAATATGAAAATGCACTTAAGCTTAAGGATAAGCATAAAAATGAAATAGATTTTTATATTTTTGCACAGTATGTATTCTTCACCCAGTTCAGGGCACTTAAGGCGTATGCAAACAGCATCGGCATTGAGCTTATGGGTGATATGCCAATTTATGTAAGCCGTGACAGTGCAGACCTCTGGTCAAACAGAGGGGAGTTTCAGATAAACGAAAAGAGCCTTGCACCCTCCTTTGTGGCAGGCGTACCGCCCGATTATTTTTCCGAGGACGGTCAGCTCTGGGGCAACCCTCTTTATGATTGGGATAAAATGGAAAAGAACGGCTTTGCCTGGTGGAAAAAGCGTCTTGCCCATTCTCTTAAGCTTTTTGATATGGTCAGAATTGACCACTTCCGTGCCTTTGCTTCCTATTGGGCAGTTCCTGCAGAAAGCAAAACCGCTAAAAACGGTGAGTGGATAGACGGCCCCGGCATAAAGCTTTTCGAGGCCTTCAGGGATGAATTTGTAAACCTTCCCATTGTTGCCGAGGACCTCGGAACCTTTGGCGAGGATGTTGTGAAGCTCCTTGAGGATACTGATTTCCCGGGTATGAGGGTTATACAGTTCGGCTTTGACCCGGGTGGTGACAGCACACATTTGCCCCACAATTATCCGATTAACAGCGTTGCCTATGTAGGCACTCACGATAACAACACAATCCTCGGCTGGCTGTGGGATGCAAGCGAAAGTGAAAGGAATTTTGCTCTTCGTTATTGCTGCTTCGGTGGTAACAACTGGGGTGAGGGCGGTCATTACAGTCCGTCCTGCCGTGCCGTGATTGAAGCTGTGTGGCGCTCAAGCTCAAAAATTGCTATTGTTGCCGTTCAGGATATGTGCGGCTACGGTAAGGATGCGAGAATGAACATTCCCGGCACCAGTGAGGAAAACTGGGCATTCCGTATCGGTGAGGAAGGCCTTGCAGGAATTGACAAGAGATACTTTGCGGAGATAAATTGGGTTTACCGCAGGTGAAAGTAGTCAGTAGCGCTCTGCGAGCGTAGATTGAAGATACCTTTTGGAAAGGATGTAGTATATGCTTGAAATTATAAATAACGGTGTTCACCTTGTAGAAGGCAGAACACTCATAAACGGAACAAAGCAGGAGCAGAAGGCTCAGCTTGAAGGAATGGGACTTTCTCCCCGTGAGGACAGAAACGGCACCCTTGCCTATTCAATCCTCAACGCTCATAACACAAGACCCGACGATGAGAAAATGAGAATCAAATTCGACGCTCTCATTTCCCACGATATTACCTATGTAGGTATTATCCAGACAGCAAGAGCAAGCGGACTTAAGGCTTTCCCCATTCCCTATGCAATGACAAACTGTCACAACAGCCTTTGTGCAGTAGGCGGCACAATCAATGAGGATGACCACGTTTTCGGTCTTTCCGCGGCTAAAAAGTACGGCGGTATATATGTGCCTGCAAACCAGGCTGTTATTCATCAGTATGCAAGAGAAATGATGTCAGGCTGCGGTAAAATGATTCTCGGCTCTGACAGCCACACCCGTTACGGTGCACTCGGCACAATGGCAGTAGGTGAGGGCGGTCCCGAGCTTGTAAAACAGCTTCTTTCTAACACCTGGGACGTAAATCCTCCCGAGGTTGTGCTTGTTTACCTTGAAAATGCACCCCGTCCGGGTGTAGGCCCTCACGACGTTGCGATTGCCCTTTGCGGTGCAGTTTTCAAAAAGGGACTTGTTACAAACAAAGTGCTTGAATTTGTCGGCCCCGGTGTAAAAAATCTTTCAATGGATTTCCGTATCGGTATTGATGTTATGACAACGGAAACCGCCTGTCTTTCCTCAATCTGGGAAACAGACGAAAAGGTTAAGGAATACTTTATTACCCACGGCAGACCCGAAGAATATAAGGAAATGAAGCCTGAAAAGGTTGCTTATTATGATATGGCAATCCGCATTGATTTAAGCAAAATCGAAAGCATGATTGCCCTTCCCTTCCACCCCTCAAATGCTTATACCGTTCACGAGCTTCAGCAGAATCCCGAAATCCTCTACGAGGTTGAAAAGGCTGCAAAGGCCCAGTTCGGTGATAAGGTCGACTTCCGCCTTAAGGATAAAATCAAAGACGGCAAAATCCTTGTGGATCAGGGCATCATCGCAGGCTGTGCAGGCGGTATGTTCGAAAACATCTGCGAGGCCGCCGCTATTCTTGAGGGCAAGGACATCGGTGACGGTTACTTCAACCTTTCAGTTTACCCCTCAAGCACACCCGTTAACCTTGCACTTATCAAAAACGGTGTTCAGGGTAAGCTTCTTGAAGCAGGTGCAGTATTCAAGCCTTGCTTCTGCGGTCCCTGCTTCGGTGCAGGTGACGTGCCTGCAAATAACGGTCTTTCAATCCGTCACACAACCCGTAACTTCCCCAACCGTGAAGGCAGTAAGCCCTCTGACGGTCAGCTTGCTTCCGTTGCTCTTATGGATACCCGTTCAATTGCCGCAACGGCACTGAACAAGGGTGTACTCACCGCCGCAACAGATGTGGAAATTCCCGAATATAATAAGGAATACACCTTTGAAAAGGGCATTTACGAAAAGAGAGTATATCAAGGCTTCGGCAAGGCTGATGCAGACTATGAGCTTAAGCTCGGCCCCAATATCACCGACTGGCCTGCAATGTATGAGCTTGAAGAAAATCTTCTTCTCAAATTAGCGGCTGTTATCCACGACGATGTTACTACAACTGACGAGCTTATCCCCTCAGGTGAAACCTCTTCCTACCGTTCAAATCCCTTAAGGCTTGCGGAGTTTGCTCTTTCACGCCGTATTCCCGAATACGTAGGCAGAGCAAAGGCTGTTGCCGCCGAGGAAAAGATGAGAAGAGAAAGCGAAAGTGCAGAGGTAATAGAAGTGCTTTCAAAGGTGACAGACAACAGCGCTGAAACAGCAAAGCATACACAGTTCGGCTCCTGCGTATTTGCCTGCCGTCCCGGTGACGGAAGTGCAAGAGAGCAGGCGGCTTCCTGCCAGAAGGTGCTTGGCGGCTTCGGTAACATCTGCTACGAGTTTGCGACAAAGCGTTACCGCAGTAACTGCATCAACTGGGGTATTCTTCCCTTTACAATTGATAAGGACAGAGAATTCAATTACGCTGACGGTGATTATGTTTTTGTTCCCGGCATCCGTGAAAAAATCAAAAACGGAGTTGAGGAAATCCCTGCAAAGGTAATCACCAAGGATGGCGTTGAGGATATCACCCTTTACGTCAAGGGTCTTACCGAGGAGGAAAAGACAATCATCCTTGAGGGATGTCTTATGAATTACTACAAGTCACAGAATTCCGACTGTCGATAACGGCACCGTTCTCGACAGCCGTTTTTGACAACGTATTGCAAATAAAACAACACAAAAGCCCTCGGCTGCGGAAAAATCCACAGCCGAGGGTTTACAGATATTAGAGAATCAGAAGTTGTTGAATTCAGACAGAAAGCAGATAAGTGTTGCTTTTCTGTAAAATTATAATACAATGAAATGAAACAAAAATAAAGATAAATGTTGCATTTTTAATTTTTCTTAATAGCTCTGTTGCGTTGTGGTGTAAGCTGATGCGGAAAATACGAGGTTAAAAGCTGAACGCTTAAGGCATGGCTGTATTATATTTTTTGGTGCGACAACTTTAAGTGATATATTGAATTGAGGTTGGGTGTATGGTATAATTATCTTAAAGGAAATATTTTCAAATAAATTTTACGGGCAGCATTTTTACGCTGTTGTAATCTTACTTATTTTAATAAAATGTGGTGCTTATATGAATTATGTTGATTTTCAGAAAATAGTAGTAGAACATATCAAATCTGTTTCTTTGAAGAAGGCTGTTGAAAAAGAGCAAACTGTTTTTCAACCTGTTGAGCTTTTGAAAATTATTTATGATTTTGTTGAAAAATATGACAGCAGATTATTTCTGCTTAAAACAATGCTCTCGGTAGTCGATGATGAGAATATATGTTCATATATAAATTTTCTCATTGATGAGCTGGAAAGCGGATTACAACAGCTGCAATGTAATGTTCCCGATTATGTTTTTGAACTTCATATAAAAAACACACCTGATGCCTTTGATGAAAGATATATTTGCAAATCCTTTTCATCTGCAGTCAGTTTAATTGATGAGTTTTACAACGAGTATTCCTTAAAGCCCGATGTGAGTGCAAAATATGAAATCGTCAAACGCAAAGTGTATGACAGTGATAAAGATAAATTTGGTGAAGACTTTGCGGGAAGCTGTACACTGAACCGTAATAAAGAAATATGCGGAATGACTGTCCGTAGCGAAAGGAATTTTCATAATTGTGACGGTATGTGCTTTAAATGTGAGCGTTTGTGCATGACTAATACGGATATCAGGTTCCCTGCATTTGTAGGATATAAGGATTTAGTAAGATATCGGGATACGGACGGAAGCATACATTATGGAGTGAACTGGGATAATGTCGGTTTTCAGGGCGAAGAAGGCTACATAATACCCTTGGATAGTTTTGCATTAATGTACCGTAATTTTGATAAAGCGCACGATTTTCATAAGCACATCCCGTACCCCTTTGTTGACAAGGCCGAGCTGTCAGATTTGACAGACGAAAACAGAGCTGTTTACAATGAATATGTGGCATATCTTGAAAAAAATGAAGAGTAAATATTTTTGTGACAGAAAATAAAATAATATTAACAAAGGAGCTGTTGTTTTGCGCAACAGCTCCTTTAGTTCATACCGTTCCTATTTTATTTATAAGCTTCTTACAGATATTCGCAAAGAAAATCAGCGTTACTGCAAGTGAGGCGATTTCCGCAATGGGGAAGGCAAACCATACATTGCTTACTACTCCTGTTTTCGAAAGCAGATAAGCTACGGGAAGCAGCACAACAATTTGACGGGCAAAGGATACAATCATTGAATAGTAGCTTTTGCCGAGGGCCTGGAAGGAAGCACCAAAGTTGATGTTGACTGCTGCAAGCACAAAGCTGAGGCTTATATATCGAAGGGCGGGGACGCCGATGGACATCATATCCTCACTTGCGTCAAAGAGCATGAGCATCTGCTGGGGTAAAAGCCACATCAGTAGAGTACCGAAGGTCATAATTGCAACGGCAATTACGCAGGAAAAGCGTATTGCTTTTATTATGCGGTCACGGTTTTTTGCTCCGTAGTTAAAGGCGATGATGGGGATGATACCGTTGTTAAGACCGAAAACGGGCATAAAGATAAAGGACTGAAGCTTGAAGTAAACGCCGAAAACAGCTGCCGCTGTGGAGCTGAAGGCAAGAAGAATCTTGTTAAGGAAGAAGGTCATAAAGGAGCCGATGGCAACCATAATGATTGAGGGAACACCGATTTTGTAAATTTCGGTGATGATTCTGAAATCGGGTCTGAATTTTCTGAAGGAAAGATGAATTTCCTTGTTGCAGCACTTGTTGAGTATAAGACCGATGATGCAGGAGGCAATCTGACCGATAACCGTTGCAATGGCGGCACCCTTTGCCTCAAGGCGGGGGAAGGGCCCGATACCGAGGATAAAGAGAGGGTCAAGAATGATGTTGATTATTGCACCCGTAAGCTGGGTGAACATAGAAAGGGTAGTTTTACCCGTTGCCTGCATAAGTCTTTCGCAGGTTACCTGACCGAAAACGCCGAAGGAGAAGAAGCATACAACGGAAAGGTAGTCAACACCGTAGGTGTAAATGGGACTGCTTGTGTTAACCTGACCTGCAAAGAATATCTTTGTACCGAAAATGCCGAAAAGCATAAAAGCAAAGCCGCTTAAAAGAGCGAGTAAAATACCGTTTGCGGCAATTTTGTTTGCCTTTTCGTAATTCTTTTCACCGAGGGAGCGTGACAGAAGCGCATTGATACCGACACCTGTACCCGTTGCAACACCAATCATAAGGTTCTGCACGGGGAAGGCGAGGGAAACAGCCGTAAGGGCGTCCTCACACACGCGGGAAACGAAAATACTGTCAACAACATTGTAAAGTGCCTGGACGAGCATAGATATCATCATTGGCAGGCTCATTGAAATAACAAGCTTTTTTATAGGCATAACGCCCATTTTATTTTCTTTCATTTTTTTACCTTCCTGATTAAGATTTTTGTCAGCTGACATATTATAACACAATATAATTTTTTGTGCCATAATTTCCCGAAAAACCTTTATTAAATTTGCTTATAATAAATGAACTTACTTTGTGCAAGGTGACAAAAATCTTTAACAATTATTATTTATATTAAATTTGTTTTAATTTGTGCTATAATTATCCTGATAATTTCTGTCAGGAGGTACAGATATGAAAACTTTAAAAAAGGCACTTGCTCTTTTACTCAGCATTATGATGGTTTTCTCCGTCTGCTCTGTTGCAATAAATGCACAGGCTGATTTCGGCGAAAAAAAGTCGGAGCTTCAGTTTGCAGTGATGTCCGACCCCCATTATTATCCCGAAAGCCTTACGGGAAATAACTGTCAGGCGTGGCTTGATTACTGTTCTATGGGCAGTAAGCTTTACCGTCACTCCGACGCTATTGTAAGGACTGCACTTGACACAATGGTTGCGAGAAATCCGCAGCTTAAGTATGTTTTTGTGCCCGGTGACCTTACAAAGGACAGCGAATACGAGGCTCACACAGAGCTTGCAAAAATCTTCCTTGAATATGAGGAAAAGTACGGTCTTGAGTTCCTTGTAATCAACGGTAACCACGATATCAACTCTCCCAGAGCCACAACCTTTGAAAACGGCGTTGAGGAGCAGGGCAGATCAATTACTGTCGATGAATTCCGTGAGGTTTACGCAGACCTCGGCTACGACCTTGCCGTAAATGAATATGCAAAGAAGGGTGACAATGTTCCCGGTCAGCTTTCCTATGCGGCAGACCTTGGCGATGATTACAGACTTATTGTTATTGACAGCTGTATTTACAGCTTTGACGAAGCAAGAGAATACAAAACCGAGGGTATGATAAGTGATGAGCTTATGGTGTGGATCAAGGCTATGGCTGATGAGGCTGTTGCCGCAGGTAAGGTGCCTATGATTATGGTGCATCACAGCCTTTCTGCACATATGGAGGTTGAGCCCTCCATTACCTTTGCCTTCCCCCTTAACGACTATATGAACAAGGCAGAGCTTTTTGCTTCCTGGGGTATTCACTATGCATTTACAGGTCACCTTCATACCGATGATACATCAAGTGTAATCAACGATGACGGTGAAGTGCTTTACGATATTGAAACTACTTCCGTAACCGGTTACCCCAACACCTACCGTGAAATCACGCTCTCATCATACAAGAGCGGTGAAAGTGAAATCGAGGTTAACTCCGTTGATTTTGACGATGCAAAGAATTTCACCTTTGACGGTGTTACCTACGACAAAAACAGCTTCAAGTACAAGGCATTTGCCCTTTGCTTCGGCGGTGTTACAAGTGAAAACGGTGCTCCCGACTGTGCTGAATTCCTTATGGGTATTGTTAAAAGCTACCTCGGCGGTTTTGTTGAGGATATCAAGGCAAGCGGCAGTGTAGGCGAATTCCTTAAAACTATGGATATCGACCTTGAAAAAATCCTCGGTGACCTGCTTGCTCCCATTTTAGGTGACGGCATTAAGCTTGGAGGCTACAACATTTTCAGCGTCGAAAATCTTATGTGGTTTATCGATGATCTTCTCGGCCAGGTATATGACCTTTATATTGCCGACAGCGATGCTCTTTACGCATTGCTTGAGGATATTATCTACAAGCTTGTGAATTATCAGGTTTCAACCGTTCCCTGCACAAAGTTCATTGATACCTTCGGCTTCGGCAATCCCGAAAAGCCCGGTACTCTCGGCGATGCCGTGCTTTCAACCCTTGTTTACTGGACAGGCGGTAACGAGGACATCAGCGACGATGAGTTTATGCAGGACACAATCAAAAACTTTGATGAGGGCGACACCTTCCACGGCTTCTTCGACCTTGTTGTTGATGTGCTCCTCCACGACCTTATCGAGGACAGCATCCTTGCAAAGCTTGAAATCCGCGTTGATAAGCTCCTTGCTGATGACGAATTTTCAAAGCGTCTCGGCGAAGGTGTGAACTATCTCCTTTACTATGTGCTTCGCGGTGACTTTACTTATATGAATCTGGTCAATACCGTATTTGCTCTTGAAATTCTTCCCTGGAAGGATCTCTACGATGTACTCGACCAGCTCCTTATGAAAAAATACCTTACGGAAAGTCAGTTTGAATCCCTCGGCATTTTTGTGGCTTATGTGCTTACTGACTTTAACACAGATGTGAATCCCACCAATAAGGGTGACTATAACATCAAGTACAACTCACTTCCCGTTGAAGTACCCGTAACCCGTGAAAACTACCGCCTTCCCACAATGGTCAGCGTAACTCTCGGTGACAAGAAGAACGAGAGTGCATATATTAGCTGGTTCTCAAAGTCAACGGTTGGCGGCGACATTGAAATTTACAAGGCTGACAGCGAGCCTGAATTTACAGGCGAGGCAACACAGGGCGTTGAGGTTAAAACCGAAGCCGTTACACGCTCCTATCCCGGTATTGACCTTGGATTTATCGGCTTTATTACATATGAATTCCCGATGAACCGCCACACCGTTACTCTTACAGGACTTGAAGAGGGGGCAACCTACTACTACCGTGTGGGTGACGCCGAAAAGGGCTGGTGGAGTGAAACGGGTAAGGTAAGAGTTGCCGACGGCAGCAATGACGTTACCTTCCTTCACGTTACCGACCCCCAGTCACAGAATGAAAGACAGTACAACCGTGCCTGGGTAAAGGTGCTTGAAAGCGCCTTCAACGAGCATCCCGATGCTGACTTCATCATCAACAGCGGTGACCTTGTAGATCACGGTGACAATCAGAAGCAGTGGGCATGGATGTTCAACACCGGCTCGGATTACCTTATGGATACCTACATGATGCCTGCATCAGGTAATCACGAGGGTATGGGTACAAACGCTACTGTTAACAACTTCGTTCTTCCCAATATGCCCGAGCAGGATACAGCAAGCGGTGCTTACTATTCCTTTGATTATAACAATGTTCACATTGCCGTGCTCAACACAAACGACCTTGCAGCGGATGAATCCCTTTCCGCAGAGCAGGTTGACTGGCTTACAGCTGATATGCTCGGCAGTAACGCACAGTGGAAGTTTGTAATGCTCCACAAGGCACTTTACTCCCAGGGCTCACACTATGCTGATGACGATGTTGTTGCAATGCGTGCACAGCTCGGAGCACTTATGCCTGATCTTGGCATTGATATGGTATTCCAGGGACACGACCACGTTTATATGAGAACGGGCTCCCTTGATAACAATGCTCTTACTCCCTACGACAAGGTTTACCTCAACTATGACGGTGGTGTTTACAGGGCACAGATTCAGCCCGAGGGTACAACCTATGTGATTTCAGGCACAGCAGGTGTAAAAACCTACATTCAGAACGATGTTACCCTTACAGATAAGTACTTCCCCAGAGGTGACAAGATTCTCTCCGTTGACTATCCCATGTATTCCGCAATAAGAATTGTTGACGGTGTGCTTTACTTTGACGCTTACGAGGTTACTGAAAACGGCAGCGAAAAGGTTGACTCCATTGCAATTCAGAAGGATATTGCCCAGGGTGATGTCAACACAGAATATGTTGAGCCTGAAGCTCCCACCCAAGAGGAGAAGGACGAAACTCTTACGTCATTCATTGAAATAATGATAAAGATTCTTAAGGTGATTTTCAACATCTTCAAAATCTATATTGCTCCTACGATTAAATAACCCAATTTAAAGACCGTCGGTTCATCCGACGGTCTTTTTTGCGGGGAAGGTCAGGACACTCTGCCTTGAAGAATAAACAACCTTCCTGCCGCCAAAAATGCTTTTGAAGGTGTTTGTTGTTGACATTTATTTGCCTTTCGTGTTAGTATTAAAAAGATAGCTAATTTATAAAAGGAGAATTAAGATGCTTAACTATTTTAACGAACTTGAAAAATATGACAGCGAGGTTTTCGCTTCCTGCAATAAGGAGCTTGAACGTCAGCAGAGCTTTATTGAGCTTATTGCTTCGGAGAATATTGTTTCAAAGGCTGTGCTTCTTGCAGCAGGCAGCGTGCTTACAAATAAATATGCCGAGGGCTATCCCGGAAAACGTTATTACGGCGGATGCCATTGCGTTGATGAGGTTGAGGAAATTGCAAGAGAAAGAGCAAAAAAACTCTTTGGTGCAGAACATGCAAACGTTCAGCCTCATTCAGGTGCAAACGCAAACCTTTCCGTTTTCTTTGCACTTTTACAGCCCGGTGACACCGTAATGGGTATGAATCTTTCCCAGGGCGGACACCTTTCCCACGGCTCACCCGTTAACATTTCAGGTAAGTACTGGAACATTGTTCCTTACGGCGTTGACGATGTTACCGAAACTATCGACTACGATAAAATGAGAGAAATTGCACTCGAGTGCAAGCCTAAAATGATTGTTGTTGGTGCAAGTGCATATTCAAGAATCATCGACTTCCCCCGTTGCAGAGAAATTGCAGACGAGGTTGGCGCTTACCTTATGGTTGATATGGCTCACATTGCAGGCCTTGTTGCCGCAGGTGTTCATCCCTCACCCGTTCCCTATGCAGATGTTGTTACAACCACAACTCACAAAACTCTCCGCGGTCCCCGTGGCGGTATGATTCTCTGCAAAGAGGAATACGCAAAGGCTATTGATAAGGCTGTTTTCCCCGGCACACAGGGCGGACCTCTTATGCACGTAATTGCCGCAAAGGCAGTTGCTTTCGGTGAAGCACTTTCCGACGACTTCAAGGCTTACGCAACTCAGGTTGTTAAAAATGCCGCAGTTCTTTGTCAGAGTCTTCAGGAAGAGGGCGTTGACATTGTTTCAAAGGGTACTGACAACCACCTTATGCTTCTTGACCTTCGTAAGTTTGACCTTTCAGGAAAGGAGCTTGAGGCACGTCTTGACGAGGTACACCTCACAACAAACAAAAACACCATTCCCAACGACCCCAAGAGC
>JAZRFT010000013.1:0-48312 GCA_045643805.1 Acutalibacteraceae bacterium
AGAAATCTTTCTCTTTTCAGCGTCGAGAGCCTTAACAAATACCTTAACGCTGTCGCCAACGTTAACGATTTCTGAAGGATGCTTGATTCTCTTCCATGAGAGCTCTGAGATATGTACCATACCGTCAACGCCGCCGAGATCTACGAATGCACCGTAGTTGGTGAGTGACTTAACAGTACCTGTGAATTCCTGACCTTCTGCAATATTTGCCCAGAAAGCATCTGCAGCTTCCTTGCGCCCTTCTCTGAGAACTGCACGGATTGAGCCAACAACTCTCTTCTTCTGCTCGTCAAGGTCAATGATTCTGAACTTAACGGTTGTCTTAACAAGCTGTGCAAGGTCTTCGTCCTTTGCAAGGCCTGTCTGTGAAGCGGGAATGAATACTCTTGCGCCCATGGGGTAGCAGATAACGCCGCCTCTTACTGCTTCTGCAACAACAGCTTCAACAATTTCGTCAGCTTCCTTTGCAGCAACAATGTTCTTCCATGAAGCTCTTCTGTCGTAAAGACGCTTGGAAAGCTTCATAGTGCCTTCATTATCATTTGTTTTCATGATAATGAGGTTGAGCTCGTCACCAATCTTGAGCTCCTTTGCGGGATCCGCTGTGGGATCGTTGCTGTACTCTTCAACGGGGATAAAACCGGCATACTTTCTGCCAATATCAACCTGAATCTCGTTGGGGGCAATGCCTACAACAATGCCAACAACGTTGGGGTTGTCACTTGTATCGTCAATGCTATCAACGGCTGCAAAGAACAGCTCCTGATCCTGCGTCTCCTTTGTAATTTTGTTGTCATTAAAGTTTTCGGTCATAATGACTTCAACCTCCTTTATTATACGTGCAGGTGTTGATGCACCCGCTGTTATACCAATTTTTTCGCAACCTTCAAAATTCAGGCTTAAAAGCTCCTCAGGTCTTTCGATAAGATGTGTTCTGCAATTATGCTCACAGACATTTTTAAGCTTCACGGTGTTCGAGCTGAACAAGCCGCCGATTACAAGCATTACATCGTTTCTTTTTGAAAGCATTTCTGCTTCGTCCTGCCGATTTTGGGTAGCTTTACATATTGTATCAAAAGAAATCGGATTTGTACATACTTTTTGAAGAATTTTTCCGCATTTTTTCCACTCTTTTACGGAAAAAGTTGTCTGTGCAACAATGATTATTTCTTTTGAAGCAAAATTATTGTTTTCCTCAAGGATTTTCAAAAGCTCCTCTTCATTTTTAAACACAAAGGAGGCACCCTTGCAATGACTTCTGAATCCGCAAACCTCAGGATGCTTTTCATCACCTGCAATAAGAACTATGTTATCCTCTTTCGAATTTTCCTTGATGATTTTATGAATCTTTATAACATAGGGACAGGTTGCGTCGGTGTAAAGAATTTCTCTTTCCTCAAGCTCCTCAATCACCTGCTTTGTAACTCCGTGGGCACGGATAACAACCTCAAAGCCTTCGGGTGTATCCTCCGGCTTTTCGATGATACGTGCTCCCCTTTTTTCAAGGTCCTCAATAACCTGAGGATTATGGATAATAGGCCCGAGAGTGCAGACCTTTTTGCCCTCATCGAGCTTCTGATTGAGTATTTTGACAGCTCTGTTCACACCGAAACAAAAGCCTGCTGTTTTTGCTGTTTCAAGTTGCATTGTTTTCACCTTCATTAGCCTTGGTCCACAAAGCCTTGATTTCATCCATTATTATTTTTGAAGCTTTTTTTACTTCCTCGGATTTGTTTTTCCCTTCAAAGCCAAGGTCAAAGTTTTTTATAACCTCACCGAATATCACAACCACCTTCGGGCGAAATTTTCCGTCGCCGGGTATACGGTAAAGACAACACGGAAGCACATCCGCACCGGAAGCCCTTGCAAGATAGCCTACACCGGAAAGTCCGTCAACGGGCGAAACACTTTCGCTGTCACGCACCCGTCTGCCCTCGGGAAAAATTCCAAGCACCCAATCATTATCAAGTATCTCCAAGGCGTACCTTAATGCCTTTCTGTCAGCAGATTTTCTAACAACGGGAAAGGCATTCATCCGAGTAAAAAACTCCGCGAAAAACTTTTTTTCAAAAATATCGCTCTTTGCCATAAAGTGCACCCTTCTGGGACAATTAGCAACAATGAACGCAGGGTCAGGTGTGCCGATGTGATTACATGCAATTATCAGTTTTCCCTCACGGGGCACGTTTTCCCTGCCTATACATTCACTTGAATATACGATATGGGACAGCACCTTTATAATAGGCTTTACCGCAGAATATGTGTGATATTTTTTCAAACGGGAATAATCAAAGTACAATCAAATCAACTCTTTAAAATAAACTGTACTTATATATTTTCCTTAATTGTTCTTATTATTAAATCAATTGACTGCTGAAGCTCATTTCCGCTTGTGTCACATAAAATTGCATCGTCAGCCTGCTTGAGGGGAGCAATTGCCCTGTGTGAGTCATCGTAGTCACGCTTTACCATATCGGCAAGTACATCCTCATAGGTTGCTTCCATTCCCTTTTCAAGAAGCTCTTTGTAGCGTCTTTCAGCTCTTGCCTCCGGTGAAGCTGTGAGGAAAATTTTAACATCAGCATCGGGAAGCACAACTGTACCGATATCTCTGCCATCCATAATGCAGTTGTTGTTTTTTGCAAGATTCTTCTGCAAGTCGAAAAGGTACTGTCTTACCTTAGGAACAGCAGAAACTCTTGAAGCTGCCATTGATGCCTCGGGAGTTCTGATATCGGTTGAAACGTCCTCGTCGTTCAGGAACATTCTCTGCTCACCGTCAATAAATTTAAGCTCAACCTTAAGGTCATCAGTAAGAGTTGAGATAACGGCATCGTCATCCTGAATGTCAACACCGAGCCTTAACGCATTAAGACCGACTGTTCTGTAAAGAGCACCCGTATCAATATAAATGTAACCGAGCTCGGCAGCTGCTTTGCGTGAAATTGTGCTTTTTCCTGCACCTGCAGGACCGTCAATTGCTACATTGATAACTTTCATTTTCATTCTCCTTGTTATTCATTATTCTGCTGCTGATTCCCCTGCAAGTCTGCCCGTTGAAAAGGCAATCTGCAGGTTGAAGCCTCCCGTATAAGCGTCAACGTCAATTACCTCACCTGCAAAGTAATGACCCTTGCAAAGCTTTGATTCCATTGACTTGGGGTCAATTTCCTTAATACTTACACCGCCCGAAGTAACAATAGCTTCCTCGATGGGACGGAAACCGTTAACCGTAACCTTCAGGTCCTTAAGAATGTTTACAAGATAACCTCTCTGTTCCTTTGTTACCTGATTAACCTTTGTTGATGGCTTGATGCCTGAAAGCTTTACAATAACTGGAACAATCTTTTTGGGAAGAAGTGCATCAAGTGCATTTATAAAATTCTTGTTTGCATTTTCAAGAAAATCACGCTGAATGCGTTTGTCAAGCTGTTCATAAGTAAGTCCCGGTTTAAGGTCTATATGCACCTCATATTTTCTCGGCTTCATATTTTTCATATGGGCACTTGCACTTAAAATAACGGGACCCGACACACCGTAGTGTGTAAAAATCATTTCACCGAAGTCCTTGTAAATTTCCTTGTAGCTTTCGCTGTCAAGGACAGTGATTTCAATATTGCGAAGGGAAAGGCCCTGCAAATCCATACAAAAACCTTCATGACAAACGAGAGGTACAAGGGAAGGCTTAAGCTCTGTTACGGTGTGCCCCGCTTGCTTTGCAAGGGTATAACCGTCACCCGTTGAGCCTGTAAGCGGATAAGATGCACCGCCGGTTGCTATGATTACAGCATCAGCAAAATGCTCCGTACCGTCCTCAAGCTTAACGCCCTTAATTTCACCGTCGGAAATCATAAGCTCCGTTACTCTGCCTTTGATACGCTTTGCACCGCTGTCCTGACTGAAGGAATTAAGAGCATCAACAACATCAACCGCCTTGTCACTTTCAGGGAAAACTCTGTTACCGCGTTCAACCTTAACCGGAACACCCATATCCTCAAAAAATTCAATTGTATCAATTGGCATAAAGCGTGAAAAAGCACCGTATAAAAATCTGCCGTTTGTAGGAACAGAGGAAATAAGGTCATTGACAAGGGTACAGTTATTTGTTATGTTACAGCGTCCTTTACCGGTAATCATAACCTTTCTGCCGACTCTGTCATTGCGTTCAATAAGAAGGACATCTGCGCCGTTTTCACCTGCGATACCCGATGCCATAAGTCCTGCCGCACCTGCACCGACAACAATAATTTTTTTACTCATCTGACTATCTCCCAAAACTATAAAATCTAAATAAATATTATACAGTAAAAACCCCGACTTTTCAATACTTACGGCTACAAAAAGCAAAGCCACGGAATAAAAATTTCCGTGACTCTGTACTTTATTTGTCATTTATTTTTTCTTAAAAATGCTGATAATCTTGGCAAAGAATGCCTTGAGTAAGCTGAAGAGTTTTTCAAGAGGTGATTTTTCTTTAATTTCCTCGGGCTTGCTGTTATCATCGGTAACTATACCCTTTTCCTCATCAAATGCGGTAAAGCGTGCAAGACTGAAATTATCGCAGGTTGCTTCCTCTTCACCGAAAAGCAAGGATGAATAGAAAGGTCTTGTAGTAACTGTACTGCCGTGAGTAAGATTCTTGATAAACCATGTCTTTTCAGGGAAAAGGCATGTTGAAGCGTCGATTGACTTGTCAGGTGAAATATATTTTGCATCCTTACCGTTAAGATAATCTTCGCCAAGTGTTCCGCCAAAGGATGCAACAGTTGCACCGAGAGAGCTGCTCTTGGTATTAACAACTGTATCGCCTACCTCCTCCCATTCAGGAGAAAGAGGAAGAGTAATAAAGCCGTATCTTGAAATTACAGCCATTCTGCCCTCTTTGTCGAAATCAAGAAGAGTTGCTTTTCTGCCTTCTCTTACTACCTTGTTGTAATTTTCAATTTTTCCTTTAAGAGCAGCTGAAGCCTCATCATCGGGAAGATAGTTTGAGAAAACATAGTCCATTGCTGCTGAAACATCCTCTTCGGGAGTCATTGCCCATATAGAGGGCCAACGAGCAAACAAGGGCACAAGGGTGTCACGGTAAATACCGGGAGCAATTTCATCAATGACTGAATTGAGAAGTCCTGACACATCACTTGTAAGACCTGCAAGTGATAAAATATCCATAAAGCTTTCTACAAGATCCTTATCCTCTGAAGCGCTGAAAAAGCCCACAAGAGCATTAACAAGGCCCTCACCGTCGGTTTCAAATTCACCGACCATAAAATCACCGATATAATTCACGCCGTCAACTACGGGTGTATCATAAACAATACCTGAAATTTTATCGTCACCATAAACGGTAAGGTATGTAAGAATTACAACTGAACCAAGTGAATGAGAAGCAAAAGCAACCTTATCACATTCTGATTTTGTGCACACATAATCAACAAAATCAGCGAGCTTTGCAGCCGCATCAAAGGGATCACTTCTCCAGTCCCAGTTGAAGATTACTGTAGAATTTTTTCCGATTGAAGCGGGATAATTAACTATTGCTCCTGAATTTCCTACAGGTGTACCGTCAGAATCATAAAACCATCCGTCAAAAATGATATTGAACTGATCGCTGATAACCTTTGAAAGCTTGTCTGCATCCTTATCAGCAGCATAAACGATAAGTGCAGGCACAATTTCATTAGTAACCATCTTTTTAACCTCATCAATACTCGGGAAGGTCACCTGCGTTGAAGGATCGTTCACATCATAGTAAAGATCACTTGAAGCAATACCGGGAATGTAAATTATAGGGCACTTTTCAGTCTCTGCCGCAAAAGACATAGGAATAACTGAAAGAGCCATAATTACAGCAAGAGTCAGGGCAAGAAGCTTTGATAATTTCTTCATAATTTTTACTCCTTTTTATTATTTACAAAGATAATATCATATCGGAATAATTTTTTCAACTGTTAGATTTACTCAAAGCGCTTCTGTTAGCAAAAAACAGACCTGCACAAAGAGCAAAAAGAATATAACCGGTTATTTTAAAGGTAGTTGAAGTTGCCATAAAGCCGTAAACCAATTGCACAAGGAAGCCTATCATATAAGCACCGCCCATATGAAATCCCGTGATATCAGCGGAATACTTTACTCCGAAGCGCTCGGGAATATTGTGAAGCACACTCGGGAAAATGGGACCGAAGCCGAAGCCCATAACAAGAAAGCCCACGAGAGAAGCCTTACCTATGGGAAGAAGCAGAATTGCAATTCCTAAAACTGAAAAAGCAATACCGAGCTTTATAAGCTTGTTATCCCCCAGCTTTGTTGCAATAAAGCCTGAAACAAGTCTTCCGAGCATAATACCGCCATAATAAAGTGATACCCATTTTGCCGCCACTGCAGGTTCAAGAGCAAATACGTTTACGATATAAGTTGCACCCCAGGTACCGCACATAAATTCCATGCTGCAATAAAGACCGAGAGAAAGTATGCTTACGGGAACTCCTTTGATTTTCATAATTTCAAAAAATCCCTTTTCTTCCTTTTCCTCTTCGTCAGCAACAGAATCAACTGTGTTTTTTTCAACATTGAGCCACTTTTTCAAAACGGCCACAACGGAAAGTGCAATAAGCACCTGCAAAAGAGCAACCACTCGGTAGCCGTTACGCCAGGAGCCTTCTTCACCGCCAAGGAAAAGAGACATAATAACGGGGCTTACGGTAACACCCACACCCCAGAAGCAATGAAGGAAGTTCATATGAGATGCATTATAGTGAAGGGAAACAAAATTGTTTACACCCGTATCAATAGCACCTGCACCGTAACCTAAAATAATGCTGAAAATTATCATAAGGACAATATTCGGTGAAAGGCTGATTCCTATAAGACCGAAGGCTGTGACAAAAATTGAAGCAAGCGTCACCCTTGCAGTGCCGAATTTTCTTATCAGCGTACCTGAAACAAAGCTCACACCACCGGTACAAATGCCTATTATTATACTCATCACCGATGCAAAGCTTTCAGGCACACCCATTTCACCGTGAAGCACGGGCCAGGCAACACCTAAAAGCGAATCGGGAAGCCCGAGAGAAATAAATACAACGTAAATTACAACGAGAATAGTTAACATATTATACCCTCAACAAAGTTTAAGTTATTTACATAAAACGAAAACCCTTATAAATTAAGGGCTTTCGGATTTTATTATTCTGTAAAGCATTTAACAAGAACTGCCTTCTGTGCGTGCAGTCTGTTTTCTGCCTCGTCAAAAATTTCCGCTGCGTGTGCTTCAAGCACCTCTTCGGTAATCTCCTCACCTCTGTGAGCAGGAAGGCAATGAAGCACCATTACGCCTTCGTTTGAGGCCTTTACAGCCTCATCGTTTATCTGATAAGCCTTGAAAATCTTCTTTCTTTCTTCAGCTTCACCCTCCTGGCCCATAGATGCCCATACATCAGTATAAAGCACATCAGCGCCTGTGCATGCTTCAATGATATCCTCGGTAATAAGAAGGTCACCGTTTTCCTTTGCCCACTCAACAACAGTAGTGTCAGGTTCATAACCCTTCGGGCAGGCAATTGCAACCTTCATACCCATTTTAATACAGCCTACGATAAGGCTGTTTGCCATATTATTACCGTCACCGATATAGCAAAGCTTTAGACCCTTTATGTTCTTGCCCTTGTACTCACGGATTGTCTGAAGGTCTGCAAGCACCTGACAGGGGTGACAGAAGTCTGTAAGACCGTTGATGATAGGAATAGAGCCGTACTCTGCAAGGTCTTCAACCTCCTTCTGGTCAAAGGTTCTGATCATAATACCGTCAAGGAAGCGTGAAAGTACTCTTGCTGTATCCTGAACTGGCTCACCTCTGCCAATCTGTAAATCCTTTGAGGAAAGAAAGAGAGGCTTACCGCCGAGGTCGTGCATACCAACCTCAAAGGAAACTCTTGTTCTTGTTGATGATTTCTGGAAAATCATACCGAGGGTTTTACCCTCAAGAATATGATGCTTGATACCTGCCTTCTTCTCTGCCTTAAGTTTATCAGCAAGGTCGAGTGTATCTTCAATCTCTTCCGGTGTCCAGTCGAGAAGCTTAAGTAAATGTTTCATTCATAATTCCTTCTTTCTGCCCTTAAAAGGACGCGTTATTCGGTTATTATACACTTTAAACCTTTAAAAGTAAAGTTTTTTTGCATAAATATTCAGATTAAAAGCAAAAAAATGACGGATTTCTCAAGGAAATTCGTCAAATAGAATTTTATTTTGAATTTTCCTTCGCTGTTCTGCAAGAAGCGATAAGCAATCTACGAATGTTTCCGCACAACTTTTCTGTATATTGATAAGTTTGTACATCGATTCTTTTAGTTTCATACATCAGCTTAAGCCAATAGCTTGTTTCATTGGATTCTTTAAGAGCAATTTCCAATTTCGCAACAAAGTCTTTTTTACTCTGAGCATATTGTGCCTCGTGAATATTTGCGCCAACTGACGTACCTGATCTTGCAAGCTGATCTATCATATAAGAGCTTTTGGGTGCAGTTACACCGTCAACAAGATTCACAATGGCAACTGCGAATTCAAAAGATAAGTCGAGTAATTTGTTTTCAGACACAAAAGCACCTTCTTTCATTGGTATTATATCATAATTTTATAATTTTTTCAATGATATATCGCTACCGCGATATGATATACGACAAGCCGTATGATATACTTGCTTTGCAAGTATGATATAATATCCGTTCCTTCATATACCGAAGGCATATATCATCGCACGATAGTGCCATATCATATCGAAAATATATCTCCCGTTCCGCAAGGAACGGATATCATTGTAAAAAGCCTGATTTGTCTACCAGACAAATCAGGCTTTTTACATGGTGCCGGTGGCGGGGGTCGAACCCGCACGGTATCGCTACCAACGGATTTTGAGTCCGCCTCGTCTGCCAATTCCAACACACCGGCTCGTTTATTAACTTAAGCATTATATAATATATCTGCTTTGTTGTCAATAGAAAGACCTGCAAAGTTAAAATAATTTTATATAAAAAGTACCCGACAAACCACTAGGCTCGTCGGGCTTAATGTTAAATTAAATCTGTCAATGTTTTTCCTATTTCAGGAGCTACATCGGGATAAAGAATATTACTGTAGCCTGCAGGAACACTGAAAAGTGAAGCTGTTGAGCTGTTTTTGATT
The DNA here is from genome assembly GCA_045643805.1 of Acutalibacteraceae bacterium. Lineage (GTDB taxonomy): Bacteria > Bacillota > Clostridia > Oscillospirales > Acutalibacteraceae > UBA6857. Next base: position 9,181 of record JAZRFT010000013.1, read on the forward strand.
GCGGTAACCGTAGCGCTTTCGACAAGTGTGCTGTTAATACCGTATTCGTTAATTCCGACAAGCACTCCTGTTTTGTAATAATACTTAACCGTTACTGTTCTTAAGGGATTTACGAAAGTCTCACAGACTGTCTTTTTTCCGTTAAAGGTTTCTATTGTAGCCTTACTGCTCCAGCCCACACCGGGAAGAAGCTCATTTACGGAAGCCCTTATATCAAATGCACCGCTTAAAAGCTCGGGAACACTTACATAGGTTTTCCTCTCATTGAGAATGATATAAAAGCCCTCCGCATTATTAAGAAGGGTATATTCAAGCTCATTCACCTTTGATGAAAGGTAATAGGAGTCACCTTTTTTAGCTATAGTAACGGGTACATTACCGTACTTTTTATCGGTAATTTTATATGAGAAGGTGAAGCTGTCAGCTTCAAATGTATCCTTAAGCTTTGCTGTTCTTGTAACCTTAAGGTCCTTTGAGGAAGGATTGGTAATTGCAGTAACTGTATTGCTCCACTCATACCACTTTACGGAAGCGCCAACCTTTTTGAAGGCACGCATACGGAACTGATACTTTTTATCGCTTGTAAGGTTAGGAACAGTATAGGTAAGGGTATCTCTTGAATGAATTGTTTTTACAACCTTCCAGGCACCGTTTACATAAGAATATATTCCGTAGCCCGTAGCATCAGGTGCCTTTGACCATTTGAGCTTTACTGCAGAAGCATTGACTCCGCCGTTAGCAACAGTTATCTTGTTACGGTCAAGGGTTTTTACTGTAAGATAATTCGATGCAGGTCCGAGAGCAACTTTTCCTTTTAATAAAGTATAAGGACGGATTACAAAGCGGTAGCTTGTGTTGTGCTTGAGATTTTTTACAACACCGCTTTTTTTACCGCTTGCGGGAGTACCGATAACCTTCCATTTACCGCTGATATACTGATAGATAATATATCCCTGTGCACCTGCAACAGTGTTCCAGTTAAGTGTAATGCTGTTAACAGCCGCTGTTGCAGTAAGCTTTGTGGCAACAAGAGCCTTCGTGGTTACTTTTACTGTGGGATAAGCGTCACTCAGAACAACCTTGCCTGACTCCTTACGAAGACTTTTTACGGCAAAAACATAAGTATTAGCCGCACGAAGACCTGTAACGGTATAGCTTGTGCCCGTTACGTCCTTGTGAGTGTTCCACTTGCCGTCAAGCTTATAGTAAATTCTGTAGCCTGTTGCGTTTTTACCTGCCTTCCAGGTAAGTGTTACTGAATTTGCATTAATGTTGCTTGCTGTAAGTGATGTAGGCTTTGTCGGCTTTACTGCCGCAAACGCTGAAACTGATAAAACCGAAAACAGCGTAAGCACACAGAGAAGCACAGCCGTAATTTGTTTTATTTTTTTCATAATTATAAATCCTCTGATTTTTTTCTTGTATTTATTTCTCTTAACTTTCTTATAGCCTCATCTTCAATTTGTTTAACTTCTTCTATTGTAAGATTCATTTTTTCAGCAACGAACTCAAGGGTGGCCTTTTCTCCGGTATCAAGACCGTAACGAAGCCTCAATATCTCTGCCTCTGTTTCCGTAAGCGTTGCAAGTAATGCATTTATATTAGCACGAATAAAAGCCATTGCATCATTGAATTCGGATGAAGCTTTGTTATTATCGGATCCTTCTGTCATTTTATTGATTGCCTTAAGCTTACCGATTGCACTGTCTTCAATTCTTTTGATTCTTTCAGGCGTGGTTTCATATTTAAGAGCAATTTCCTCACGGGAATGTTTTTTGTATCCTTCAAGACCGCAACGCAATTTAATTACAAGACTTTCATTTTTCGTAAGCACATCAAGTGCTGCTTTTTTTATAACAAGGCTTGTTTTTTCGTTCTTCGAAGGCTCAATATCATATTCAGCGGGATTTTTTCCGTTAAACATAAACGGTACAAACTTGAAATCAATTATATCATTGAACGTATAAGGAAAAACCTCACCGAAGGGAATATCGGGTTCATTACGCATTTTGGTAAGAGGAGCTACCATTCTTTCCCTGAGCCTCCATGTCAGATATGTGGAAAACTTAAAGCCGCTTTTGTAGTCATACTTATCAACTGCCACAGTAAGCTCTTTTACGCCTTCCTCCAGGAGATTGAAAAACGGCCTTTTAGCCTGATATCGTTTAATCAAAGTAAGAACAAACTTAATGTATGCATTTAAGATTTTTTCACGGGCACTGTCATCAATTTTGAGACTCCTGATTAAAACCTCTTCCGTTGCAGGTGAAATCGGAGATATGGAACTGATATCTTTGAAAAAAATCACTAAAGGTTCATTATCTTTATTGGGATTTTTTGATATTTTTTTAAACTCTTCATAATCCTCTCTGATGAACCTTCCGTATATGTCTTTTTCAGCCAGATCGTCCAATATTTCAGGCTTACACTCTTTAATCAAATCATCAAGCTGATCCATCTTAAGATTATTTTTTATTAGATATGCCTCAATCTGAGATGTTTTTATTATTCCGCTTTCTGAGTTTTTCTTCAGAAAGCTTTTGAAATCCATTTTCTCAAAAAATGTTGCACTCATTTTATTATAAATCCTTTAAGTGTTTACTTCTGCTGGGATGTCTTAACTTTCTTAAAGCCTTTGCTTCAATCTGTCTGATTCTTTCTCTTGTAACATTGAATTCCTTACCAACATCCTCAAGGGTGTGAGGAGTGCCGTCACGAAGACCGAAACGAAGACGGAGAACCTCTGCTTCTCTTGCGGTAAGAGTTTCAAGAACCTCGTTAACTTTTGTGCGAAGGAAGGTCATTGCTGCAGCATCTGCGGGTGAAAGTGCGTCCTCGTCGGGAATAAAGTCACCAAGATGGCTGTCTTCCTCTTCACCGATAGGTGTTTCAAGAGAAACGGGTTCCTGTGAAATACGAAGGATTTCACGAACCTTTTCAATAGGCATCTTAAGCTCCTGAGCAATATCCTCAGGTGAAGGATCCTTGCCCTTTGTATGAAGAAGCATATTGCTTGTCTTTTTAACCTTATTGATTGTTTCAACCATATGAACGGGAATTCTGATAGTTCTGCCCTGGTCAGCGATAGCTCTTGTGATTGCCTGTCTGATCCACCAGGTTGCATAGGTTGAGAACTTGAAGCCCTTTGTATAATCGAACTTGTCAACAGCCTTGATAAGACCGAGGTTACCCTCCTGAATAAGGTCAAGGAACATCATACCTCTGCCCACATATCTTTTTGCGATTGAAACAACAAGACGAAGGTTTGAATTTGTAAGAATATCCTTTGCTTCTTTGTCACCGTTGGAAATACGGATAGCAAGCTCAATTTCTTCTTCTGATGAAAGAAGCTTTGCTGTACCGATATCCTTAAGGTAAACCTTAACGGGGTCTTCAATTACGCTTTTGGGATCGCCGAGCATAATGTCATATTCCTTGGGAACGTCGATGTCCACGGAAATTTCTTCAATGCTTTCGTCGGTGAGGTCATCAATAATTTCAACGCCGAGTGCTTCAAGCTTGGAGTAAATTTTCTCCATTTCCTCCATATCAATATCAGCTTCAATAACAACGGTATCAATTTCTGTTGTTGTAAGCTTACCTGCAGCACTTCCTTTGTCGATAAGTGCTTTGAGCATATTGTTTTTGTCTGATCTTTCCATAATGTTACTTCCTTGCCTTTCTTTGCGTATATGCTAAAATAATTGTTTACTTTTTAAAGAGATTGAGGAAATCCTCATCACTCATTTCCGAGTAAGAGAGAGTCTGTGCCTTTTTTTCCTTGCTTTCGCGCATAGCCCTTAAGCAATCGGCACAAGCCTTGATTGAAACACTTAAGCTTTCGTGCTTTTTGACTATACCCACAAGCTCACTCATTTCCTCGGCTGTAAGCTCCTGGGAAAAGAAGGTAAGCTCAAGGCTTCTCGCATCTTTTATTTTATCCCGTAATACTGAAAATATCTTACGGTAAACGGCAACCGAAAAATCCTCTTCGGTAAGGTCGTTTTCCATTTTTCGGTAAAGCTCGGGGCTTTTCATAAGTGCGGCTATAAGCATCTGCTCTGCCTTTATGCTTCTTATATCCGTATCGTTAGCCATTGCAGCCTTTGTGTTGGCACTCATTGAATTGTGCTGAATGTCACGGAACTGCTTTTTTTCAGTCTGCCTTGCAGTACGTCTTGAAAGCTGTTCAATTCTTACAAGTATTGACTGCTTTGCAACACCGAGCTCTTCACTTAATCTTGAAGCGTAGATATCGCAGGCTATCTGACTGCGTGTACCTGCAAGCACCTCTGCCGCCTTTTCGAGGAATTTCATTTTTCCGTCAGAGGTTGCAAGGTCAAATTCACCCTTGAGCCTTACAAGTGCAAATTCGATGTCATTTGCCGCACCTTCAATCAGGCTTCGATAACGCTCGGGACCGTAATTGCGTAAAATTTCATCCGGGTCCTTACCGCCGCTTAAATGTACAACCTTAAGCTTCATACCGATTGAATTGAAAATACCTATTGCTCTTGCAGTTGCCTTCTGACCCGCTTCGTCGGCGTCATAGGAGAGAACAACCTGATCACAGTAGCGTGAAAGCAGGTGTGCCATTTCACTTGTAAGTGCCGTACCAAGACAGGCAATTACGTTGTCAAAGCCTGCCTGATGCAGAGAAATAGCATCCATATATCCTTCAACAAGTATAAGTGTATTTTCCTTTGAATTTTTTGCAAAGTTAAGACCGAAAACGCCTAAACTCTTTTTATAAACAAGGGTATCAGAGGAGTTGATGTACTTGGGCTTACTATCGTCAAGGACTCGTCCGCCAAAGGCAACCACGTTACCCCTTGCGTCTATAATGGGCACCATCACTCTGTTACGGAAGGAGTCGTAGAATCTTACCTTGCCGTCCTTATCACTACGGTTTGCAAGGTTTGCTTCAAAAAGCTCCTCGTAGGAATAGCCCTTCTGCCTCATATGCTTTAAAAGTCCGTCCCACTTATTAGGTGCATAGCCTAAACCGAATTTTGTGATTGTGCTTTTTTTGTAGCCACGCATTTTGAAATATTCAAGTCCCTCTTTCCCCTCTTCGGTGTAAAGACAGGAATTGAAAAAGCGTGCCGCCTCTTTGTTTATTTCATAGATACGCTTACGCTTTTGTGCAAGTGAATCGTCATAGCCGTCAGAGGGCATTGCCATGGAAGCCTTCTGACAAAGGAAGCTGACCGCTTCGGTAAAATCAAGATTTTCCGCACGGCGGATAAAGTTTATCACCTCACCGCCTGCTCCGCAGCCGAAGCAGAAATAGCTCTGACTTTCGGGATAAACGGTAAAGGAGGGTGTTTTTTCGTTGTGAAATGGACACAGCCCTACAAGATTTTTACCTCTGCGCTTAAGCTGAACATAGGAGGATATAACCTGCTCAATATCACAACGCATACGTAATTCATTAAGAAAATCATCTGTGAATCTTGCCATTTTATCCTCCTTACTTATCGGTCAATTTATTTCTCGCTCCAGCCCATAGGAATGAAATAGTGCGAGAACACCTTAAGTGCATAGCTGTCGGTCATACCTGCAATATAGTCACAGGCGGCTCTTTCAGCGCCGTCACGCCACGCAATTTCAATATATTCATTGGGAAGCTCGTCAGGGTGTGTGCTGAAAAATGAGTAAAGCTGCTGAATCATTGCAATTGCTTTGCTCTCCTCACTTTTGCACACGGGATTTGTGTATACCCTGTCGAACATAAACTCGTGTAATGTATCAAAGGCACTTTGCATGTCAGAATCCAGACAAATCGTATCCTTTGTGTTATTGATGGCTGACATAACAAGTGTGTTAATTCTTTCGCTTTTGCTTTCACCGAGGATTTTTCTTACCTCAAGGGGAATGTTGCCCTCGGTAATGACTCCACCTCTTACGGCATCGTCGATATCGTGATTTATATATGCAATTCTGTCGGCAAGCTTGACTATCCTGCCCTCGAGTGTGCAGGCCTCCTCACCTCTTGTGTGACAAAGGATGCCGTTTCTTACCTCATAGGTAAGGTTAAGACCCTCACCCTTTTTTTCGATTTTGTCAACAACACGTCGGCTCTGCTCATAGTGCTTGAAGCCTTCGGGGAAAACCTCGTTGAGTGCCCTTTCACCTGCATGGCCGAAGGGTGTGTGACCCAGATCGTGCCCGAGAGCAATAGCCTCGGTGAGGGTTTCATTGACTGAAAGTGCCATTGCAATAGTTCTTGCTATCTGTGACACCTCAAGGGTATGGGTAAGTCTTGTTCTGTAATGGTCGGAGTCAGGTGAAAGGAACACCTGGGTTTTATGCTTGAGTCTGCGGAAAGCGGCACAATGAATAATCCTGTCCCTGTCACGCTGATAAGCCGTCCTGACGGGACATTCCTCCTCGGGCTGTTCCCTGCCCCTTGTGTTTTCACAAAGCATACCGTAGGGTGATATGATTTTTCTTTCCGTTTCAAGAGTTCTTTCTCTTATTGACTGCATAAAAACACCGCCTTTAACATTTTATACGCAGAATTTTGCTTTTTCCCCTTAAAAGTTTTAAATTTCCGAATATCTTTCGTCAATTACCTCACTTTTGAATTTACCGCAGGAAACATCAATAAGCTTTGCGTCGAAAAAAGGCACTTTTTCTGCCGGGATGCGGAAGGTTACCTCTACAAGGTCGGTGAACTGTGTATCTTCAATTATACCGCCCTCTTCACAGATAAGAGGGACAAGTCTGCCGTAAAAGTTGTAATCACTTTTAACCCTTACAATTTTGCAAAGAGACATTGTGATTACATTACCGCTGTCAAGGGCAATTTTTGCGCCGTGGGAATAAGCCCTTACAAGGCCGCCTGCACCGAGCATTATACCGCCGAAGTATCTTGTTACAACAACGCAGACGTCGGTAACATCCTCCTTTAAAAGCACATCAAGACAAGGAATACCTGCGGTACCCTGAGGCTCACCGTCATCGCTGAAGCGTCTTGTCATACCGTCACGAAGTACGTAGGCATAGACATTATGGGTAGCATCCCAATGCTTTGTTTTGATTTCAGCAATAAAGTCCATTGCCTCCTGCTGAGTTTTAACGGGCTTTACATAACCGATAAAGCGTGATTTTTTGACGATAAACTCGTCCTGATTTGCATTTTTGACTGTTTTGTAGGATGCCACAATGCCACCACCTTTCATAATAGTTATACCCCGACAATATAGAAAAAAGACGGAACAAATAATTGTACCGTCTGTTTCTTTGAAGTTGATTATTTGTTCTTTGCGAGGTTGAAACGCTTATTGAATCTGTCAACACGTCCGCCTGTATCAACAAGCTTCTGCTTACCTGTGAAGTAGGGATGGCAGTTTGAGCAGATATCAACGTGAAGATCCTTCTTTGTTGAACCTGTTGTAACGATTGCACCGCAAGCGCACTTTACATTTGTTTCCTCGTAATTGGGATGAATACCGTTTTTCATTATGTGTCACCTCTTTCGGTTGGTATTATTACATTAACGGATGATAGTATAGCATACGTTAAAAGAAAAATCAACAGATTTTCGAAAAAATATTTGTGATATTTGCTATTTTTAAAAAGTTTTTTAAAGCACCTCTATCTCCTTACCCAAATGGAAGGAATACAGCACCGCACTTTTAACATTATACCCCGTGCACTCACTCAATGCCTTTTTGTATAAAAGCACCTGGGAGGCGTATTTTACAATAAAGTCAGTTTCGTTTTTAAGTGCGTCAGTTTTGTAGTCAACTACCACAAGCTCGCCGTTTTCAAGGAAGGCACAGTCGGCAATACCCTGAATCATCATCTTTTCCCCGGAAAAGTCGGAAAGCTCCTCGTAAACCTCACTTATAGGCACCTCAAGGGTAAACTTCTTTTCACGCATTACAAGAGGACTTGCGACAATACGCTCAAAAAGTCTGCTTTCAAAAAAGCCTTTGAGTGCCTTACGGTTGATACCCTTCGCCTGCTGAGCTGTGAGCAAGCCCTTTGCAGTAAGACGTTCAATTTCACCTTCAAGGTCTGCCTTGGTTTTTTCATAATCGGCAAACTGTATGAATGTATGAGTAGCAATACCTCTTTGTGCACCCGTAAGTCCGCCCTCACTTAAAAATGAGGGAACAGCCGATGCAAAGTAATCGCGGTCAATGTAATTGCGGTCGACCTCGGAAGCTGCCCTTTTTGTGATAACACCTGACAATGCCTCGTACTTGTATTTATATGAAAGCTTTTCTTCAATCTCTCTGAAAAGACATTCGTCACGGGAAGCCTCAACAGAAGCGACAACCTCGTCAGCCACTTCTTCATCGGTGCACTCTTTGTACACCACCTTAAGCGGTGAAGGACAGTCAAGAACAACGCTTGACGGAATATCTGCCTCCTGCCTTAAATCAAAGCTGTCAGGATGCCTTAAAAGGCAGGTTACAAGCCAATTGCCGTAGCTGCCCGCTTTGGTAACGGCATAGGGTGTTATTTTTGTTTTTCCGCCGTTTACATCAATGGCACACTTGCGGACAAACTCAGGCATTTTGTTGTGTGTTGCAACCATAATGAGCTTTTCCTTTGCTCTGGTCATTGCAACATAAAGCACCCTCAATTCCTCACTGATGCTGTCACGGTGCATTGAAAGCTTAACGGCACTGTGGCAGACAGTTCTGTACTGCTCAAAGGTGTCAAGGTCACGGCGGACAATACCGAGTCCGTGCTTTAAGTTAATGATAAGATTTTTCGCCTCATCCATACGGTTGAATTTTTTTGAGCAATCGGAAAGGATGCACACGGGAAATTCAAGACCCTTTGACTTGTGAATGGTCATAATCCTTACAACATTTGCACTCTGCACCTCTCCGAGAGCACCCGTAAGATCCTGCTTTTCGGAGCTTAATCGGTCAACAAAGCGTATGAATGACGAAAGTCCCGAATAGCCCGATTTTTCATAAACGCAGGCGTAGTCAAAAAGGAGCATAAGGTTTGCCTTTTTCATGCCCGATTTATCCATAGCGTCAAAAATCGAAACAAGTCCCGTTTCGTTGTAAAGCTCCGTTATAAGTTCACTTGCAGGAAGGCAGGCTGAAAGACTACGCCACCTTGAAACCCGTGAAAGGAAATCCTTTACCTTGGGATTATCCCTCTCCCCTTCACAAAGAAGGCAGGAATAAATATCTCCCTTGCCTGCAAGACGGATGCGGCTGACATCATCAAGAGTGAAGCCGAAAACCGGTGAAAGCATTATACTTAAAAGCGGTACGTCCTGCTTGGGGTTATCAATTATACGAAGAAAATTCAGAGCAAGACTGATTTCCTTTGAGCCGAGAAAGCTTCCGCCCGTTTCCGTAAAGCAGGGAATCCCCTTTTTACGGAAAACATCAGCATAAATCTGTGCCTTTTTGTTAACGGAACGAAGCAGAACGGCAAAATCACCGTAGGTTGCCTTACGCTCACCGTCACCGTCTCTTACGGTAAAGCCGCTTTCAAGCATTTCATTGATTCTGTCGGCAACATATTCCGCCTGAAGGGTATCGTTGTCCGTTTCACCTGTAAGCTGTGTGGTATCAAGCAAGTGAAGCTCTGTTGCGGCTTCTTCCTTTTCACTGTAAACAGCAAGAGGTACAAGCTCTTCTTCGGCACCGTATTCAATGTCACCGCTTTCACTGCTCATAAGCTGTGAAAAAACAAAGTTGATTATATCTGTAACACCCTTACGGCTACGGAAATTGTTACCTAAAAGTATTTTTGCGGGGAAGGCTTTTTCACTTCTGTCATAGTGCTTATAAGCATTTTTAAGTGCAATGAAAATCCCGGGCATTGCCTGACGGAAGGAGTAAATGCTCTGCTTGACATCACCTACACGGAACAGGTTGTTTTTTGAAATTGCCGTAAAGAGCATATCCTGAGCCTTGTTTGTGTCCTGATATTCGTCAATGAGGATTTCCTCATAGAAGCTGCAAAGGCTTTCGGCTTCCTTTGTACGCTCCCAGCCGTCAGGAGTTTCCTTTACAAGAAGCTTAAGTGCGGCGTGGGTTATATCGTCAAAGTCGGCAATTTTCTTTTCTTTTTTCAATTCATAAAGGTGCTTACCGTAAAGCTTGGTTGCTTCAACAAGGCTTTTTACAAGGGGGGCAAAAAATTCACAGTCGCTGTAAAAATCCTCCTCACTGCAACAAAAAACCTTTGCAAGGTCCTTCATATTTTCCGTTGCTACCTTACGCTTTTCGACAAGGGTAAGGGTTAGAGAATCTTCCTTAAGGTGCTTTGGCGTATTTCCGCGTCTTGTTGCTTTGAAGTTTTCGGCGGCACGTTTAGCCTCATCCCACTTTTTATTTTCAATGCTTTCGAGTATATACTCATACTGTGCCTTATCTGTAGAAAGGGCATCGTAAAGCATTTTTTCAAGATCAGGGTCACCTGCAATTTCACGCAAGGAATCCTCTGTAATTGAAAGACTGTACTTACAAAGAGTTGCGGCATAATTAAAGAGCATTTCACCGTGACGGCTTTCGCCGAGGGCTTTACAGTTTTCGAATTCCTCAGCAAGGCTGTCAAGCCAGCTTTCGGGAAACGGAAAGGAACGGGAGCTTTTGTATAGTGCAACAATGCTCTCGGCAAGTCCCTTATCATCTCTACCTGCAAAAAGCAGTTCAACAAGGTTTCGGAAGCTTTCATCACCCTTGCGGTAAAGCTCTTCCATTGTCGCATCGCAGGCCTCGGCAGAAATAACGGAAAGCTCACCCTCGTCAGCGGTTTTGAAATCGGGAGCAAGGTCAAGGAGATTAAAGTTTTCCCTTACAAGTGAGGAGCAAAAGCTGTCAATGGTACAGATTTTTGCCGCAGAGAGAAGTATTTTCTGATTAACTAGCCAGGAATCAGCGGGATTTTTTGCAATAAGAGCATTGATTGCCGCATCGATTCTTTCACGCATTTCCCCTGCAGCCGCCCTAGTGAAGGTAACAATGAGGAAACGGTCAGCCCTGACGGGATTTTCCTTGTCAAGTATACGCTGTGTTACACGCTCAACAAGTACGGCAGTTTTACCCGAGCCTGCCGCCGCAGACACAAGCACATTGCCGCCCTTTGCACTTATGGCATCCTTTTGCGCCTCAGTCCAGTTTCTGCTCATTATCCTCACCTCCCATAAGAGTCCTTACAGCCTCATCGTGGCTTTGCTTTTTAATGTATCTGTAACGGGGATTTTCCTTCATGCAGATGTCACCGTAGTCACACCAGGAGCAGACATCGGTATAAGCCGAGCCGCATACGGGTGTTGCAGGTACAAGTCCGTTATGGATGCTGTTACCCATATCACAGATTATTTCGTCCATTTTAACTGCAAGTGCTTCAAGCTGCTTGAGAGTAATAAAGTCCCCCTTAAGCACCTGCTTTTTCTCATCGAATTTTGCAGGAATAAACATTCCTCGGAGATTTTTTTCCATATGTGCTATAACATCACCGTCGTCAACAAGCATGCCGCTCATTTGTGCGGTTTTGAGGCGGTTAGTAAGCCTTTGCTCGCTGTCGGTGTTACGCTCCGATGCAAGAGGTGTAATCCTTGCAGGGAAGTAAAGCACACCCGAGGGGGTAATGTTTTCATAGTAACCCTTGCCGTTACGCCAGATGCTGACAAGGTACAGAAGCATCTGCATATTCATACCGGAGAGCACATCACCGAGCTTGAATTTTTTCTCGCCTGATTTATAGTCAACAATTCTTATATATCTTTTACCGTCAAGGTCAAGGCTGTCCACACGGTCAATAAAACCGTAAAGTGACGCACTGCCTTTTTCGAGGTTATACACCATCGGCTCAACATCGGCGCCTCTGCCGATACGAAGCTCAAAGTCGCAGGGAACAAAGTCACTTTCGCTGAACTCTGCCTTAAGGCGGAGCATAATAAATTCAAGCACCTTACCCGTGCGGTAATAAAGATAGTTGAAGCGTTCCGTTTTGCTTTCGTCACTACCCATACTTTCTTCCATATATTCTTTGAGAATCGTTCCGATTTCCATATGAAGCTTTTCGTCTGTGAGCTTTAAGAACTCTTCACCCTTATACTTTGCAAGAAGAATTTCAAGCACATGATGAATAACCGTACCGCTTTGTGACGCATCAAGCCTTGCCTTTATCCTCGGCTTTGCCTTAAGTCCGTAACGGCAGAAGAAAAGGAAGGGACATTTTCCGTAATCCTCAAGCTTTGAGGCTGAAAAGCTCATATTTTCACCGAAAAGCTCAATTGCGTTATCTTTATTTTCAAAGGCAAAATCGTCATTATTGACTGCCCTTTTAATAGCTTCAATACGGGAACGGTATTCCTCTTTATCGGCAAAGTAGCTTTTAAGTGAGGCAACAAAGGCGGTGTTGTCGTTCCATTTTTTTGAGAGAAGCTCAAAGGCGGCCTCTTCACTTTCAACAAGCTCAATTTCACGTTCGTCGCTTTCAAAAGCAGTTTTAAGCAAGGGGAAAATTTCAAGTGCCTGCTCAACACCTTCGCTTTTACTGAGTTTTTCACCGTCGGCACCCGTTACGGCATAGGTAAGGTGAAGCTCCCTTGTAGCCGAGGAAAGTGCATTGTAAAGCAAAAAGCGTTCCCTTGTAACGGTCTGCTCAAGCTCCTCGCCGATTTCAAGACCTATGCTTTTAAACTTGTCCTTTTCCTTACGGGAGAAAATGCCTCTCTCCCCTGCCGATGCAGGAAAAACTCCGCTGTTGAGACCCATAACAAAAACAACAGGAGAATTATTTGTAAGCATTCTGTCAGCTGAGCAGATAAGCACCTCATCGAAGCCGTCGGGAAGCTTGCCGAGAGATTTTGTGCGGATAACGAGGGTGAAAATCTCACAAAGACGCTCGGGAGAAACAACGCTGTCACCGAGGGTGCAGGCAATTTCATCAAAGGCCTCCATCAGAATATCCCACACCTTTTCCTGCTCGAGGGCAAGCTCGGTAAGACCCGACTGTTCAAGGCCGAGTGCGTATTCTTTTAGTCTTTCGTCAATTTCGTTTTCACGAAGGAAGGAGTAAATAAGGCTGATTGCCTCCTTGCCCGATAAGCCGACGATTCTTTCTTTGAAATCAACAATCGGCAATATTATCTTTTCCCTTGTACGGTTGATACCGTCAAGGGTGTTCTGTCTTTCCTCGGTCAGCTTTTCACCGAGTCCGTCGGGGTTTTCCGTAAAGGGTGAAAGCCACTTTTTGCCCGTAATATCCCACATGAAGCAGTAGTTTTCCGCCTCGGAAATCTCTTCATTGGTCAGATTCATAAGACCCGTTTTGCAAAGGCGGAAAATATAATCCGTGGAAAGACCCTTTGCACAGATGAGAAGAAGGGCACCAACAAAGGAAACGAGGGGCTGATTTTCAACCGCCTGCCTTTTATCCTCAAAAAGCGGCACACCGTACTTTTTAAGAGCGTGACGCAAATGCTTTTCATAGGTTTCACTGTTACGGAAGCAAACAGTTATATCACGGCAACGGTATTTTTCACTGCGGAGCATTCTTTTGATTTTGCGTGCAACAAAATCACACTCGTGCAGAATATTTGCCGAGCAGGTCACGGTAATATCATCGGATTTTTCAGTAAAGCTCTGAGCTACGGGCTTATAAAGCTCCTTTTCAAAGGCATAAAGTGCAGGAGAAAAGTCGCTTTCGATTCTTTCACAGCGGATAATTTTGCCCGTTAAAATACCGTTGTTGCCTGCACAAAGGCGAAGCTTTCGTGCGGCGGCATTGCAAAGGGCAAAGGGTGAAAGATTATCGTTTATATCAATACTATCACTGCAAAGAGTGATATAAACCTCCTTTGCGGTTTTAAGTGCAGCAAGTATTATATCAGTTTCAGGCTTTGTGAAATATGCAAAGCCGTCAAAAACAACGGTCTTATCCTTAAAGAAGTCCTTATCCTTAAGGCTGTCGGCAACAAAGGAGAGAAGGTCGGCATCATCAAAGTAATTCTGTGAAACAATGGCATCATAGGCACGGAGAATAAGGGCAGTTTCTCTTGCCTTTGCCTTTAAAAGATTATCGTCAATCTGCTGAATGCTTTTTTCAAATTCATCGAGGGTAATCCCCTCTTTTTTCATTTCATCAAGGGTATCAAGCATTTTGCTGACAAGGGCAATTTCATTTTTATGACGGGAGAAAACCGAAAGCTTTTCACTAAGGCTTTCCACGGCAAGAGACATAAGAATGCTTCTTGCGCCCTCCTTTGCAATGGGTGAGCTTATACCGCCGTAGTTTTGCAGAACAATTGAGGCAAGGCGCGAAAAGGAAAGCACCTCAACCTCGCAGGCAAGACGGGGGCCTAAAAGCTCAAGTATTCTTTTGTCACTCTGAAAGGTGAACTGCTTGGGGACAATAAGCATAGCCTGTCCGCCGTTTTTTACACTCTGACCGAGTATTTCGTGTGCTTTTGCGGTTTTACCGCTGCCCTTTACACCGATTATAAAATTAAGCATAGCCGACTCCTTTGGTTTAGTAGGTTTATTATATAACAAAGCGACATTTTTTTCAATGATTATTATTTTATTACGGGGAGTTTTTAGGGACAGTAAAAACGGAATGTCCTTGCCGTAACCGACACTGACATTCCGTTTAATTATTTGTTATGATTATTCTTCGTCGTAACCCTTTGCGGTTGCTTTTTATAACAATCAAGCTGTTAAACAATATCATTTGTTTCAACAGATTTCCACCCTAACAATATTTTAGAAAACCTATAATATTCAATAATAACTTTTTGGTCATTCAACGGTTTTTTTATTGAGGAAAGTTCTTCTTTGGTTACGGATATAGGATACAACAACCTTATTAAATCTTTTTCACCAAAGCGGAAATTCCAAGCGACAGCATATCTTTTAAAAAATTCATAACTTACAACATCTGCTTGGGAAGAAAAATAAACTTGCTTGCATTTTTTACCCAATATCACATCAAGCGGTAATAACAAAACATCTTTACACAACAATCCCCAAAGCACAATTATTGCTATATCCAACAACAAAGCTATTATGAACTTAAACGTATATGAAAAATAGAGAATAAATGCTATACCAAGTATTATTAAAATCAATTTATCTGCTATGTATTTCTTCATATTCATCTTAACTCCTATTTACGTATCCAGCACCGTTTTAACGCTATCCTCATTATAACAATTCACTAGATCCTTGTCAACAAATCAGCTTTTCTCCACAAAAAACGGAATGTCCTTGCCGTAACCGACACTGACATTCCGTTTAATTATTTGTTATGATTATTCTTCGTCGTAACCCTTTGCGGTAGCCTTTTCGAAAATTGCAATAACCTCTTTTGAAGGAGCCTTGTCAATAAGGCTGACAACAACACAAGCAACAAAATGATGTTTTTTTCAATGATTATTATTTTATTACAGGGAGTTTTTGGGGACAGTAAAAAGCACCCTGCAAATGCAGAGTGCTTAATTTATAAAATTTATTTGCTTTCAACAAGGATTGATTCAAAGTCCTCCTCAATTTCCTTTGAGGGCTTGGGAGTAATAAGTGATACAACAACGATAACGATTGAGGAAATGATGAAAGCGGGAAGAAGCTCATAAATGCCGAACACACCACCGAGCTTGCTGATGCCAAGCTTCCAGATAAATACCATAGCTGCACCGCTGACCATACCTGCGATTGCACCCGCTCTTGTTGTTCTCTTCCAGAAGAGTGAGAAAATCATAAGAGGTCCGAAGGTTGCACCGAAGCCTGCCCATGCGAAGGAAACAATCTGGAAAATGACGCTGTTTTCATCCATAGCAAGAATTGCGGCAATAACAGCGATAACAAGAAGTGTTACCCTTGAAGCACGCATAACCTGCTTGTCAGTAGCGTTCTTTTTGAACATACCCTGATAAATATTCTTTGCGACTGCGGAAGCTGCAATAAGAAGATAAGAGTCAGAGGAGCTGATTGTTGCGGCAAGGATACCCGCCATAACAAAGCCTGCGATGATGGGAGGAAGGAATGAGGTTGAAAGAGTGATGAAAATGCTTTCTGACTCTGATGATGTAAGATGCTCTGCGGGGAAAAGCTGTCTGCCCATAATGCCGAGGAATACAGCAACTCCAAGTGAGATAACAACCCATACCATAGCAATTCTTCTTGAGGTTTTGAGTTCCTTTTCCTCACGGATAGCCATAAATCTCAGGAGCACCTGAGGCATACCGAAGTAACCGAGACCCCAAGCCATCATTGAGCAGATTTTGAGGATGCCGTAATCAGAAGCCTCACCGAATACGGGAGCACCGTTTTCAACTATCTGCTGACCTGCTTCATTAAGTGAGGGTGTTGCCATACCGAAGAAGTCAAGGAATCCGGGAATCTGACGGGCGTTTTCAATAACTACATCAAGTCCGCCTGCCTTGAACACTCCTACAACGGTAACCGCAGTAAGAGCAACAATCATAACAATAGCCTGCATAAAGTCTGATGCACTTTCAGCAAGGAAGCCGCCAAGGATTGTGTAAACAAGCACAAACACGGCACCGAGAAGCATCATCGGAATATAAGGCTGATTGAAAAGTGTTGAGAAGAGCTTACCGCAGGTAACAAAACAGCTTGCGGCATAAACCGTAAAGAAAATAAGAATAAAGAGAGCTGAAAGGGTCATAATAATCTTTTTGTTCTCACGGAATCTGTTTGAGAAAAAGTCGGGAAGAGTGATTGAGTTGTTAGCTCTGATACTGTAACGGCGGAGTCTTTTTGAAACGATGAGCCAGTTAAGGTAAGTACCCACCGCAAGACCGAAGGCGGTCCAGAAGGCATCGGCAAGACCGCACCAGTATGCAACACCGGGAAGTCCCATAAGAAGCCAACCGCTCATATCGGAAGCCTCGGCACTCATTGCAGTCACCCAAGGACCGAGCGAACGTCCGCCGAGGAAGTAGTTTTCAGAATTTTTATTTGCCTTTTTGGCAAAAGCTATGCCGATACCGACAACAGCCGCCATATAAACAATCATGGCAACAAGAATTTGTGTGTCTTTGATGTTCATTTGTAATCTCCTTCGTTGTATCGCTTTACTACGATAAAGTTTTAACTATATTAACACATATGAAAAAATTTGTCAACCTTTTGAAGAATTTTCAAAAATTAAAAAATTTCAGCACTCCCGAAGGAGTGCTGAAAATGTACACATTAAATTTAGATTTCCTTAAGACCTGCTTCACGGAGCATCTGATTAACACTGCGCTGATCAACCCAGAATACAACCTCGAACATTGCAAGTGAGGTAAGGATGTGCCAGATTGAGTGGCCGTGGATGTTACCGAGAATGAATGTGTTGATTTCATTATCGCCCCAAAGTGAGGTGATGATGAATGCAACAAGGAATGTAAGAATGATAAGAACGAAAAGAATCTTTTCTGACTTAACCATCTTCTTAAAGTTTGCACCAAGAAGATAAAGAATGGGAAGAGCTGTAAGGAAGCAACCGAATTCCGCAAGGGAAAGGCCGCCGGTTTTACCGTCCATGGGAGCTCCGCCGCCACCGATGTAAAGCGGTCTGTCGTGAAGCACAAATACTTCGTATGTAAGCACCGAAAGAACTATTGCCATTATAACCGTAACGGCAATGAGGAAAATGTTCCTCTTTTTGCGCTCGCTTGCACTCTGATAAAATTCAAAGGCGAAGCAGCAAACGCCTGACCAGGCAACAAGCTCGGTGAAGGACATATCGATGTAGCTTGCAAGAAGCTTCGTGGTGAGTACGCCGGGCTGGAATTCACCGTAGTTTGCGGTGTGCATACCGACTGAGGTAACTGACATGAACATATAAAGAAGAATGAACACGTACCAGTACCACTTCTTGTTCTTTTTGATAAGCATAATTGCAATGCAGATAAATGCTGCGAGGGTGTAAACCCAGTTTGTCTGAACTGCCGCATACTGTGCACAGTACTCAGCAAGAGTTGTGCCGCCTTCAAGAACTATGTCTTTAAATGACGGCCAGTCAATAAAGTTTAATTCCATTTTTATTCCTCCTTTGTCGTCATTTTAACTCTTTTTATTAGATTTTGCAATATTTTTTTCGGTTTTTTTTGCCATATTTTGTTAACTTTTTGTTTCCTTTGCTGTCCGTTTAAAAATCAAACAGACTCATCTGTCTTGTTTCAGGAAGACTACCAAAAGCCCCGACCTGACGGAGTGCTTCAATGGTTGAAGAAGAAGCACTCGCCTTCTGCGCAAAATCGTCAATTGAAACAAATTCACTTGTTGTTTCCCTTGCCTTTGCAAGGGCAATTGCCGCGTTGTCGCCGACGCCGCTGAGTGCACCGAAGGGCATACGGATTTTTCCGTCTTCAATTTCATAGGAAAGAGCAGCTGACTTGTAAATGTCAATAGGCAGGAACTCAACGCCACGTGCCATCATTTCATTTACAACCTGCAAGGTGGGATACATATTAAGCTCCTTGGGCTGTGCGTCATTACCCTTTGACTTGATTTCCGCCATTCTGCGTTTTACTGCATCTCTGCCCTTAAGCACAGTAACAGCTTCAAGGTCACCACCTCGTACTGTCATAAATGCGGCGTAATATTCAAGAGGATAATAAATCTTGTACCAACCGAGGCGAAGAGCCGCACTTACGTAAGCGGCAGCGTGAGCCTTCGGGAACATGTACTTGATTTTCATACAAGAATCAATGTACCATTGCTCAACACCGTTGTCCTTCATTGTCTGGATATGCTCCTGAGTGAGAAGCTTTGTAGCCTTACCCTTACGGACAATTTCCATAATTTTAAAGGCAACGCTCGGTTCAACACCCTTGTGCATAAGGTAAACCATAATGTTATCTCGGGTACCGATAACCTCGGAAATTGTACAGGTACCGTTTTTGATAAGCTCCTGCGCGTTACCGAGCCAAACGTCGGTACCGTGGGAAAGACCCGAAACCTGAAGAAGGTCGGAGAAATTCTTCGGCTGTGCATCAAGAAGCATCTGAATAACAAAGGGCGTACCCATTTCGGGAATTGAAAGTGTACCCGTGGGACAGTCGATATCCTCGGCGGTAACACCAAGTGGCTCGGGACTTAAAATAAGCTCGTAAATTTTCGGGTCACAGATGTCCGTATCCATTGCAGGAATACCCGTTAAATCTTCAAGGTATTTGTAAAGTGTAGGAACATCATGGCCGAGGTTATCAAGCTTAAGGATTGTATCGTGAAGCGCGTGGAAGTCGAAGTGGGTTGTACGGGTTTCACTCTTTGAGTCATCGGCAGGATGCTGAATGGGAGTGAAGTCCGAAGCCACAAATTCGTTGGGCACAACAACCATACCGCCGGGATGCTGACCCGTTGTTCTCTTGACACCGGTACAACCTCTTGTAAGTCTGTCCTCTTCGGCACGGCTTACAACGATATCTCTTTCCTGAAGGTACTTTTTAACGTAACCGTAGGCCGTTTTATCAGCAACAGAAGCAATGGTACCCGCCTTGAAAACGTGACCGTCACCGAAAAGTGTTTCAGTATAGCGGTGTGCTCTTGACTGATATTCACCTGAGAAGTTAAGGTCGATATCAGGGCTCTTATCACCCTTGAAGCCGAGGAAGGTTTCGAAGGGAATATCGTGACCGTCACGGATGAGAGCTGTTCCGCAGTTGGGACAGTTTTTGGGAGGAAGGTCATAGCCTGAACCGACCTCACCGTTAAGGAAGAACTCACTGTAACGGCACTCGGGACAACGGTAATGGGGAGCCAAGGGGTTAACCTCGGAAATACCCGAAGCGTTGGCAACATAGGATGAACCAACCGATCCTCGGGAGCCTACAAGGTAGCCGTTTTCGTTCGAGTTTTTAACAAGCTTCTGTGCAATCATATAAAGAACGCCGAAGCCGTGCTTGATGATTGACGTAAGCTCCTTTTCAAGTCTTTTAGCAACATATTCGGGAACGGGATCACCGTAGTGGTCCTTTACCCTCTCCCAGCAAAGACGGGTAAGCTCCTCGTCTGCACCCTCAAGGGAAGGCGGATAGTTACCGCTGGGAATGGGGATGATTTTTTCCACCATATCTGCAATTTTATTTGTGTTGGTGATAACAATTTCCCTTGCAGTTTCCTCACCGAGGTAGTCAAACTCTGCGAGCATTTCCTCGGTTGTACGGAAGTAAAGCGGTGCCTGATTATCGGCATCGGGGAAGCCCTGACCTGCCATAAGAATGGCTCTGTACTTGGCATCACCCGGGTCAACAAAGTGAACGTCACAGGTTGCAACAACCATTTTACCCAGAGCATCTGCAACGTGGATAACCTTACGGTTAAAGTTGCGGATATCCTCAACGGAGTTAACCTTGGGGAACTTTTCACTTCTTATCATATATTCATTGTTGCCGCAGGGCTGAACTTCAAGGTAGTCATAGAATGAAGCAATTTTTAAAATTTCCTCGTCGCTCTTACCTTCAGCAATTGCACGGTAAACCTCACCTGCTTCACAGGCACTTCCGACAATAAGACCCTCTCTGTGCTTGATAAGCTCACTTTTGGGAATAATGGGCCTTCTGTGGAAGTATTCAAGGTTAGATTTTGTGATAAGCTTGTAAAGATTCTTAAGACCCGTAAGGTTGCGGACAATAAGAATCTGATGAAAATACTTGTTTTTAGCCTTTTTCCAGCTTTCAAAATCCGTTTCCGTATCGTCGATGAAATAACCTTCCATACCGTAAAGGATTTTGATTTTGCCCCCTGCCGCACCGACTGCTTCAGGATAAGCCTGAACAACACCGTGGTCGGTGATGGCTATCGCCTTGTGTCCCCAATCAATGGCACGCTTTACAAGTACGCTTGCATCGGTCATGCCGTCCATCATGGACATTTTTGTGTGCAGGTGAAGCTCAACTCTTTTTTCCTCGGCATCATCAGTCTTTTTGATTTTATCAACAAGGCTTATTGCTCTCGGTGAAATTACGTTTTCACCCGAAAATTTATCAAAGGCAAGGTCGCCTCTTAAAAGCACGGTTACTCCGTTTTTAACTTTATCAATTATATTTTCGCAGTTTTCCTTGCGGTCAAAAATTTTGCAGGTATAAGAATATGTGCCGTCGGTAATGTTGAAGGTAACAATGTTACTTCTTCCGTCACGGGTTTCCCTTGTTTCAAAGGAGAACACATCACCCCATACAACGCAGGAGCCGTCCTCGGGTGTAATTTCCTTAAGCGGACGGGGATTTTTGGTGATTTTGTTGCCGAAAATCGGCTTTGCTGTTTCAAGATAAAGCGGAACACCTTCAACAACCTTATGCTCCTTGGGTTTTGACGGTGCAGCATAAACGGGATCGAGACCTTTTTTGATAAGGTTTTCTTCCTCTGCCTTTTTGTGGAAGGCTTCAATTTCCTCGTCGCTGATGGACAGCTCCGTCTGTCCGCAGAAGCTTACCTCTACATCACGGTCAAAGCGTTTTTTAATAAGCCTTTTCATAAACTCGTCAGCACCGACACCCTTTAAAATGTCACCGCCGCCGTGGGAAAGCTCAATATAAAGCGTCCTGCCGTCAAAACGGGCACTGCTGTGAGTAAAGAAGCCGTTTGTTGCGGCAATGGCTCTGTTAGCCTCGTGAACGAGCGAAGAAAAATAATCCTCAGAGAAGATTTCGGAGGGCATTCTCGGGAAGATTGTAACAGAATTTACAAGGAGCTTTTCCCTTAATGCATTTTCAGCACCTTCAATTATTTTATAGTTTACAACAAGCGGAAAAAAAGCATCAATTTCGATGCTCTTTTTTTCCATACTTATTCTGATATTTTCAATCTGACAGCCATGAAAGGCTTCGTTCAATGCTTCCTGTGAAAAAGCACCGAAAAGTTTTTCAAAACCGTTATTCATTTTAATGTTTTCCTTTTAAATCTGACTACTTATAACTTATCTATTTCCTTAAGAAGCTCTGCAAGGATTTCATCCTCACTTACCTTACGGAGAATTTCGCCCTTTTTGAAAATGACCGCACAGCCGTCACCGCCTGCGATACCGATATCAGCTTCCTTTGCTTCACCGGGGCCGTTTACAACACAACCCATAACTGCAACGGTAATGCTCTTTTTAACATTACGAAGCTCATTTTCAACCTTGTTTGCAAGACCGATGAGGTCAATTTTTGTTCTTCCGCAGGTGGGACAGGAAACAAGCTTAGGGCTTGAATTGTCAAGGTCAACTGCCTTTAAAATATCGAAGCCTGCGTAAACCTCTTTTACGGGACTGTCCGTAAGTGAAACACGGATTGTGTCACCGATACCGTCACAAAGAAGTGAGCCGATACCGACAGAGGATTTAATTAAGCCCATACGCTCCGTGCCTGATTCAGTAACACCGAGGTGCAAGGGATAATCACAGATTGAAGCCACCTTACGGTAAGCCGCAATCATATTTCTGACATTTGAGGATTTGATAGAAATTACAATATCATCAAAATCGTATTTCTGTAAAAGCTTTACGTGATACATAGCACTTTCAGCCATTGCATCAGGAGTGGGTGCACCGTACTTTGCAAGGATTTCCTTTTCAACAGAGCCTGAATTAACACCGATTCTGATGGGTACTCCCCTTCTCTTGCAGGCCTCGGCAACAGCCTTTACGTTTTCATCAGCACCGATGTTGCCGGGATTGATGCGGATTTTATCAACGCCTGCCTCAAGGCTTTCAAGGGCAAGCTTGTGGTTAAAGTGAATGTCTGCAACAAGAGGGATAGAGATGTTTTCCTTAAGTGCCGCAACGGTTTTCACCGTTTCAATGTCAGGCACGGCAACACGGATTATTTCACAGCCCGCCTTCTGAAGCTCAAGTGCCTGACGGACATTGCCTTCAATGTCGTGAGCAGGAACATTGAGCATTGACTGAACGGTAACCTTACTGTCACCGCCGATGAATATATTACCAAGCTTTATTTTTTTACTGTTTCTTTTCTCAAACATCTTTATTCCTCCTTACTACTTTCTACTTACTGATTAAATCATATAAATCCTATACCCGAAATCCACTTCCACAAATCGTTTGCAGAAACCAATGCCATAAATATAAGAAGCAGTACAAGTCCTGCGGCACTTACCCAGGATACATACTTCTGCGGAATCCTTCTTCTTAAAATAAGCTCTACAAACATAAAGAAGAGGTGTCCGCCATCAAGGGCAGGAACGGGCAAAAGATTGAACAGACCGATGTTTATTGTTATCATTGCAAAGAGCATGAAAAGTGTTGAATAGTCCGTTGTTTCAACGCTTTCCTCTGCAACATCGGTGATGATTGACATTGTACCGATGGGACCTGAAAGGTCATTGAGTCCGTACTGACCTCTGATTAAATCAAAGAGGCTCAGATATACCATTCTGCCCATTGAAAGTGAATAACCAAAGGCCTCCTTTGTAACTGAAAGGAAGTTCTTTTCCTCGGGGTAAACAGTAAAGTCAAAGATTGTAACTGTTGCAAGTGTGATTTCGGAAAAGCTTAATGCTTCATGACCGCGCAGAATTTCAAAGTCAAAAACAAAGTCCTCATCAGCACGGATGAGTGAAATCAGCTCATCATCGTTTGTTACCGCCTGACCGTTTACTGACGTAATAATATCCCCGTCAGCAAGTCCTGCTCTTTTTAAATTAGCACTTACACCGCTGATTGCCCTGTCCTTATAGCTGAAGTTACCGCTGGTGATTTTTTGGAAAGGCACATCCTCAAGGGTAATTTTTTCACCGTTGCGGTTTACGGTAAAATCGAATATACCCTCGGGATTACGCTGCATAAGGAAGGTGATATCATAGCTTGAAAAAACACGCTTGCCGTCAATTTCAAGTATTTCGTCATCAACCTGCAAAAGTGAGCTGCTTACAGCTCCCTCATAAAAGGTAGAGAGCTTTTTTGAAGTGATTGCATCCTCACCCGAAACGAGCATAACGCAAAGAACAAAGCCGAGGATAAGATTCATCACCGCACCTGCAGAAATGATAATCATTTTTTTCCAGGTTTTCTGATTGCAGTAGGCTCTTTCGTCGTCGCTTTCTTCACCTTCACCCTCCATACTGACAAAGCCGCCTATCGGAAAAAGACGAAGGGCATATTTAGTTTCCTTACCCTGCTTTTTGAGGATGGTCGGACCCATACCGATTGCAAATTCGTTGACCTTTACCTTGAAAAGCTTTGCAAAGATAAAGTGACCGAATTCGTGAATTGCAATGATAAGTCCGAAGAAAAGCACACCGATTAAAATCGGCAGGGCTTTTGCTTTAATTTCGGCAAAGGATAAAAGTAATGCTAACTCCATTTGAACGCTCCTTTTATAAGGATATATTTAAATAAATAAAAATTTATTACTTCACGCAGCTTCTTACAAGAGCTCGTGCGTTTTCGTCGGCTTCAAGAATTGCTTCAAGACTGCCGCCGACTGTATTTTCAGCTTTTTCCATAGCGAGAGAAACCATATCGGCAATTTCAAGGAAGCCGATTTTACCCTCACGGAAAAGCTCATTAGCCATTTCGTTTGCACCGTTTGCAATACAGGGATAAAGTCCGCCCTTTGTGATTGCTTCACGGCAAAGGTTGATACAACGGAAGGTATCATAATCAGGCTTAAAGAATGTAAGATTGGGATAATCCCACAAATTAAGCTTTTTAACCGGTGACTCAAAACGCTCGGGGTAAGTAAGTGCATACTGAATGGGTATTCTCATATCAGGTACACCGAGCTGAGCAATAACCGAGTTATCATTATATTCAATAAGAGAATGAATAATACTTTCACGGTGAACAACAATGTCAACCTTTGAAGGATCAATATCAAAAAGCCATACTGCTTCAATCAATTCAAGACCTTTGTTCATCATCGTTGCGCTGTCAACGGTGATTTTTGCACCCATACTCCAGTTAGGGTGCTTAAGCGCCTGGGCAACGGTAACATCCTTTAATTCATCCCTTGTTTTACCGAAGAAGGGACCGCCTGATGCCGTTAATATGATTGACTTAAGCTCCTCTTTTTTATTCATTCCCTGAAGGCACTGAAAAATCGCACTGTGTTCACTGTCAACAGGAAGAATTGCAACGCCTTTTTCCTTTGCCTTGCCCATAACAAGCTCACCGCCTGCAACAAGGGTTTCCTTATTGGCAAGAGCAATGTTTTTACCTTGCTCAATTGCACAAAGAGTAGGTCTCAAACCGGCAATGCCCACAACAGAGTTAAGCACAGTGTCCGCCTCATTAAGAGAAGCACACTCACACACGCCTTCCATACCTGAAAGCACAACAGTATCTGTATCGGCAACGGCAATTTTCAATTCAGCTGCCGCTTTTTCGTCAGCCATTGCAGCAAACCTCGGCTTGCACTGTCTTATCTGCTTTTCAATTTCACTAACGTTTGTTGAAGCTGTAAGAGCAACAACCTCATAGCCTCTTTTTGTTACAACGTCAAGTGCCTGGGTACCTATTGAGCCCGTTGAGCCTAAAATTGTAAGCTTCTGTGCCATAGCAAATTCTCCTTTAAATTATATGTTTACTGAAAGCTACCGATAAGAGCAAGAATGCAGTAAAGTGAAGGTGCAACAAAAATGCAGCTGTCGAAACGATCCATAATACCGCCGTGACCGGGAATAAGCTTGCCGTAGTCCTTGATGCCGAAGTTACGCTTGATTACGGAGGCAGAAAGGTCACCGAGCATACTTACAAGAGAAAGCACCATTGAAATGGGAATTATGTAAAGATACTTCATTGCACTTTCACCGAAAAGCTCATAACCGTAAAGATTGCGACAGCCTACCGTGAAAAGGTAAAGAACAAGCACATTGATTGCAGCTGTGATAACAACACCGCCGATTGCACCCTCAATTGACTTTTTGGGACTTATAACGGGAGCCATTTTGTGCTTGCCGAATTTAACACCGACAACATATGCGAAGGTGTCGGTAAACCATGAACAAGAGAAAGCAAGACCTACGAAGAAAACACCTGCATCGTGGGTGTAATCTGCGAACCAGTCTGCAATATTGTTAAGTCTTAAAAAGCAGGAAAACGCAAAGGGAAGTGCAATTGAAGCCATAAACGCTGCTGAAACATGAGTGAATTGAATATCCTTGTGGAAAAACACCATAAGGCTCATAAGCACGAGCACGTAAATGCCGTAAAGCACGCCTGCAGGAGGCAATGCGATACCGAAGCCGTAAGCAAGCACGGTGAAAAGGCTGACGGTACAAGCAACGGTTAAAAGTACCTTACTTTTTCCACCTACAGCTTTTATTATCTCATAAGTAGCAACAGGTGCCAAAAGTGACAGAATTACTGTTATCACAGGTCTGACATCAAGAGCAACTGCCACAAGAAATCCTGCAAGTGCAAGAACGATTATAACAAAAGATATTGTTCTGTCCTTTTGTAAAACTTTTCTTTTTTCTTTATTTTCCATTTCAAATTTTACCTTTCTTGTTATGCTTAAAATAACAGAAATTTTATGTGTTTTAGACTATTAAGCCCTCGCCGGGCAGGCATTACTTTTTTTGTAAAAAAAGTAATCAAAAAAACTTTGCTTTTTTTCTGAACGTCAATTATACTCCGCCGAAGCGTCTGTTTCTTCTGCCGTATTCTTCAATAGCTCGGTCAAGATCCTCAGGCTTGTAGTCAGGCCAGAGCACATCATCAATGTAAATTTCAGAATAAGCCGACTGCCAGAGAAGATAGTTTGAGAGACGGTATTCACCGCTTGGTCTGATAATAAGGTCGGGGTCAGGCTGACCTGCCGTGTAAAGCCCTGCGGAAATCATATCCTCGGTGATATCCTTCGGATCAAGAGTACCATCTTTCACTTTTTGGGCAATAGCCTTTACAGAATGAACAATTTCATCCCTGCCACCGTAATTAACGGCAATGTTTATGTATGTCTTCTTTTTGTCGTCAGATTTCTGCTCAACGGAATCCATAAGCTTAACGATATCCTTGGGCATTCCTTCACGTGAGCCGATGAAACGGATATGATAGCCTGCTTCTTCATTTTCAAGGTATCTTTCCTGCATTTCGTCAAGGTATCTGCGAAGAAGGTTCATAATGGCTGTAACTTCCATTTTTGAACGCTTCCAGTTTTCCGTTGAAAAAGCATAAAAGGTAACGTACTTTACTCCGATATCTGAGCAATACTGACAGATGTTTCTGAAAACCTCAGCACCTACCTTGTGTCCCTCAGTACGCTTCAGTCCCCTTTGCTTTGCCCAACGACCGTTACCGTCCATAATAATGGCAATATGCTCAGGTAAGTTTTCAAACTTCTTTTCCATTATATGTCCTCCTGTTAAAAAATACTTAAAGGGGCTGTAATAACAGCCCCGCAACGCTTTCATTTAGATGGACATAATTTCCTTCTGCTTTGCATCGCAGATGGTTTCAATTTCCTTTGTGAAGTTGTCGGTAATCTTCTGGATTTCCTTTTCTGCATCCTTAAGGTCGTCCTCTGTGATTTCGCTGTTCTTCTTCATAGCCTTGAGCTTTTCAATGCAATCACGGCGGATTGAACGAACTGCAACCTTTGAGTTTTCAGCAATCTTCTGAATATCCTTAACAAGCTCCTTACGTCTGTCCTCGGTAAGAGGAGGGAAGGTAAGGCGGATAACAGAGCCGTCGTTCTGGGGGTTGATGCCGATATCTGAAGTCTGGATTGCCTTTTCAATAGCCTTAAGTACGCTCTTGTCCCAGGGCTGAATGGTGAGCACTCTTGCCTCGGAAACGGAAACGGATGCAAGCTGATTGATAGGTGTGGGTGAGCCGTAATAATCTGCGGTCACCTTATCGAGAATCTGGGGATTTGCACGGCCTGCACGGATTGCACCGAATTCAACCTCGAGTGCATGAACGGTTTTACCCATCTTTGGTTTTGCGGTTTCAAATACTGTCTTCATAATTTAGTCCTCTTTCTTTATAGTAATGTTTTATGTATTTATTCTTTAACAACGGTACCGATGTTTTCACCTTCAAGAGCCCTTACAATATTCTGCGGGTCATCAAGGTTGAAAACAAGGATTGAAATTCCGTTATCTCTGCAAAGTGAAGCAGCTGTACTGTCCATAACCTTAAGGCCCTTTGAAAGCACCTCGGAATGGGTAAGCTCATCATATTTTACTGCATCGTCAAACTTGTTGGGGTCTTTATCGTAAACGCCGTCAACATTTGTTGCCTTGAAAATGATTTCAGCATCAATTTCAGCGGCTCTTAAGGCTGCTGCTGTATCAGTTGAGAAGAAGGGGTTACCTGTTCCGCAACCGAAGATTACAACATTGCCGTTTTCCAGATATTCAACAGCCTTTCTCTTTGTGAAAATCTCGCCAACCTGAGGCATTACAAGACCTGTGAGCACCTGAGCCTTTACACCGAGCTGTTCAAGTGTATCCTGAAGAGCGAGAGAGTTGATTGTTGTTGCAAGCATACCCATCTGGTCAGCTCTTGGTCTGTCCATTTTTCCGCTTGATCTGCCCCGCCAGAAATTACCGCCACCGGCAACAATACCGATCTGTGTGCCCATATCGACACAATCCTTTATAACCTTGCAGACAGTTGTGACCATATCAAAGTCAAGGCCTTTGCCCTCAGCACCTGCAAGCACCTCTCCGCTTAATTTAAGGAGAATTCTTTTGTATTTAGACTGCATATCAATGCACCTCCGAATCCTATTTTATATATTTTACTAAATATCGGCTTAACTGTAAAGACCTTTTTTGATTTTTAACCGATAATTTTTATTTCTTCCTCACCTTCGTGAGCTGAAGCAGCGGAAAACCTGATTGTTTCAAGGTTTTCAACCTTTTCACAGTAAAGTCCGTGGGCATAATCATCACAAACATTACCGAAATCGGCACGGCACTTTTCAATAAGCACATCCTTTGCATTCTTGATATAAATGCAGGAGTTTTTACTCTTTGTTATATCAACATCAATACCGGGGCGAAGGTCATAAATACCACAGTTCCACTTTGATGTTTTTGTAAGGGTTACCCTTACATTTTCAAGTGTAACATCCTCAATGGGATTATCCTCTGTGCCGTGAATGAGGATACCGTTCTCACCCTTGCAGGTGATATTACGGAAGCGGATATTCTTTATGTGACCGCACTTTGTGTTTGTGTCACGGCGGAAAGCAGTAACGGCAATAGGCTCTGCACTACCCCACCAATCGGGACAAAATCGTCTTGTTTCAATGATGATATCAGAGAAGGTAACATTTTCAACGTTACCGCCGTCTCTTATCTGAATTGAAAGGCCTCGGTTGGATTTTGAAATTGTACAGTTTGAAACAATTACATTACGGAAGTCGCCCACACCCTCAGTACCGATTTTAATTGCGGCAGAGGTTGATGTAAGGGTGCAACCGCTGATTATAATATTTTCTGTAGGGCCGTACTCACTGTTGCCCTTTGAAGCCTTAAGGCAGATACAGTCATCAGCACAGGTTACATGGCAACCGAGAATTCTTACATTTGAGCAATGGTCAGGGTCAATACCGTCGCTGTTGGCAACATCAAGGGGATTTAAAATGCGAATGTTTGAAATAAGCACATCGTCACAGCCTGCGGGATGAAGCGTCCAGAAAGGAGCATCCTTGATTGTTACATCCTTTACTGTGATGTGATTACTGTTTTCGATATAGATGGTTGTGGGACGGGGATAAAAATTGCCCGTAACATAATATTGGTCCTTTCTTTCAACAAAGGCATAGCAGTTAGCGTCAATTGTACCCTCACCGCTGATTACTGCACCGTGAGCCTTGTATCCGTAGATAAACGCAAAGGAAGGCTTACCTGTTACAGGGTTACCTACAAGAGCGGTCTTCGGGTCGTTGATTGTTTCGCAGGGACGGATATAGGAATTGATATCCGATGAAGCCTTTAAAACTGCACCCTTCTGAATATAAAGTTCGACGTTTTCTTTTATCTGAATTGAGTGGCTGTAATAGTTACCGCTTTCAAGGACAACTGTACCGCCTCCATTTTCGGCACAGGCGTCAATAGCCTTCTGGATGGCATCACCGTCATCGGTAACGCCGTCACCCTTTGCACCGAAAATTTTAACATTGTAATATACCATAGCCTTAACTCTCCTTATTTCTTTTCAAGCTTTGCATAATTAGCCATAAGCTTCTTTGTACCGGCATTTGTAAAAGCAATCTCAAGCATAAAGTCGTTGCCCATAGGCTTTGCCGAAACAACAACACCTTCACCGAATACTCTGTGAGTAACGGTGTCACCGGTTTTATAGGTTGCTGAAGATACGGCAGGAGTGCTCTTTTTCTCCTCAACAGCACTCTTCTGTTTGGCAAGGTAGCCTCTGCCGTGGGAGCCGATATTACGCTCATATTCACCGCGCACCATCTGTTCAAAGGACATCTGCGAGCTCTGGCGTCTGCCCGTCCTTTCAATAAAGGCTTCGGGAATTTCCACCATAAAGCGTGAAACGGGATTGCGGTTTGTTGAACCGAAGAGCATACGCATATTTGCGTGGGAAAGGTAAAGATTCTGCTTGGCACGGGTAATACCAACGTAAGCAAGACGTCTTTCCTCTTCGACATCCTCCTCGCTGTACATACTCTGATGTCCCGGGAAAATTCCTTCCTCCATACCGGGAATGAAAACAACGGGGAATTCAAGTCCCTTTGCGGAGTGAATTGTCATAAGCACAACGGAATTGGCCTCCGTATCATAATTATCAAGGTCAGTAAGAAGTGCAGTTTCCTCAAGGAAGCCTGAAAGTGTAGCCTCCTCATTTTCGCTCTCGTAATTTTTAAGGTTGGAAATAAGTTCGGAGATATTTTCAATTCTCTCCTCCCCTTTTTCCTTATCAAGGCGGAGATAAGGAATATACTCTGTTTTTTCCATAACCTTTTCAAAAAGCTCATCAAGGGACATTGTGTCAACAAGCGCCTTAAGAGAGTTAATCATTTCAGTAAACTCAATAAGCTTTTTGCTTGAGCGTGAAAGCGCCTCATATTCATCAGCGTGGGAAAGCACCTCAAAAAGGCTGATGCCGAGACCCGTTGCAATTTCAGCAGCCTTATTTACAGTTGCATCACCTATTCCCCTTTTGGGAACATTGATGATTCGTCTTAAACGGATATTATCAGAGGTATTGTTGATAACCGTAAGGTAAGCAATTGCATCACGGATTTCGAGTCGGTCGAAGAATCGGTGACCGCCGATAACACGGTAAGGAATACCCGATCGTGCAAGAAGCTGTTCAATGGTATTTGACTGCGCATTGACACGGTAAAGAATAGCGTGGTCGGAGAAATCGAACTTTTTACTGCCTACGTTATCTTCAATTTTGTCAACGATAAAGCTCGCCTCGTCCCTTTCATCGTAAGCGGTATTTACAACGACCTTGTCACCGCCGCCGTTTGCTGTCCAGAGATTTTTACCTTTACGCTTTTTGTTGTTGGAGATTACCTCATTTGCAACATCAAGAATAGTCTGGGTTGAACGGTAATTCTGCTCAAGACGGATAATTGTTGCATCACTGTAACGGCTTTCAAAGTTAAGAATATTTTCAATTGTAGCACCGCGGAAACGGTAGATACTCTGGTCGTCGTCACCGACAACACAGATGTTTCTGTGGCCTGCGGCAAGCAACTCTGTAAGGCGGTACTGTGCGTGGTTGGTATCCTGATACTCGTCAACCATAATATAACGGAACTTTTTCTGATAATACTCCCTGATTTCGGGATTATTTTCAAGAAGCTTAACAGTGTTTACAATAATATCGTCAAAGTCCATAGCATCAGCCTTTTTAAGCTCCGACTGATACATTTCATAAACCCTGCCGACCATAATTTTTCTTACATCCTTGCCGGCGGTTTCTTTGTAGAGGTCGGGTGAAATAAGGCTGTCCTTGGCTCGGCTGATTTCACCGATAATTGTTTTATAGGAAAGGTTGCTTTCCGCAATGCCGAGCTGACGCTGACATTCCTTGATCATACGCTTTGTATCATCAGTATCGTAAATTGTAAAGCTCTTTGAATAACCGAGCACTTCACCGTCACGTCGGAGAATTCTTACGCAGCTTGAGTGGAAGGTTGAAGCCCATATATCCTTTGCATCCTGCTCACCGAGCATTTTTTCAAGTCTTTCCTTAAGCTCTGCCGCCGCCTTGTTTGTAAAGGTGATGGCAAGAATCTGCCAGGGTCTTGCGGCATCGACAGAAAGCAAATCCTCTATATCAAAATATCTGTCCTCGTCACCCTCAAGGTAAGCCTTCATATCCTCAACATCCTGCTCGGAGGGCTCAAAGGCAACCTGACGGCTTTCATAAGCATTGCCGTATTTTACAAGGTTTGCGATGCGGTTAACAAGAACGGTTGTTTTTCCGCTGCCTGCACCCGCAAGTATAAGCACGGGACCCTTCACCTGAAAGATAGCCTTTTTCTGCATATCGTTCATTCGTGAAAAATCCTTTTCGATTATTCTTTTTCTCAGTTCAAAAAATTCATTACTCGCCATTTTTTACCTCAAAAACTTAAACATAATAATACAAAGTAATTCTACATTAAATTACACAAAATTACAACCTTAAAAAAGAAAATATAACATTTAATTTTCCTTGACTAAAGTTGAAAACAGAGTTACAATGAACAGGTACAGAAAATGCAAAAAATAAGGAGAAAGCTATGGCTATTGAAAAAGTAAGAGAATATATGAAGCAATTCGGTATGGAGGATAAAATTCTCGAATTTGACGTTTCAAGTGCAACTGTCCCCCTTGCCGCACAGGCTCTCGGCACAGAGGAGGCACGAATTGCAAAATCCCTTTCCTTCCTTGTTGAGGATAAGGCAATCATCATTGTGACTGCAGGTACTGCACGAATCAACAACAAGCGCTACAAGGCTATTTTTCACAAAAAAGCAAAGATGCTTACCCCTGAGCAGGTTGATGAAATGATTGGTCACAGAATCGGCGGCGTTTGTCCCTTCGGTATCAACGAGGGTGTTGACGTTTATCTTGACGAATCGCTCAAGGCTTATGAAACCGTTTTTCCTGCCTGCGGAAGCAGTAACAGCGCCATTGAGCTGACAATCCCCGAGCTTGAAAGAATTTCAGGCTACAAGGAATGGATTGATGTGACAAGTGCGGATGTGTGAGTAGTGAGGAACAAGCAACAATAAAACAAAAAAGCAGATGCTTCAAGAAAGCATCTGCTTTTAATTATGCTATATTGCTATATTAAAGAAGAATGATGAGGAACTGTGAAACAAGCACAACTGCGATAAGCGCAATGGGATAGGTTGCTGCGTAAGCTGCTGCAACGTCCTCTGTGCCTGCTGTACCGATAAGAGTTCCGAGTGCGGGAGTTGATGTCATACCGCCTGTGATTGAGCCAAGGTTGTTGAGAAGGCTGAGCTTGAGAACATACTTTGCAAAAATATAACCGATAACAAGAGGAACGAGAGTCATAATGATACCGTATACAAAGTACATAATGTCGAAGTTCTCAATGAACTCTGCACCGCCGGGGATACCTGCACCTACAAGGAAGAGAACAAGACCGAGCTCACGGAAGAGCTTGAGTGTACCCTGTGCGGGCATAATGCTTACCTTGCCGATTCTTGAGAAGTGACCGAGAATAAGAGAAACAAGGAGGCAACCGCCTGTTGTTGTAAGTGAGAAGCAAGTGCCTGAAAGACCTGCTGATGAAAGAGGAACCTTAACCTGACCGAGAACTGTACCGATGATTGCTGCAAGTGAGAATGCTGCGATACCCATATGGTCAATTTCAAAAAGCTTACCTGTGAAGGTCCTCTTTGTGCCTTCTTCCTTGATTACAAGCTTTGCACGTTCTACATCCATGTTAGCCTTTGTGAGCTTGGGAATAAGCTGAACAAAAAGAACAACACCGATAACGCCGAAGATGTAAGCAATACCGTGACCAACTGAAACAAGTGACTGATACTCGGGAGCAACAGTTGCCTTAGCTGCTGAGAAAGCAGGAGTTGAGGTAAGTGAGCCTGAAAGAAGACCAACGATCATTGCAACAAAGCCATCCTGCTCTGTGATGCTTGAACCGTAGCCAATAACCTCACCAAGACCGATACAGCCTGCTGCTGCAAGACCGCCTGCAATGATGATGATAAGTCCGAGAAGAACATAGGACTTGAAGTTTCTTTTGAAGTTGCCGAAGAACTTGGGACCTGCGATGAAGCCAACGGATGTTACGAAGAGAACAAGACCGAGGCTTTCAACAAGGGAAAGGCCGCTGTTGAAATCGTAGGGCTTTGAAGAAAAGTCGAAAAGAAGCTCGCCGCCTTCATTTACACCGAAGAAGAGAGCACCGACTACAAGCGCAATGATGAACACACCTGCATCACCGAGTGAAATACCCTTGACTGTGATTCTGCCAAGTAAGTAACCGCCGAGAAGAACGGC
The DNA here is from genome assembly GCA_045643805.1 of Acutalibacteraceae bacterium. GTDB lineage: Bacteria > Bacillota > Clostridia > Oscillospirales > Acutalibacteraceae > UBA6857. Next base: position 43,548 of record JAZRFT010000013.1, read on the forward strand.
AAACACTACAAAAAGCAGGGTTGAAAGGTTGCTGATGGAAATAATTCCGCCTAAAAGACTCATTTTTTCATTCCTCCGAAAATGTCATTTTTGTTATTATTTTAACCTTAAAGATTTTACCATTGACAGTAAAAAAAGTCAAAGTTAAAAATGGACAAACTTAACAAATGGTTGAAGATAGTTTTGTGCAAAAAGCACACATTTTAATAGGGCTACTCATTACTGAAATAGCCCTATGTATTATGTCAGAATCAAGCCCAGATTAACCAGAGAAGAAGGTAACCTGTGACAACAGCTGCAAGGGTAAATGGAACTCCGAATTTCATAAAGGTTGTGGACTTAACCTCATAGCCTTCCTTACGGAGAATACCGATACCTGCAATGTTTGCACTTGCACCGATGGGTGTAAGATTACCGCCGAGGGTTGCACCGCAGAGAAGACCGTAGTAAAGAAGTGTGGGATTCTCAAGGCCAACGCTTGAAGCGATAACAGGAACAATTGAAAGCATTGTTGCTGTGTAAGGAATGTTATCAATGAATGCTGAAAGGATAACGGACATCCACACGATAATTGTGTAAACGATGAATACGGAGCCTGAACCGAGTGAGCCGATTGCCTGGCCGATAACGTCAACAACACCTGCACTCTTGATACCGCCGATTACGATGAAAAGACCGGTAAGAAGGATAATTGTGTAGTAGTCGATTTCCTTGAATGCGTTCTTAACGATTTCCTTATTCTTCTTGATAACAAGCTCTCTTACAACGCCTATAAGGAAGAAGGCAATGCAAAGGATACCGTTTGTGATGTCAGGCTTATAGAACTGACCGGGAGCTGCAGCATCCTTATAAGGAATGAAGGATACAGCGATAAGTGAAAGAACTGTACCTACAAGAAGGAAGGTGGGGAACTTATCCTCTACCTTTGTTCTGCCTTCAAATTCAATCTTGTTATTTTCCTTACGGAACATAAACCAGATAATTAAAGCACTTGCAATAGCGCCTGCCTGAACAACAAAGAACATACCGACGTGACCGTTATCAACGAAGAAGTCTGAGAAATCAAGACCTGCAGCCTTTGCAAGAAGTATTGAGGTTGTGTCACCTACAAGAGTTGCAGCACCCTGAAGGTTTGATGAAACAGCAATACAGATAATTGCGGGAACAGGTGAAATTTTAACCTTTTTACAGAAAGCAAGAGCAACGGGAGCAATCATAAGAACGGTTGCAACGTTGTCAACAAATGCTGAAACGATACCTGCGAAAAGTGAAAGTGCAATAACTACCCATTTCATATTGGGCATTTTTGAAATAAGGACGTCACTCATAAGCTGAGGCATTTTTGACTCGATGAAGAGGTAAACTGTACCCATTGTACCTGCAATCATCATAATTACGTTCCAGTCGATTTCTGACAGAGCCTCTTTAATGCCGTAAGCAAAGGTGCTGTCCCCCACCGTGAAGAAGCCTTCACCGAAAAGTGTGGGATTAACCACTGCAATTGTGCCGAGAATGACAAAGATAATTGCTGATGTTACTGTGATGTGTGGTCTGATTTTCTGGAATGCAAGCATCAATACATAAGTGATTGCAAAGAGAACCAGAGCTGTGATTGTGATTGGACTCATTTTTGTGCTCCTTTTTTAAAAAATTTTGGTCTGTACAAAAAAAACAGAACCCGTGAGGATTCTGTCAAATTCATTGAGCATTAACACACCGTGAAGGCAGTGTTTGAGCATAACAAATTACAATTCCAAACAAATAACACGTGTATTCGCGTATTATGACAGACTCCACCACTTATCGGAATTGCATAGTGATTATATACCTGAAAAGGTTAAAAGTCAACATAAATTGACAAGATTTTTTGGTTAATTTTGCACATTTTTAAAGGTTTAAAATATAGCACAAAAATGTGTATTTATCATGGGAAAATACTGTAAAAAGTGACATTGATTTTTGGTGTCTTTGCTTTAATAAAACTTGCTGTTAACTACAAAAAACTCCGATGCCGTAAGACATCGGAGTTGATTCTTTTTTTTTGCCCTCGCCGGGCAGGCGTTACCTTTCTTGTAAGAAAGGTAACCCAAAGAACTTTACATTTTATTTCTTTGAGTTGAGGTATTCCTCTCTGCCGAGCTCGTAAAGGTTGTTGCCCTCTGAGTCAATGATAACCATAAGGGGCATATCCTCAACATAAAGCTCACGGAGTGCCTCTGCACCGAGATCTTCATAAGCGATAAGCTTTGCTGACTTGATGCACTTTGCAAGGAGTGCGCCTCCACCGCCGATTGCACCGAAGTAAACGCCGCCGAACTTCTTCATAGCGTCAACAACCTCGGGAAGTCTTGCGCCCTTACCGATCATACCTCTTGCACCAACTGACATCATTGTGGGAGCGTAAGCGTCCATTCTGCCGCTGGTTGTAGGGCCTGCTGAACCGATAACTGTACCGGGCTTAGCGGGTGTGGGGCCAACATAATAAATTGTTGCGTTCATAGGATCGATGGGAAGCTGTTCGCCTGCTGCAAGTGCTTCACACATTCTCTTATGACCTGCGTCTCTTGAAGTGTAGATGATACCTGTAAGGTAAACTCTGTCGCCTGCCTTAAGGCTTCTTGCAACCTCTTCTGTAAGGGGTAATGTAATTTTCTTTTCCATTTTAGATTACCTCCGACTTATGACGTGTTACGTGGCAGTTGATGTTGATTGCACAAGGCATACCTGCAATGTGAGTGGGAAGAGTTTCGATGTTAAGACCGATTGCTGTGGTCATACCGCCGAAGCCCTGAGGTCCGATACCAAGCTCGTTGATCTTCTGAAGCATTTCCTTTTCAAGGTCTGCGTAGAAGGGATCGGGATTTTCGGAATCGATGGGTCTCATAACAGCCTTCTTTGCAAGAAGAGCTGCCTTATCAAAGGTACCGCCGATACCAACACCTACAACGATGGGAGGACAGGGGTTGGGACCTGCTGTTTCAACAGCTTCAATGATGAAGTCCTTAATGCCCTGAAGACCTGCTGAAGGCTTGAACATACGGATCTGGCTCATGTTTTCACTGCCGAAGCCCTTGGGGCCAACAGTAATCTTAAGCTGATCACCGGGAACGATTTCTGTATAAATCATAGCGGGTGTGTTGTCACCTGTGTTGCCGCGTCTTACGGGGTCACCAACAACTGACTTACGAAGATAGCCGTTTGTGTAGCCTCTTCTTACGCCTTCGTTGATAGCGTCTGTAAGGTCGCCGCCAACGATGTGTACATCCTGACCGATTTCAAGGAATACACAAGCCATACCTGTATCCTGACAGATGGGTACGTTTTCATTGTCAGCAATTTCAAAGTTTTCGATGATATCATCAAGGATACCCTTTGCGATGTTGCCGTCTTCGCAAGCACGGCAGTTTCTGATTGCACACTTAACGTCACCGGGAAGGTGGCAGTTAGCGTCAATGCAAAGCTTTTCAATTACGTCAGTAATTACTTCTGTTCTGATTTCACGCATTGTACTATATCTCCTTATCTCTCGTGTCTTGCATACTTGGGAAGAAGAAGGGGTGAAACAGCACCTGTTTCAAGACCTGCATCCTCAAGCTCCTTAGCGTATGCATCGATGTGGTCAAGGTTCATTGCACCAAGCTCAACATCCTTTGCCTTCTTGGCAGCTGCCTTACCTGCATTTCTGCCGAATACGATGATGTCAAGAAGTGAGTTACCCATAAGACGGTTTCTGCCGTGGATACCGCCAACTGCCTCACCTGCAACAAGAAGGTTGTCAATAGCCTTTGTGAAGCCTTCACCGCCGATTTCAAGACCACCGTTCTGATAGTGAAGTGTGGGATAAACAAGGATGGGCTCTTTTCTCATATCAATGCCGTAGTTGAGATACATACGGAACATTGCGGGAATTCTCTTTTCGATTGTGCCTTCACCGCCGAGGATTTCAATCATCGGAGTGTCAAGCCATACACCGCTGCCGAGAGGAGTATCAACACCCTTACCGTTAGCACATTCACGGATAATTGCAGATGCAGAAACGTCTCTTGTTTCAAGAGGATGAGCATAAGCCTCACCGTCTTTATTAACAAGCATTGCACCGAGTGAACGAACCTTTTCAGTTACGAGAGCACCGAAAATCTGTGAAGGATAAGCAACACCTGTGGGATGATACTGAATTGTGTCCTGATAAAGGAGAGGAGCACCTGCTCTGTAGCCGAGAACAAGACCGTCAGCTGTTGCACCGTAGTGGTTTGATGTGGGGAAGTTCTGATAGTGGAGACGACCTGCACCGCCTGTTGCGATAACAACAGTCTTTGCCTTTGCAACAAGGTAGTCGCCTGTTTCCATATTGAGAAGAACTGCACCTGCTACCTGACCCTTATCGTCCTTGATAAGCTCAACTGCTGAAGTGAATTCAATAACAGGAATCTTTCTGTTGAGAACCTCGTCACGGAGGTTTCTCATGATTTCAGCACCTGAATAGTCCTTACAAGCGTGCATTCTCTTTCTTGAGGTACCGCCGCCGTGGGTTGTAACCATTCTGCCGTCCTCGTCCTTATCGAACATAACGCCAAGCTCGTTGAGCCATCTGATAGCGTCGGGAGCCTCCATAACAAGACGACGAAGAAGCTCGGGTCTTGCTGCGAAGTGTCCGCCGCCGAAAGCGTCAAGGTAATGCTGAACGGGAGAGTCGTTCTCCTTGTCAGCAGCCTGAATGCCGCCTTCTGCCATCATTGTGTTAGCGTCACCGATACGAAGCTTTGTA
>JAZRFT010000014.1:0-66488 GCA_045643805.1 Acutalibacteraceae bacterium
AACGTCTTGGGTCTTTGTCTTTGTTTCAAACAGACGAAGGAAGCCGTCAAGGTCACCTTCAAGTCCGTCATCAAAGAGGAAGCCCATTACTTTATTGCCGTCAAATGCGAAGCCGTTACCTGCACAGTTTGAAGCAAGTGAACCGAGAGGAAGGATAGCATTTGCTACCTTTGAAATTGCATCAATTGTATCAGCGGGCTTTTCAGCACAAGCGATGATGATACCGTCTGCAAGCTCATATACTCTGTTGGTAAGAGCTGTGAGAGTATCCATCCATGTTGCACCCTTTTCAACCTTAAGCTCAAATGCAACTGTGGGCATTTCGATACCTGTTTCGGTTGCAAGTGTTTCGAGTGCTTCGTTAGCAATATCGTTAACAAGAGCTACGCCCTTGACTGCTGCTTCGTAAAGAAGGTCTGCAACCTTTGTCATAATGATGTCCTTACCTTCACCGTCTGCAACTGTCTTTGCGTCTGTTACGGCGGGAACTGTAAGAGCAAAGTCAACGCCTGCTTCTGCAAGAGTCTTGTTAAGGTCGGGAATGCACTTACCGAGAACATTGTCAGCCATAGCTACTGCCATAGCGTCAAGGTTTGTAAGGTCGCCGATAAGAGCGTGGATTTCTGCAATAAGCTCATTTTTGCCGTCATCAATAAGGTCAAGACCGAGAGTGATAACTGATACCCAGAGAGCTTCTACGCTTGAGAAGTCGATAGCATAGAGAAGATCAAGGTCAAAGTTACCGAGAAGGGCAGACATATCGATACCTGCCTGACCGAGGAGAGCTTCAACCTCGGGATCAGTCATAATAGCTTCTGCTGAAGCCATCATATCGTTAGCTGTTGCACAGATTTTTTCAAGGTTTGCTGTGAAGTTGTCGTTGTTTCCTTCTGTAAGGGCAAGCTTCTGCATACCTGCATCGCTTACAAGCATATCAACAAGGTCATAAAGCACGCGGTTAGCCTGACCTACAACACCGTTGTATTCGTCATAGTTAGCGGTGAAAGCGAGGAGACCCTGATCAATTACGAAATCAGTATCAAGGAATTCAAGAAGCTCCTTAGCGCCTGAAGCGTCAATACCCTTGCCGCCTGAAATACCGTCAACAACAACTGTTGCGACAGGATTATCTACAGTTGTGCCGATTGCACTTGTAGCGGCAGAATCAACAACGCTCTGTACCAGTGAAGCCATAGTGCCACTGAGAGTAGCCTTAACTGAATCAACCTTAACCTGGCATATGAATTCATCTTCTGTTGCCCAGCCGTTGTAGGAGAGAACAACATCGATTGCATCAAGCTTGACATCAGCAAATGGTATATTAGCAAGAGCACCTTCAAGCGCGCTCTGAGCTATGGGAAGAGCCTGAGCTTCTGCAAACTCTTCGATTTCTTTGAATGTTAAGTTGAGCTCGGAAATGAGATTATCACCCTGCTTAACCTTTAAGCCGAAGCCGTCCTCAAGAGCCTTTGCATTTGCATCTGTCATAAGAGCTGCGAACTCTGCGGGAATTTCTGTGCCGTTGAAGGTGAAAGCATCACCAATAAGAGTCTGATTTTTAGCAGTTGCATAAGTGAGAATCTGAACAGCATCTGCTGATGTGGGATAATAAACCTGTACTTCCTTATCGAAGTTAGCACCTGTGTAAATTGTTGCTGTGGGGAATTCAAAGTCAACAACGCTTTCCCATGTAAGAGCCTTGGCTTTTGCTTCATCAGCGATTGTTACCTGATAGTAGTTTTCGCCGTCCTGATAGTAAACCTGACCGCCTGAAATTTCTTTAAGGAGAGCAAGGTCTGTGTAGGTTTCTGTGAAGGATTCGGGAAGAGCTACGTCTGCACCTACAACTGCCTTCTGACCGAGAGCTGTTTTAAGAAGTGAGCGAACTACTGTATCAAGAAGATAATTGTAATATGTATCAAGCTTAACTTCGTTGTCTGATTCTGCAAGAGCTACAAAGTTCTTAACGAGAGTGTAGATATCAGTTGTACGAAGGTCATAGGTTTCAAGCTCTGCGATGCCTTCTTCTGAAAGGATGCCGTTCTTTTCGCAAAGACCAACAAACCAACCGAGGATACCGTTGTTGAGGGTATCGTCGAAGGTTTCGCCTTCGGGAATTGTGTAACCCATCTGGTCAGCAACCCACTTTGTGAACTTAGCCTGAATGTCGTTACCGATAAGATAATCGTTGTAGAAATCAACAATCTTCTTGTTTTCAGGGTCTGTGGTGTCAAGTGAAAGGATATATTCGCCTACCTTACCGTAGTCAAATACTTTATCATCCCAACGGAAAACCTTACCGAAGGTTTCGCTGTTGGCTGCCATAAATTCAAACACACCGTCGATGAAGCCGAGTGCTGAGCCTGCTTCTGCACGGGTAATAAGTGCAGCTGCATCAAGGCTTGCAAAGTCACCGCCAAGCTCTTTAAGGTAATCCTTGTAAGCGATTACGCTGTCAAGAGATGTGATTTCGGGAATCTGATCAGCAATGATGTTACCAAGTGCATCTTTACCGAGGATAGCTTCAAATTCTTCAAAGCCGCCTTCCTTGATAACTGCACCTGTTACAGCATCTTTAAATTCGCCTGAGTATTTTGCAATTTCTCTGTCCACCCAGTCAAGGACAACAGATGCGATTTGTTCAGCGTTCATGCTGTCAATGTAAGCTTCGTCATTTGAGGCAACCTTGCCTCTGTCATAAACAGGCTCATCAGCCGCGAAAGAAGCGAAGGGCATTACACCTAAAAGCATAATAACTGAAAGGATAATTGCCAATGTTTTTTTCATTTTCTTTTCCTCCTTAATCATAATGGTACTTATCTGCGTATCTGTTCACAGACTCGTCATATTTATTATAGCTCTGCCCTAAAAAACAAATCAAGTAACAAAAGCTGAGATACTGTCAAATAAAAACAAAAATATCTGCTTTGTTACTTGAATTTTGTTATATATATATATAATCAAATTACTCCGAAAAAAATTCGTGTGCTATTTCTGCAATTCTTTGCAAGTTTTTGCTGTAGGTTTCCTTATCATAATTGAGCAAGTCAAAATACAAGGTGGCAACACCGCCGTTAAGAAGAAACTCAAATTTTTCTTTGTTCTCGTTGTAATATTCCTCTCCCCAACGCTCAATCATCTTTTTTTCGTAGCGGGGAAAAAGGATGCTGTTTGCATTCACGGCAAAATCCCAATAAACATGCTTACCCGTAAAGCCCTTGAGCAAGGATATATCAATCGCATTAAAAACCATAAGGTCTTTACCGCAATAAACACCGTCCTTTACATCAAGCAATATATTAAGCTGTTCATCGAGCTTATTGATAATGTACTCCCGTGTTTTGTCAATAAGGTCCTCCATATCATTATAATGCACGTAAAAGCTTGCCCTTGAAATATCGGCTTTTTCGCAAAGGGAAGAAACGGAGATTTTATTTACATCCTTATCAACAAGCTTTGCCAATGTTCTTCTGAGCTTTTCTTCAACACTTGTGCACATGGCAGCCTCCAGACGATTCATCAAATTTCAATATTTTTTTACAAATCTCTATATAGTTCGGATTATGCTTCCTTCCTTCAAGGATATCCCTTACAAAGACACCGACCATTGCAACGGTCATAAATCTCAAACGGAAAATCTCTTCCTGGGTATAGTGGGCACTTAACAGAGAAATAAACTCCTGAGCATTACGGACCATGGCTTCAAAAAAATATCTGCTTCCGTTCTTACCGGAAATAAGAAGTATATATTTTTCCTGAGTGTTCAATATCTTAAAAATTCCTTCAAAATAATCTTCTTCATTATGGGATTTTATTACCATACCGGCACTTTCCTCAATAACAGAAAAGGCAAGACTATCGGCAATTTTTTTATGCATATCAAAGATATCAACATAATGACGGTAAAAGGTGGTACGGCTGACATCAGCTTTCGAAATAATATCCGAAACGGTAATCTTGCTGTAATGTGTGTTTTCCAGCATATCAAAATAGGCTTTTTCAAGCTTTTGCTTTGCACCGTAACACTTCATTCCCCTATACCCTCTTTTAATAATTTTTTATTTATTAACATTTTAGCTCTGTTTGTTACATTTTTCAATAGCAGTTAGACAAATTCAAATCAAATGTAACATGAATTTGAAAGCACAAAAAAACACACAAAGCTCTCCGTTAAAGCAAGAACCTTGTGTGTTTTATTTTTGTTTATAACCTCGATAGTCGAATGTTATTTTTCTTGTCGGACGGCATCGGACCTGCCGTTACCCAAAAGCTTACACGCGATTGCGAATTGTCATCAGCCGTTGAGCATTTTGAATACCTTTTTATTTGCTGCGTAAAGCTCCTTGTATGCGGCAAACATCTTGTCGTATACGGGCTTGTTTGCTGCGTTGGGCTTGAATACCTTTTCAGCGTCAATAAGCATATCAGCCTCCTCAATGTCCTCAATAACACCGAGACCAACTGCAACAACAACTGCCGCACCTACTGCACCTACATTCTGAGGACTGGGAACAACCTCAACAGCTCTGCCGATGCAGTCAGCAAGAATCTGGCTTGTGGAGTCGTTGAGTGCACCGCCGCCTACAAAACGGATAACGTCTGAAGTTCTTGTCTTCTTTTCGTGAGTTTCAAGCATCCAGCGCATATGCATGCAAACGCCTTCAATAACGGCTCTGATCATTTCACTCTTGCCGCTTTCAATGCTAAGGTTGTAGAACATACCTCTTGCATTGGGATCCTCGAAGGGACAGCGGTTACCGTGAAGCCAGGGAGTGAAAATCACACCGTTTGAGCCTGCGGGAACCTTTTCGATAACTGATGAAAGGTACTGATAAAGGTTTGTGTATTCGCTTTCCATGTCCTCGGCAACGTCGGTCTTCTTAAGGTAAATACCGATTTCGTCAAGGGCAAGGTGATTCTTAACCCATTCAAGGCACTTACCTGCGGTTTCAAGCTCTGCAAAGTAGTTATAATAGCCGGGACGTGCACCTACAACTGCCGCAATCATAGCAGAAGCGTCAACGATGCTCTTGTCAACAACGGTTGAAACCCAGCCTGATGTACCCATATAAACGTGAGTGAAGTTCTTTTTAACCGCACCTGCACCTACACCGATGAGTGAAGCGTCCATACCGCCGCCGAAAACGAGAGTGCCTGCCTTAAGGCCAAGCTCCTCGGCTGCCTTTTCGGTAAGCATACCTGCAACGTCGGTTGACTTGATAATCTTTGCAAGGTGGCGCATATCAACGTGGAGAATCTTGCATACCTCCTGGCTCCAGCACTTCTTATGGATATCATAAAGGAGTGTGCCGAAGGCGGAGTCCTCGGTCATAATGAACTGGCCTGTCATTCTTGCAATAAGAGCTTCCTTTACATCGAGCCACTTATGTACCTTTTCAAAATTGTCGGGCTCATTGTTCTTAACCCAGTTGTATTTGAAAACGGGGTCCTTAACGGAAGCGGCAACAGCGCCGGTCTTTGCAAGGGAAACAAGAAGCTTGGGAATGGAAGCGCCTGCAATCTGAATGCCGTGAGCCATAAGCTCCTTGCGTTCCTTTCTTGCTCTCTGGTCCATATAGCTCATTGCTCGGCGTACGGGAAGACCGTCCTTATTAACAAGGACAAGTCCCTGTGCCTGGGAGCAGAAGGAGATACCGTCAATCTGCTCGGGCTTTACGTCACACTTTGTGAAAAGCTCCTTTGTGGTTTTGCACATTGCGGCCCACCATTCATTGGGGTCCTGCTCTGCGCCGCCGTCGGGATAAATGTAAAGCTCATATCCCTCAATGGCGTCTGCCACAAGCTTGATTGATTTGTCTACCTCAAAAAGGCAGGTTTTAACTCCAGTTGTGCCGATATCATAGGCAAGTGCGTACTTCATAATGTTTTCTTCCTTTCACATTTTCACTTTTGTTTCAATTCATCTTAAGCGCCGCTTTGATGAACCTTAATATATTCTGCACGGCAAATTCATCCTTCTGGAAGATGTCCTTACCTGCATAAATTTCATACCTTTTTTTGTAGTAGTCGCAAGCGTAGGAAAACTGTATGTTCATAAGAAGGCTGTCCACGAGGAAGGCCGCCATACCCGGGTCAATGTCCGTACGGATTTCACCCGACACCTGACCGTCAATGATAACCTTTCTGTATGCCGCCGAGGTGACTGTTTCCATATCGGAAGCAATCTGACCGGCAAGCTCTGCATTGCTTTCACTCGTAACCTCATTGTAAAGCTTGATAAGAACCGTGTTGAGCCTTGAAAATTCAATTGCTATGCGCACTATCTTTTCAAGCCTTTTCATCACGTCCTCGTCGGAGGTTGTGACTGCATCAATAATGGTTTTAAGGTTATCAATGCCGTAGTTCACGCTTGTAAGGAAAAGGTCAGTTTTTGTGTCGAAATACTTATAAAGGGAGCCGACGCTTACCTCTGCTTTTTTTGCAATAACATTTATGTTTGCATTTTCAAAGCCGCAGTAAGCAAATTCCCTTACAGCAATTTCAAGGATTTTCCTTCGCTTTTCCTCGGGGATATTTTCAAATGTAGGCTTACAGTAAAGCTTATATCCTTCCATACAATCTCCGTTGTTTGTGCTTCGCACCAAAAATGCAAAATGCAAAATTAAGGGTCGCTTCGCTCCGATTATATCCGTGTTAAGTTTTACAAGAATAAACCGATGCTCCGCCAAAGCACAAACATATTATACCATTATTATAATTTAAACTTTTATTTTACTTCCCGACTGACTCTGCGTGAACAACCCTGCGTCAGTAAGTACGTTTCCCCGCGACTGAAATTTTGCATTTTGCATTTTGCATTTTGCATTCCTTACAGTCTCTCCATCGCTGAGCTGTTCATAGCAAAGCGGAGAATGTTCATTGCACTTCTCTGCATTTCACCGTAGGTGATGCCCTCATTCTTACCAAGAGTCTTAAGCAGTGTACCGTCAGGTCTTTTGATGATTGCAACTCTCGGACCGCCGGGCATAAGCAGGTCAACCTGTGCACGTACTCTGTACGCCTGGTCGCACATTTCGGGGAATTCCTGACTCTTACTCTTTTTCATCCACCAGTCAGTCATAACGTTACCCTCGTAGCCCCACTCCTGACGGAGGATTCTTGTGCAAAGCTCGTAGTTGTAATGTCCCCATACGCCGTTAATAAGGTTATATGAGGTCATAATGTTTTTGGGCTTGCCTTCCTTAACACAGATTTCAAAGCCTCGTAAGTAAATCTCACGAAGAGCTCTTTCGGAAAGGCGTGAATCGTTGCTGTTACGGTTGAATTCCTGACTGTTGCAGGCAAAGTGCTTGGGACAGGCTGAACGGTTGTTGTGCTGAATACCTCTTACGGCCGCAGCGGCAATCTTACCGCAAAGAAGAGGATCCTCGGAATAATATTCAAAGTTTCTGCCGCAAAGGGGGCTTCTGTGAATATTGATACCGGGAGCAAGAAGCACATCGCTGCCTTTGTCAGCCATTTCACCCGATACTGCGGTGTAAACCCTTTCAACAAGCTCCTCGTCAAATGAGCAGGCAAGGAGTGTGCCGATGGGAATAAGTGAGCAGCAGGCGGAAAGTCTGATACCTGAGGGGCCGTCGGTTGTAGTTACTGCAGGTACACCCTTTTCACGAAGTGAGGGAAGCACACCTGCAAAGCAGCCTGCGTTACCGGGAACACCTAAGGGGCTACCCATAATATAGGCACCTCTTGAAATTGCCTCAAGCTCCTTTTCATTGAGCTGAGCAACAAACTCCTCCATGGTGTTCTTACCGTTCTTTACATCGATAAGCTTAATTCCCTTGTCACCCGTAAGAGGGATATCCTTGGGTAAATTATCGGTAATAATTTTTTTAAGGCTGTACTCTCTTTTAGGAGCCTTAACCTTTTTGATTTCATAGCTGCAGTTGTTTTTAACTGCGGTAATAATTTCAAAATCCTTCTGAGGTGCAGAGGTCTGCTGAAGCTGTTCGACAACAACAGTTTCTTCATACACCTTTTTAAACACGGTTTCGGCATCACGTACATTGTCACCGAGGGCAACACCGTACTCGCCCTTTTCAATTACATAAGCAAATCTATGACCCGTTACGCCTCTGTCGTCGTAGCTCTTGAAGGAGTCAAAGGGAACAAAAATCTTTTCTCTTATGCTTTCGCCCTTTTTGAGAAGCTTGGTTTTCTTGAAGGAGGCAAGCTCTCTTACGGGGTTACCGAGCTGACCGCAGGGCTTTTCGGCATAAGCCTGGATAACATATCTGCCTGCATAGGGGCCCTTATTTGTTACGATGAATACAATTTCAACGCCGTCCTCTTTTTCACTGCAGGTAGCGCCGTCAATTTCAAAGCGGCTGTAGGAAAGTCCGTAGCCGAAGGGATACTTTACACCCTCCTTGAGGAAGGTTTCAAAATAACGGTAGCCTACATATATATCCTCGGTGTAGTTGTTGTAATCCTTTGCACCGAAGTCCTTTGAGCAGGGGAAATCCTCGTAGCTTCTTGCAACGGTTGCGGTGAGCTTACCTGAAGGATTAACCTTGCCTGTAAGAAGGTCACACACAGCGTTACCGCTTTCCATACCGCCCTGCCATACAAGAAGCACAGCGGAAATGCTGTCACCAAACTGCTCGAGCCATGTAAGGTCCATAATACAGCCGATGTTAAGCACAACAACTACCTTGTCATATTCGGCAGTTACCATTGAAAGCATATCAATTTCTTCGTCAGTTATGTAATAGCTGCCTTTTTCAAGAGCATTCTCTCTGTCCTCACCGCTTGAACGGCCGATAACAACAACTGCGGTGTCATCGTCTCTTTTATCAAGAGCAACAATTCTTTTTGTAAGGGGCATTTCGGGATAGAATCTCGGCCACTGACCCCATACGCCGTGGTCAACGGGATTTTTCTCACACCAGTTTTCATAGGTGATTGCAACGGCCTCGTTAAGCTTAAGCTCCTCACAGTTACGTACACCCTCAATAAGGCTTACAGCATAGGGCTTGTTAACGTCACCGCCCGAGCCATAGCCGGTGTAGAACCAATCCTTCTGCACTCTGCCGAAAAGGGCAACCCTGCTTCCGCTTTCGAGGGGAAGCACGCCGTTGTTTTCAAGAAGAACGGCACCCTGAGCAGCGGCATCACGGAGAATTTCGGGCATACCCTTGGTTACTACCTTGGGTGCCTTGCTTCTTGCCTGTTCCGCCTGGGAAAGGCTGTTGAATTTTGCATAAACCGCCGCACCTGCGCCGACAATTTTTTCCACCGCTTTGTTCATTTGTTAAATCTCCTTTTATGTGTTGCAGGTTGCTTTCACCTGCTTTTCATTATAATTTTATATCCTTCAGACTATCAGTTTTCGTCAAGAATCTGCCTGAACTTGTGTCTGTTAAGCTCGTAAACCACGGCAGACACAAGTATGATTCCCACGGCAAGTCCGCTTGCAATACGCAACAGATCAATAATTGAATCATAGAAGCTTTCCATTTCACCCACAACAAAGTAGTAGGTTGTATAATAAAGCTTTCCGCCCGGAACAAGAGGAATTATTGAGCAGGCAAGTATGGGAGTGGCGGGAGCCTTTGTCACCCTTGCCATAACCTCCGCATAAACCGTTGCCGCAAGGGCAGGAAAAAGATTCTGCAAAAGCTCGTGCTCAAAAAAATGACAGGACACGGCATAAACCGCACAGGTCAGCACTCCGCCTAAGACCGAAATGATAACTCTGTTTTTATTTGAGCGGAAAAGAAGCGTAAAGCCCAAGGTGCCGATAGAGCCCGACACAATCAGACGGATAAATCCGTTTATGTCCATAATATATCCGCCCTCCTTAAAATAATCTTCCTGCAGCAATAATCGCAACCGCAAAGCCACAGGCAATTGCAAGGGCAATTATCACCGATTCAAGAAGCCTTAAAAGTCCCGACATAATGTCACCGCAGAGCATTTCCCTGACGGAGTTGACGAGCATCAGTCCCGGTACAATCAGCATAATGTCACCTATCATAATCATACCTGCATTTTCACCGAAGCCGTAATTGACAAAGGTCAGGGCGAGGAAGCCTGCAACCGCCGAGGAAAGTGCCGTATAGAACAGACGGTTGACACCCGTTGATTTGATGTAGGCATTCATCAGGTAAATCACAAGGGCTATGGGTGCTGAAGCAACGGCATCCCACAGCGTTCCGCCAAAGAACACGGTAAAGCCCATTGCCGCAATTATATAGCCCAGGCACACCGTAGGACGGAAGGGATTCTTTTTCTTGAAAAGGCCTTTGAGCTCATCTGCCGCATTATCAATATCAGGCACCGCGGCACATATTTTTCTTGAAAGGGAATTAAGCTGCTCAAGGCGGTCAAAGTTGGGAGCATAGGAATAGATGCGTCGCATCTGTGTATGTGTCCTGCCATTACCGTCAATAATCGTGGCATATATCATTGAAACGATTGAAAATACGTGAATACTCTTCATTCCGTAGGCAAAGCAGACGTGCTTTACGGTTTCCTCAACACGGTTGATTTCCGCACCGCACTCAACCATACTCTTGCCAAGGTCAAGGGCAAAGCCCAGCACCTTTTCGGAATTGATGTTATTTTCATTTTCAGTAAGTGTTTTATTATCTTGCATAATATACCTCTTCTCGATGAGAAGTTTTTATACAGAATTACCCAAGTATACAAGTGTAATTATATAACGATAAGCACTTAAAAGTCAATAGATTTGACAGTTATATCGTACTTTCTTATATACTCCCCTGTTTCCTCATCCTTTATTACCGTAGCTTTGTTTTTTGACAGCAGACGCACAAGGTTGTACACGTCGAGCCATATCTGATTTGTGCCCTCCTTCTGGCTTTCGTCAAAAACAAGCTGAAGCCCGAAATGAAGGTGAGGCACATTCATTCCGTTGACATTTTCCTTTGTGCTGTAGCCTGTCATTCCCATATAGCCTATCACCTGCCCCGGCTTTACCTTTGTACCCACCTCAATACCCTCGGCATAGGGTCTGTCCTTTCGAAGGTGGGCATAATAGTAGGAGCGTTTACCGTCAAGGCTCCTTATTCCGAGCCTCCAGCCTCCGTACTGATTCCACCCCATACACTCCACCGTACCGCTCTCAACGGAAACAATGGGCGTTCCCACATAGCCCATCAGGTCATTTCCGAGGTGGCTTCTTCTGTAGCCGTAGCTTCGTGACACGCCGAAGTCATCGTAATGAGAATAGGAAAAGCCCTCAGCTACGGGGCTGTAAGCAATAAGTCCGTAGCCGCTGACAAGCTTTTTACCGCCCTGACCGTCGGGAGCTTCCTTTTCGTAAACCCCGAGCATACCCGAAAGCATAGCGGAAAAGCTCTCCTTATAATATGTATAGTATTTGTTTCCCTGCATCAGGTCGTCAACGGTATAGCTCTCCCCTAACTCCTCTACCATTTTGTTAAGCTGTGACTTTTTATAGTTTCCCCAGCTGTTCCCGTTTTTACAGGCAAGATAAGAAAGAGAATCAATCCAGCTTATATGGTAAAGCTTACCGTAGGTTTCAATGTCAAGCTCCATTGTATCCTGCAAAGCGGAAAGGCTGACGTTCATTTCTGCCCATTTTATGTAGCTTTTTCCTGCCCCGTCGGTTTCATTCTCCGCATTCACGTTAGTGTAAAACGCCATTACCACGGCACACAGGGCAAGGATAAGGGACAGAAAGCCCGCAAGCATTCGTTTATCAAGGTGCAGTACCATTTTTATCACTCCTTATTATAGTTTATGAGGGGGATATGAATGGGAGGAAATTCGGAATTCGGAATGTAGCGCCGCCCAATGGGCGGCTTGGTCGGGTGTTGCGTTTTTATAGCCGCCCAATGGGCGGCACTACAAAAAACACCGCCTTGCTCAAAAAGAACAAAGCGGTGCAGGTTGGTTTTCTTTGTGACCTCGCCGGTCGGGCATTACTTTTTTTGTAAAAAAAGTAATACTCTTGCGGTTCCCAAAATTCATAACGGCTTGGAGCGCCTATGAATTTTGACCGCTGCGCCATCCTCACCTCGCTTCATCGTCCGCAGGACGCGCTTCGGTGACGATGCAAAAAAACTTTACATTTTAATGCTCGTGTTCAAATTCCTCAATCTTGCCCACAATGGGTACAGGGTCAATGCCCTGACGGGTGTAGTAGTCGGAAAGAGCCGCCTTGATTGCCTGCTCTGCAAGAACACTGCAGTGAATCTTAACTGCAGGAAGTCCGTCAAGTGCCTCAACAACTGCCTTGTTTGTAAGCTTAAGTGCCTCGCTGATGGGCTGACCCTTGATAAGGTCAGTTGCAATTGATGAGGTTGCAATTGCACTTGCACAGCCGTAGGTCTTGAACTTTACGTCAACGATAATGTCGTTTTCAATTTTAAGGTACATCTTCATGATGTCGCCGCACTTTGCGTTGCCGATTTCACCGACACCGTTTGCGTCCTCAATTACGCCAACGTTGTGGGGGTTGGCAAAGTGCTCCATAACTTTCTTACTGTATTCCATTTGTAATTACTCCTTTTATACCTTTGCTTATTTTGCTGCTTTTTCTGCTTCCATAATATGCTCCCAGAGAGGTGACATCTCGCGAAGTCTTTCAATAATGGGAGGAAGCACCTCGAGGATATAGTCAACATCCTCCTCGGTGTTGTTTTCGCTTAATGAGAGTCTCAATGAGCCGTGAGCAACCTCGTGCTTTAAGCCGATTGCAAGAAGCACGTGACTGGGATCAAGGGAGCCTGATGTACAGGCCGAGCCGCTTGAAGCACAGATGCCCTTCATATCGAGCATGAGAAGAAGGCTTTCACCCTCAACGCCCTCAAAGCACATTGAGAAGTTACCGGGAAGGCGGGTTTCTCTGTCACCGTTGATACGTGAGTGGGAAATTTTGCTTGCACCCTCGAAAAGTCTGTCACGAAGAGCCTTCACCTTAGCGTAGTTTTCTTCGATGTTTTCACAAGCCTCGGTAATTGCAACACCGAGACCTACGATGCCGGGAACATTTTCAGTACCTGCACGCTTACCTCTTTCCTGGGCGCCGCCCTCGATAAGATTCGGGAGCACGATACCCTTTCTGCAGTAAAGAGCACCGATGCCCTTTGTTGCGTGGAACTTGTGACCTGAAAGGGAGAGCATATCAATGTTCTGCTCCTTGACGTCAATTTTAACGTGGCCTACCGCCTGAACAGCGTCGGTGTGGAAAAGCACACCCTTGCTCTTACAGAGAGCACCGATTTCAGCGATGGGCTGAATTGTGCCTATTTCATTGTTAGCGTACATAATTGTAACAAGGCAGGTTTCGTCGGTGATTGCCTTTTCAACATCCTCAACCTTAACAATACCGTTATCGTAAACGTCAAGGTAGGTTACGGTGAAGCCCTCTTTTTCAAGGGTTGCCATTGTGTGAAGCACGGCGTGGTGCTCAATTTTTGTGGTGATAAGGTGCTTTTTACCCTTTTTTGCACCGAGAGCCGCCGCACCCTTGATTGCCCAGTTGTCAGCCTCGCTGCCGCCTGAGGTAAAGTAGATTTCTCTTTCCTCTGCCCCGAGAGCCGCTGCTACCTGCTGACGTGCCTTTGTAACGGCACGGGAAGCCACCTGACCGACCTCGTAAAGGCTTGAGGGGTTACCGTAATGCTCTGTCAAATATGGAATTATTGCATCAACAACCTTTTTTGAAACGGGGGTTGTTGCCGCATTATCAGCGTATACATATCTCATTTCAGACACTCCAATTCTGTTTTTTCTATTTGTAAGCTTCTTTCAGCAAGGTCCTTAAGGGTGATACTGCTCACCACTCCTATTGTGGCTTTGTAAATCTCCGTCCATATAAAAGAGGTTACGCAGTCACCGTAGCTTGCACATTTTCCGTTATCCTCGGCACATGCAACGGGGGCAAGTGAGCCTTCCGTAGCCTTGAGGATATCCTCAACGGTGATTTTGTCGGCATCCCTTGTGAGGATATAACCGCCCTTTGCACCGCGAAGGGATTTGACAAGCCCTGCCTTTGAAAGCTGGTTTACAATCTGCTCGAGGTATTTTTCAGAAAGGTGCTCCCTTTCGGCAATATCCTTGAGGGATACGCATCCGCCGTTACCGTTAACGGCAAGGTCGGTCATTACGCGAAGTCCGTAACGCCCTTTTGTTGATATTTTCATGGGAACACTCCTTTCCAAATAATTCCTACCTTGGCACTAGTATATCATACAATTTAATTCATAGCAATAGGGTATGAATTATTTTTGGAAATTTTTCGGAAAAATATTCAGGGAATTTTTGTATAAAAGAGATAAGGGGACGGGTAGTCTGTAGTCAGTAGTCAGGGAACGCCTTCGGCGTTAATGAAATCTGACCTGCGGTCAGATGAAATATTGCTGACGCAATATGAAATATCCTTTCGGATATGATATATTTGCCTTACGGCAAATATTAAGGGTCTGCGACGCATTGTAACCCCTCCGTCAAAATCGGAGATTTTGACACCTCCCCTTTCAGGGGAGGAAACTGTACAACCTTGGAGGATAGTCGGGACGACACACAGGTCGTCCCCTACGCGGATACACATAATTAAAATGCATAGGTAAAAATAAAAAAGAGCAAGGGGACTTCGTCCCCTTGACCCCTGACAAGCTTTTGTAAAAGCTTGACCAAAACTTTACAAATTTTATTCGTCGTCTTCTGTTGCTTCTTCCTCAACATAAGCATCCTTATGCTTCTTACTCATAAAGTAACCTGCAAAAGAGAACGCCGCAAGAAGACTTGAGGGAACAACCACTAACTCGGGGCTTTCCTTTACAGTTTCAGTAACCTTTTCAATTGCATTCTGCTGTGTGCCCTCATCATCAGTTGATGAAAGTGCACTCGTTGTTACAATGTTGCCGTAAGCATCAGTAACATAAACACCGTTGATAAGCTCCTCAAGATAGTTGAAGTCAAATCTGTCAGCACTCTGTGTTGCCGCAACAGTTGTTGTCTCACCTATATCATACTGTGTAAGAAGCTCTCCGCTTGTACCTGTGCCGTTTACATTGTAGGTTGTGAGAACATCCAGACCAGAATTTGATGCGGCCTGTGAAAAGCCTTCCTCAATTGAGTCAAACACCTGATTTACCTTTTCATTAGCAATGCCGTTGCCATTGGGGATAATTGTTCCGATGAAGTTTTCAACCTCACCCACAAGTCCCTTATCAGCATTTTCCTGACGCTTATCGTCAAGCGCCTTATCCTTCACAACGTGGAAGGTGTAGGTAGCCTCCTGACAAATACCTGCCTTATCGTCATAAACAACCTTAAGGGCAATCTTTTCCGTTGCCTTCTCCGGGTCAACCGGTGCACTCAATGTTGTGTTCGGTGATATTTTCACACCGTCAAGGTAAATTGTGATGTATGCATCGCTACTGCCCTCAAGCTGACCAGCAAGACAGAATGGTGTGAACCAGATCTTTTCCGTCGACGAGGGAACTACAAGCTCATAGTCGAAAATGTCACAGTAAAGCTCCTGCTCAAGCTCGAAGAATCCGTTTTTGCAGGCAAGGTCAAAAAGCTGCTTACAGCTCATTTCCTTATCATATGTAGCCTTCTTTTCGTCAAGCATTGTCTGGAGGATAAACTTCTGCAAGGCGTTTTCCTCCTTGCTCTGCATTGCAAGAACAAGGTAAATGGGATTTACGTTGATATCATAAAGAGTGTTGAGAATCGATGCATAGTAAGCGTAGTCAACATACTCCTTCTGCGCCTTTGAGGTCATATCGTACTGATCAAGGGGTACCTTGTACTCATTCTTTGCGGCGGTGATAATCTTTGCCCAATGGAAAATTTCCTCCGCATCGGGATTTTCACTCACGGGAAGCTCCTTGAACTGTGTTACATAGTTCTTCATCACAAGCACTGCAAGACCTGTAAGGCTGTCGACACCCGAAGGAAGCATTGTTCCCATAAGGGCTGAAAGAATCATAACAAGAGCCTCGTCAGTGGTACTGCCCACGGGAATTCCCACGTGCTTTTCATAAAGGACATAAACCGCATCATATTTAAGTGCCGCATAAACCACGGCAATTGCCATCTTATCCTCAAAGCTTTCACTTGCGGGAAGCTTGATGCCATATCCTCTCAGGTACTCACGCATATTTTCCTGAGTATCTGTAAATCCCATTGCGGTAACAGCATAATAAATCGCTGTTGAAATTTCGCGGTAAGAAGCACCTACGCTCTCCTCGTCAAGCTCGAAAAGCTTACTGTAGCTGTTAACCTCTTCAACAAACTCCTCATAGGTTTCGCTGTAAAGGTAATCAGAGGGCTTGGGAGTAATTACCGCAGAGGTAACCGAGTTCGGGTCATAACGGATAACAAGATTGTCAAGCCAGGCAAAGCTGTATTCCGGTGTATCGGAACGGGGATTACCGGGATTTACCTTTATATCTTTAAGATTGCCGTAAAGTGCTTCCTGACTGAAGGCACCTACGGGCAGAATATAAATAACAAGCATCACAAGTGCAAGGATAAGCGCTGAAAGCTTTTTCATAGTGACCGTGCTCCTTTAAAATTCATTCGGACATAACTATCCATTTTCATTATTATACATAGTATATGATACAACTTTATTCTTCCGTTGTCAACAAAAAGTATGTTTGTTAAAAAAACTTTTTCTTTCTCTTGTTTTTTATGCCCTCTTCGGCTTGAAAATGAAGCAATAATGTGTCATAATAATACGCAGACAAAAAACAGGAGGCCATAAAATGAGTATATTTTTACTTATAACAATTCTCATTGTCTTTATAGGAATGAAGCCTGCAAAAAACGGTGAGCTTCACAAAACCTATATTTCGGTAAATCAGACAACGGCAATAAACGGACTTTTCACCATTTTCGTTTTCTTCACCCACGCCTGCAACTACATAACCCTCGGCGGAATAAACGATCTTCACTACTCCCGCTTCAGAAGCTATATCCTTCAGACTGTTGTAGTAACCTTTTTCTTTTACTCGGGCTACGGCATTATGGAGTCCATAAAGAAAAAAGGCATTGATTATGTAAAGCAGATTCCCAAAAACCGTTTCCTTAAGGTGCTTTTACACTTTGACATTGCCGTATTGCTTTATCTTATACTCAACACGGCTCTCGGTATTTCCTTCCCGTTGAAAAATACTCTGCTTGCATTTACAGGCTACAAGTCAATCGGCAACAGCGACTGGTATATTTTTGCCGTGCTCGGACTTTATCTGATTGTTTTTATTTCCTTTATGCTTGCAAGAAAAAACAAGCTGCTCGGTGTAATTCTTACAACTGCTCTCACTCTCGGCTTTGTTTATCTTCAGATAAGGCTGAAAAGACCCGGCTACTGCTACAACACAATCATCCTCTTCCCCGTGGGAATGATGTACTCAATGGTGCACGAATATATCGAAAAGCTTTTCAGTAAGCACGAGGTATTCTACTACACCGCTTTTGCACTTGCCTTTGCGGTTTACTCCCTTGTTTTCCCCAAGCGCGGAAGCGGAATTGAATTCTACAGCATGTGGGGAATTATGTTTATGGCGCTTATCGTCCTTGCAACGATGAAGGTACAGATCGGCAACGGCATTCTGGATTTCTTCGGCTCACACGTTTTCAGCATTTACATTCTGCAGAGGCTCCCCATGAAGCTTCTTGACAGACTCGGACTTGCCGACAGCAACAAATATGTTTTTGTTGTGCTTTGCTTATTTATCACCGTTGCTCTTGCGGTAATTTTCGACCTTGCGATGGATAAGCTTGACAAGGCAATCTTCACACGCAAAAAGAAAGCTATTGCTGAATAAAAAATCAAAGACAAGCTTCCAACGGAGCTTGTCTTTTTTTGTTGAGTATAAATTATCAATTACGGAGGAATTGCATATCATCAAAGCGAAGCTTTGTATATCATCAACGGTGCTAACCGTTGCATATCATCAAGCCGACAGTTCTTATGCACACCTTCGGTGTGATGATATACAGTCCTGACGGACTGATGAGATACAACACGGCAAAGCCGTGTTGATGATATGCCAAGCCTGTCGGCTCGGATAAAAAAATACCAAGTCTTTCGACTTGGTATTTTTTGGCGGAGAAGAGGAGACTCGACAGCAAATGCTGTCGCATAATTCGATTATATGTCCGTCAGCTCTTGCTATCGCAAGGCTGACATGGACGATTACGGAGTTCGAGTCTCCGCAAAAAACTTATACACAAAAAAAATAATG
Source organism: Acutalibacteraceae bacterium (assembly GCA_045643805.1). Lineage (GTDB taxonomy): Bacteria > Bacillota > Clostridia > Oscillospirales > Acutalibacteraceae > UBA6857. Next base: position 18,219 of record JAZRFT010000014.1, read on the forward strand.
CACAACCTTTACGTTGTGCATTACTTTGGCGGAGAAGAGGAGACTCGAACTCCTGCGCCGGTTACCCGACCTACGCCCTTAGCAGGGGCGCCTCGTCACCAACTTGAGTACTTCTCCATTGGTGCCGTTTAAAAACGACTATAATAAAAAAATGGCGGAGAGAGTGGGATTCGAACCCACGGTACGCAGGACGTACGACGGTTTTCAAGACCGTTCCGTTATGACCACTTCGGTATCTCTCCATCAATGCCCGACTATATTACCACAATAAAATAAGCTTGTCAATAGTTTTTCCCGATTTTTTTTAATAAATTCATCAGGTACCTGGAGTTGACATCTGTTCAGACCGACACAGCCGTCACAGGCTCCCCCGTGTAAATTTTTAACCTGGGGTGACGAGAATAATCCGAATTCGTTTTTTACGGGGCGAATTCAGATTATACTCGTCACCCTAACGCTACATCAAGGCTCATCATCACCACAAACCCGAAAGCAAAAAACAGCATTCCTCTCCCCTTTCCGTCCCTCATTTCCTCGGAAAGCTCCTGCATCACAACAAAAATCATTGCACCTGCCGCAAAGGAAAGCAGATATCCCATCAGCGGTGAAAAAAGCCGTGCTGCCAAAATCGCCGTCAGCGCCGCAACAGGCTCAACTGCACCCGAAAGCATACCGAAAAAAAATGCCCTTAGCCGTCCTCCCTCGTCGGAATAAAGGGGCAGCGACACAATTGCACCCTCGGGAATATTCTGCACCGCAATGCCAAGGCTCAGCGACAATGCACCGGCCACAGCCGCAGGGCTGCTTTCACTCATAAGTGAAGCATAAACAAGTCCCACCGCAAGTCCCTCGGGGAAATTATGCACCGTCACGGCAAAGGCAGTCACAAGTCCGCTTGAATTTTTCCCCGTATAAAGCCGTTCCACAAGCCGTTCGCACAAAAGCATAAATATTATTCCCACGAAAAAACCCATCGCCGAGGGCATAAAGGAAAGCCTGCCCAAAGCCGCAGCCGCCTCAATTGACGGCAGAAGCAAGCTCCACACCGAGGCGGCAATCATCACTCCGCCTGCAAATCCCGAAAGGCAATCTGTCATGGCAATACCTCGGTGCTTTTTGACAAAAAATACGGCACCGCTTCCGAGAGCCGTGCCCAAAAACGGCAGCATCACACCCGTTACAACTGTTGAAAGCAAAGTTTTCACCTCTGTTATAGTGTCATTCGCTTTCAGTATATGCAGAAAGCAGGAAGTAGTGAGGAGGTACGTAGTAAGGGCAAATCGGCAATGCACTCTCCGTCAACCTTCAGTTGCCCGCTCTCCTATAGTGGAAAGGCAAGATAGCGGTCAGCCTGAGCGGAACGGATTTAAAAGCTGCCACCTGCTTGAAATGAAAGTACAGTACCCCAGGCCGCCATTGGGCGGCGCTACATTCCGAATTCCGAATTAAAAAAAGCACCCACACGGGTGCCTTTTTTAATAATTATACTTTGTTATTCTCGCATAACGAAGCTCATTGTTGCCATAGTCAATACCCACACTCGAGCGGTATACACTCAGCACAAGTCCGATTGCAAGATACAGACAGGCCGTTGACGAGCCGCCTGCACTGATAAAGGGAAGGGTGATACCGATAACGGGAAGGAGCATCATACACATACCAATGTTAACAATAACCTGGGCAATAATCATAAATGCTACACCGTAACACATCATCTCTGCGGCATAGTTGCGGCTGTTTTTACCGATTTTTACAATTCGGTAAGCAAGGGCACCGAAAAGGCACAACAGCACAAGAGCACCGATAAAGCCGAACTCCTCACATACAACGGAAAAAACCATATCGTTTTCACATTCGGGTACCATTCCGCTGTGGGTGTACTCTCCCTTGAAAAGTCCCGAGCCCGTGAAGCCGCCTGCCTTAATGGCATTGAGAGCCTGACTCTGCTGCCAGATTTCGTCGGGGTACTTATCGGGGTTGAAAAGAGCAAGGATACGGTTACGCTGAATGTCACTGAACACCTTAATCCATATAAACGGCAGAGCCGAAACGACTATAAGTGCACCTGCAGGGAAATAAAGCCAATGCACACCTGCGACATACATCATACCGATGAACATGCAAATGAAAATAAGTGCCGAGCCCATATCACCCGTAAGCACAACAAGGCCGATGGGAATAGCCGCGTGGAAGCACAGAGCAAAAACATTCTTTATGCTTACAAGGTCGTGCTTAAGCTTTCGCAAATGATAGGAAAAGGTAATAATAAAGCCGATTTTCAATATTTCCGACGGCTGAAGGAACAACGGACCGATACTCAGCCACGATTTAGCGTCGCTTCGTCCGTCAGGCGCAACACCGAAGGGAATAAGCAACAGCATAAGAAGCAGACATCCGCCTGCCACAAGGGGCCACAGCTTGTAAATAATATCATAGTCCACAAGGGAAATAATAAGACTTGCAAAAACGCCGAGTCCGAGTGCAAGCACCATAACCACCGTGTCACGGGAAAGGAAGGACGCTCCGTCATAGGTTGCTGTACATACCATCAGTGCTCCGAAAAGTGAAAGCACAATGCACAGACCGAGAAGCAGCATATCCGTCTGCCTGAAAAGTCTTTTTTTATCCTTGACGCCAAAGTCAGAGGCTAAAGCTTTTACATCTATATCCAAAAAATCACATCCCGGGAAATTAGTATATATATTATATATTGTATCCGTGAATATTTCAAGTAAAAAGTTGACTTATGATTTTTTTGTGATAAAATACCATTAGAGTAGGGGACGACCTGTGTGTCGTCCCGAAGAGCTAAACATATCAGACAAGAGGTGAAACCTATGACAGTCTTCCATTCAAAAAGTGCAAAGGATACAGAGGACTTTGCCTGTGAATTAGCCAAAAAAATAAGCGGCGGCACCGTTGTTGCCCTCTACGGAGGACTCGGCATGGGAAAAACCGCCTTCACACGCGGTCTTGCAAGGGGTCTTGGTAACACGAGCTATGTTTCAAGCCCGACCTTTGCCCTTGTCAACGACTACGGCGGAAACCCACAGCTTGTACATTTTGATATGTACAAGGTTGAGTCCTGGGAGGATCTTTATTCAAGCGGATTTTTTGACTACTACGATATGGGTGCCGTGCTTTGCACCGAGTGGAGTGAAAACATCGAAAACGCTCTGCCTGAAAACACAGTAAGAGTCCGCATTGAAAAAGGCGAAAACGAAAATGAGAGAATCATCACCGTGGAGGAAATATAAAAAATGAGAATTCTTGCAGTTGACACAAGTGCTGTTTGTGCGGCGGTTGCCGTAACCGACGGAGAAAAAATCCTTTCCGAGAGTCAGACAAACTCGGGTCTGACCCATTCAAGGACACTTCTTCCCATGATTGACAGCACATTAAAAAATGCAGAAATCCCCCTTGAAAGCATTGACCTTTTTGCCTGCAGCGTAGGACCCGGCTCCTTTACGGGTATCCGTATCGGTGTTGCGGCAATCAAAGGCCTTTGCGACGGACTTAACAAAAAATGTATGCCCGTTTCCACACTTGAGGGTCTTGCATACAATCTTCTCGGAAGAAGCTGTACTGCGGTCAGCGTTATGGACGCAAGATGCAATCAGGTTTATTGCGGTATTTTCCGCATTGACGGTGACACCGTGGAAAGGCTCACCGAGGACGAGGCAATCAGGATTGAAGACCTCAAGGAAATGCTCACCCAATATGAAAATGTAATTTTCGTCGGTGACGGAGCAAAAATCTGTCACGACGCCCTCGGCTACGGTATAGCCTCACCCCAGGAGCGTTTTCAGAAGGGAAGCAGCGTTGCTCTTTGTGCACTCAGGAATTACAGCGAGGAAAAGCTCCTTGACGGAAGAGAGCTCATGCCCGTTTATCTTCGTCTGCCCCAGGCGGAAAGGGAGCTCAAGGCAAGGCAGGGACTGAAGTAAAAAAAATTGTAAAGTTTTGCTCAAGCTTTTACAAAAGCTTGTCAGGGTTGGTAAGGGGTGAAACCCCTTACACATAACAATTAAAGATAAGGTCACGGTTAAGTATAAAAGCTTCCGTGACCTTTTTTCGTTCTGCACACCCTCACAGACTGAGTAGTGCTTTTATTTGCTTCCGTGGAGGCGGCTTTTACCTCCACGGAATGAAAACAAAAGTACAACCAAACAGCTGAGGCGGTAGAACTTAAAAGCCACCACGGAAAATAAAAAAAGACCAAGGGGACTTTGTCCCCTTGACCCCTACAAGCTTTTGTAAAAGCTTGACCAAAACTTTACCAATTATTTTAAATTCTTCATCAGCTCCGTGTAGAACTCAACCATCTTCAGATAATCCTTAATCGGCATACGCTCATTCGCAGAATGTACAGTAGCAAAAAGATCATCATCAAGACGGAAAGCACCAAAACGGTAAACCTTGTCACAAATTCTCGCAAAATGACGTGAGTCAGTACCTGCATTGAGAATAAAGGGTGAAACGCCTACATCGGGGAATACTTTTTTGATTGTTTCCTTGATATAATCAAACGCCTCTGTCTTGTAGTCTGAAATCTTCGGAGGCTCAGATTTGTCCGTAACCTCAACGGTGATATCCTTGCCGATTACCTTCTTGATGTGTGCAACAATCTCGTCGAGGGTGTCCTGAGGAGCAATTCTCACCTTTACGGTAGCCGTTGCCACCTCGGGTGTTGCACCCTTCACGGGAGTTGCCTCGTAGCCGTTGATGATAATTGCAGAACGAATCATCGCGGCGGTATCAGCATTGCTTTCCATTGCCTTTTTGATAACGGGCTTAAGGTAAGCAACATTTTCAAACACCTTGTTGAGCGGACCCGAAACATAAGGGGCAAAGCTCTGAAGCATACCCTCAAGTGCAGGTGTGATTGTTGCCTTTGAGGGAGAATCCTCAAGCTTGTTAAGAGCTCTTATCAGCTTAACGGGAGCAGATACCTTGTCCCCTGCCGAGGTTGCCTTTGCACCGTGCGCTGCATTTTTTGCCTTAGCGGTAAGCTTTAAGGTTGCCCAACCCTTTTCGGAAAGGGCAATCATTGCAAAGGGGGTCTTGATGCCCATGGGAAGGCTTGACATAATAGCACCGCCCTCGTCAAGTACAAAGCCGGGCTGCACGCCTCTTTGCTCAAACACCTCAACAATTTTCGGCATTGTGTCACCGCCGACCTCTTCGCAGTTGCTTGAAGCAAAATAGATATCTCTTTCGGGCACAAAGCCTGCCTTTACAAGGTCGTTGATACCCTCTAAAATTGCGGCAATGATGCACTTTGTATCAATTGTACCTCTGCCCCACACGCAGTCGTCGTGGATTTCAGCCTCAAAGGCAGGATGCTCCCACTCCTGACCCTCATCGGAAACAACGTCGTAGTGAGCCATAAGCACCATAGGGCTGACAGCGGTTTTACCCTTCCAGCGAAGGAGGATACCGAACTCATTAACAAGCTCTGCTTCGAGCACGGAAAAGGCATCGGGATAGAGCTCCTTTAAAAGGGGAAGGAATTTTGCAAACTCCTCTTTATCAAAATTGCCGTCCTTTGCGGAAACGGTTTTTACTTTTATGATTTCCTGAAAGCGTGAAACGGCTTCGTTTACGGTGATTTCTGACATAAAAATCTCTCCTTTGGTTGTACTGTGTGATATTGTAGCACTTTGTAGGGAATTTGTCTATATCAAAAAGGAATTGTGAGAGAAAAACATAGACGGCACTTATTAAATGCCGTCTTTTTGTTTATTTGAATGGCCAACTGCGCATTTCATAATCAAGTGAATCGAGTATGTACTCGAAGTTTATGCGCTTGTCGGTTTTGCTTGTAATGCTGATATAATTACCGCTAGCGAGTATATAGTCCATATCGCAGTTTTTAAACTTTTTCAGTTTTTTTGAAGCCTTAGAAAAGAAAATCAAAGGAATGATACCAAAAGCAAAGCTGAAAAGAGAGTATCCGATTGACCACTCTACATCAACAAAAGGAGCTGCAAAACTTACTAAAACAAAAATTGCAAAAAAGCACTTGGCAAAAAAATACAGCAAAGTATAAAAAGATATAATAATCCTCTTATCCTTCTCATCGGCAAAGTATTGCTTCTTCACCGTATCCTCTTCAACAGAGAAAAAAGGAATTAAGCAAGAGTTCAAATCAAAATAATGCTCATTTACTTCAAGGATTGCATAATAATCCTTAACATCAACAACACAGTCGAAATTTGCGTAAAACATCGGAGTGATTCTGCGTCTATAAGTTGTACTGTGAACAGGAGATTCACATATACGCACCAATGAGCCGTAACGATCGCAATGCTTTATATGTATAAGTTCTTCATCACCTTTGTCAATATCAAATTTTTCAGTTTCACCTACACTGATTTCCCTTGTAGTGATTTCACCATCAATAGTATACCTGACGAAAAAGGTTCGTGAAGTACAGTTTTTGATTCTTACTGTTCTTGTCATAAATTCCTCACATTGATTTATTGTTTTCATATTATCACAAGCAGTATGTGTTGTCAAGAAATTACGATATCTACCTCATTACAAATGCGGTGAGCTTGCCCTCTCAGTCAAAATCTTCGATTTTGCCAGCTCTCCCAAAGGGGAGAGCCAAGAAGAAGTCGTTTAAAGTCACGCTTGCCTCTCCCTCAGGGAGAGGTGGCGGCGAAGCCGTCGGAGAGGGCACCCCAACGCCGTCAGGTGTCCCTGACTACTGCCTACTAAAAAAAGCACCCTTTCGGGTGCTTTTTCTTACTCATCAATATGAGCAAAGAAGAATTCTTTTCTTTCGTCAGTATTGATAACGGTAACGGGCTTAATCTGATTAAGCACTCTGCCCTGCTTTTTGAGCATATCCTTGTAATCGTTATAGGTGTCCTTCTTAAGAAGTGTAACCTTTGATTCACCAAGCATGCCCCAACGGCGGTACTTGAAGTACTTCTCGTTACTTTCGCTGAGCCACTTGTCAAGGCAGGCTGAAATTTCGGGAAGCTTTGCCTTGTCAATTTCACCTTCGGGCTCTGCAAACATTACGTAGCGTACGGGATCGCTTTCCTTATCGTCATAGAAGCTGTAGCCCTTGAAGGTAACACCCATTTCCTCCTGAACCTTTGCCGCTGCCCAGTCAACCATCTGTGTGGTTGTCTTTTCGTTGGCAATGTTCATTGCAAGGTTGTTTCTGTAAAGGAACTCAATCTTGGGGGTCTTGTTGTAGAAGCCTGTAACTCTTACAACGTCCTCAATCTGATAACGGTAAAGACCTGAGAAGTTTGTAACAACAAGCTCGTAGTCCTTGCCCTCTTCAACCTCACCGATGGTAAGAGGTCTTTCAATTTCGGGATTGTCAATGGGGATGAACTCGAAGAAGATTGAACGGGGAAGAAGAACTGCATCGTTAACGTCAAGCTCAACGGGCATAGCCATATAGCCTTCAGCTGCTGCATAACCCATGTTGTGGATGGGAGCATCACCTGTGTGCTTGCGGAGCTTCTGAACATAGAACTTGAGGTTTGAGCCTACCATACCGTAGGACCATGCAAATTTCGGCCAGATACGGGGAGCGATGGGATCGTCAAAGCCCTTTGCACATTCGCGTCTGATTTCTGCTGCACGCTCGGGCATAGGCTTGAACTTCTTTTCCCACTTTGCGCGAAGCTCGGGAGGACACTTGATGCTCTTGTCAATTGTACCTGTTTCAATGTCCTTGCAGATAAGCTCCCAGTTCTGCTCAAGGTAGTCGAACATACCTGTAAGGAGAGTTACAACCATTGAGCCGAGGAAGGAAACGTCTCTTCTCTGAAGTGCAAAGCGAAGGTGGAAGTATGTTGAATCAACTGCATCCTCATTTTCGGGATACATGAAATCGTTGGGAGTAGTCATAAAGAAGCGTGAAATGGGCTTGAGGTAGGTGAAGGGAACCTGACCTGCACCGTTACCCATTTTGCCGTCCTTCATCTTGTGACCTGTAAGGATAATTGCAACGGGGCCGACCTGCTTGGGGAACTTTTTGCCGTGCTTTTCAAACCACATTTTTGCACATGCAGGTGTTGCGGCAAAGCCCATTGACTGCATATTGAAAAGCGCTCTTGCTGACTGGGGAAGAATCTTGGGCTTACCTACTGAGCCTGATGATGTGCAGTATCTGATGCACTTTGCCTTCATCATAAGGTTCTTTTCACCGTTCATCATACGGTCAACGTAGTCTGCATATGTATCGTAGTTTGAAAGAGGAACGATTCTCTGGAAATCCTCTACTGAATGAACATCCTTAAAACCAATTTTCTTACCGTATTCGGTGTCCTTGTTGTCATCCATAATCTTGAGAAGGATTTTTTCCTGAGTTTCAACAGGAACGGATGTGAAATGGTTAAGGCCCTTGAAAACAAAGCTTCCGAGCCATGCGCCGTAATCTGATAAATTCATTGGTGTTTACCTCACTTTTTTATATTTTTATTTTAATTTAATACATCTTGTATCTTATTTTACATAATAGCATTTTTTGGCTACACTTGTCAACGGAAATGTGAACATTTTATGAAATGCTACATTATTTCCACTCTATGTCCCAATTCTCTTCCATATAGCCCTCAATTGTGCCGTAGCCCGTAATACCGAGTCCGTAGCCCTCACCCGTTCCGACGATTACAAGGCGCTCGTAGTAACCCACAACCTCGCCCTCGGGATTAAGGGTAACTGAAACCGTTGCACCGGGATATTCAAAGTCAACCTTTGTCAGCGTAATAATGGGAATTTCCACCGTGGAAAGGTCAAGGGTATCCGCCGCCGCGTTATGGTGGGGAGGTCTGGGATTTTCAAGGGTGCTTGTTTCGGGAACAATCACTATTGTATAAACGGTGTTTTCACCCTCTGTTTTTTTACTTGCACTTGCAACGCCCTGCTTTGTAAGGTCAAAGGGCTTATCTCCCGGAGGAAAGGTGTTATAAGCGTCAACGGTGCCGTCACCCTCGGGGTCGGGTGAAATGCCGTTTGTAAAATCGTAGTCGAGTATTTCCTCTTTTACAAAAGCCTGAATTACGCCGTTGATGATATTGTTCACGGCAGGCACACTGCTGTCAACAAGCTTTAAATTTATATTCTGCACCTTGTGACCCGTAAAATTAGCCTTATCGGATTTAAGCAGGTTAACGGAATCGGAAACAACCCTGAGTATTTCTGCCGTTTCGTCAACGGGAGCGGGCTTAGTTGTCTGCACGGGAGCGGGAGCAGTTGTTGTCGGCTTTGCCGTAGTCGGCGGAGCAACGGTTGTGCTCACGGGAGCAGAGGTTGCTGTGGGAAGTGTATCCGAATAAGGGGGCAGAGTTGTTGCTCCCGCATCGGAGGTGTCAGGCCTTGCCGCCTTAACACAAAAAACCGCCAGAAGCACAACGGCAATGCCGAGTACCGCTATAAGCAGATTATCCTTGCTGATTTTTTTCATTTATATATCACTCCGAATCAAAGCAGTTATAAGTCATATTTAATTTATTATATCAGTTTGAAAATATTTATTCAATAGGTAAATATAAAAAATGGGTTATAGAGTAGTCAGTAGTCTGGGACGCCTTATAGCAATGATGTATCCTCTGCGCGGATATGATGCTTGCCTTTCGGCAAATGATGCTCCGCCAAGGCGGAATGATGTATTTGTCCTTGCAGAACAAATATTAAGGGTCTGCGACGCATTGTGCTCCCTCCGTCTTTTTGCTTCGCAAAAATCCACCTCCCTCAAAGAGGGCGGCAGGTACGCCACGCGGGGCGTCTCCTACGCGGAACGGTTTTAGCATACACAAAAAATACCGCCTTGGATTTTTACCAAAGCGGTGTAGCTTAATTTTCTTTATGACCTCGCCGGTCGGGCATTCTTTCTTGTAAGAAAGAATCAAAGAACTTTACTATTTTTACCAGATAACGCGTGTTGCAATATCGCTCTTTACAAGCTCAACAAAGTCAGCAGTTGCCATTGAGCCCTGGTCACCGTGACCGCGCTTTCTCACGGAAACAGTACCCTCCTCGGCCTCCTTATCACCGATAACAAGCATGTAAGGAATCTTTTCAAGCTGTGCTTCACGAAGCTTGTATCCGAGCTTTTCACTTCTTGTATCAACGGTGGCATCGTCAATGCCTGCTGCCATAAGTGCTTCCTTAACAGCGTAAGCCGCATCCTGATGACGGTCTGCAATAGGCATAATGCGTACCTTTTCGGGAGCAAGCCATACGGGGAAGGCACCTGCATACTTTTCAATAAGAAGTGCAAGTGTTCTTTCATAGCAGCCGATTGATGTACGGTGGATGATATAGGGATTCTTCTTTGTTCCGTCGGGAGCAACATATTCCATGCCGAACTTTTCAGCAAGCATCTGGTCAATCTGAATTGTGATAAGAGTGTCCTCCTTGCCGTGAACATTCTTAATCTGAATGTCAAGCTTGGGACCGTAGAAGGCGGCTTCACCCACGCCGATTTTGTAGTTGATGCCGAGTCCGTCAAGGATTTTCTTCATCACGCCCTGAGCCTCATCCCACTGCTCTGCCGTACCGATGTACTTTTCTGTATCTGCAGGATCCCACTGTGAGAAGCGGTAGGAAACGTCCTCGTAAAGACCGAGAGTCTTAAGCATAAACACGCAAAGGTCAAGACAGCCCTTGAACCCGTCCTCGAGCTGTTCGGGAGTACACATAAGGTGACCCTCGGAAATTGTGAACTGACGGACACGGATAAGGCCGTGCATTTCGCCTGATGATTCGTTTCTGAAAAGGGTTGAGGTTTCACCCAATCTCATGGGAAGGTCACGGTAGGAGCGTGCTCTGTTGAGGTATGCCTGATACTGGAAGGGGCAGGTCATGGGACGGAGTGCAAATACCTCGTCGTCTGTTTCCTCCTCACCCATTACGAACATACCGTCCTTATAGTGATCCCAGTGGCCTGAGATTTTGTAAAGGTCGCTCTTTGCCATAAGGGGAGTCTTTGTGCGGAGCCATCCCCTCTTCTTCTCCTCGTCCTCAACAAAGCGCTGAAGGGTCTGCACAATGTGTGTGCCCTTGGGAAGCATAATGGGAAGACCCTGACCGATATAGTCAACGGTGGTGAAAATTTCAAGCTCACGACCGAGCTTGTTGTGGTCACGTTTTTTAGCTTCCTCAAGCTGTGCAAGGTGTGCTTCAAGGTCAGCCGCCTTTGTGAAGGCTGTACCGTAGATACGCTGAAGCATCTTGTTCTTGCTGTCGCCTCTCCAGTATGCACCTGTGCAGGAGGTGAGCTTGAATGCCTTTACGCGTGATGTGTCGGGAATGTGAGGACCTGCGCAAAGCTCGGTGAATTCACCCTGACGGTAGAAGGAAATAGGCTCGCCGTTGTCAGCGTGCTCCTTGATAAGCTCAACCTTATAGGTTTCGCCCTTTTCTTCCATCATTGCGATTGCCTCGTCAGCGCTCATCTCAAACTTTTCAAGGAAAAGTCCTTCCTTGACAATCTTCTTCATTTCAGCCTCAATCTTTTCAAGGATTTCGGGAGTGAAGCTTACCTCGCTGTCAAAGTCATAGTAAAAGCCGTTATCAACTGCAGGGCCGATTGCAAGCTTCACCTCGGGGTAAAGTCTTTTTACAGCCTGAGCAAGAATGTGTGAGCAGGTGTGCCAGAAGGTCTTTTTTGCTTCCTCATCGTCGAAGGTGAGAATTTCAACCTCACAGTCACCTGTGAGAACTGTGCGAAGGTCGCAGATTTCGCCGTTGATTTTTGCAAGGCAGGCTGCCTTGTAAAGGCCTGAGCCGAGGCTCTTTGCAACGGTGATTACGCTTGAGCCTTCCTCGTATTCGCGGACAACGCCGCCTTTTAATGTTACGTTGATCATTGTTTTCGTCCTTTCTGATTTCAAATGAATAATGAATGATGAATTATGAATAATTAAGGTCGCACCAAAGATTGTACTGAATTCAACCTTTGTTCCGCGGAGCAAGTGAGTAATGACCGTAAGATTTTACGATTATAATCGACGGAGTTGCGTCTTGCATCCGTCTTTCTTTGCGGTGAAGGGCTGACTTTTTTCACTCTCTACCCCGCGACCGCAATTATTCATTATTCACTATTCATCATTCACTATTCATTAAACAAAGAAAACGCTCCACCCCAATTAACTTGGGATGAAGCGGTAAATGCTCCACGGTTCCACCCGTATTCCGTTTTATACAAACGGCACTCTTCTGACTTTAACGCAGTCTTACGGTATGCCTTATTTCGGCACACGCTCAAAAGTGGTAGACCTTACTCTGAATCTGCCCTGCTTACAGCCACGGCAAGGCTCTCTGTGAAATCCGTAACGGTAAAAGTCCTCTTTCTCAACGCTTTATAAGGGATGTTAAGTTTTCTTATTGACAAATATTTTATCACCGTGAGGGTGGTTTGTCAAGGGGGAAGCGAAAAAAGGGCCGAGGGCCGAGGGCCAAGTAGTCAGTAGCCAGTAGTCAGTAGTCAGTAGCCAGGAACGCCTGCGGCGTTTGAAATGCAAAATGCAAAATGCAAAATTATTGGTCGCTTCGCTCCGAATTGTAAGCGGACACGGCACGCCGTGTCCCTACGGTAACACAGCCGACCCTTTATCTTCTGATATATTCTTTTACATACCAACTGCTGTTTTCACTTTTACTGCAATATTTCACAAGTGCTTTTTTCACAGTAAGTGTGTATTGAAAATATAGACCCTTTTCTTCAAGTGCAACAATGTTATAATTACTGCTCTTTAACACAATATAAACTTTAGGAAATCGTCCCCTCATAAATTTTAGAGCTTCAATTTCATCCCATGTGAAGCTCCACAGCAAGGTGTTCTTTTTTATGCAGGCAATTCCTTCTTCATCTATATTTATATATTCATTATCCATGTAAATGCACATCAACAGACCTGAAATGCCCGAAACTGCCGCAAACAATGATAGCCATATATTAAATTCGTTCAGAAATGCTTGCAGTACGAGTGTAAAAATTGCTCCGAAAACCAAAAACAACCCACCTCGGAATGCAGTTATACTCCGTCTGAATTTCATGGAGTTACCCCCCCTTTTTCACACATCAATACTCACGGTAATTCCGTGCTTTTTCATCACGGCAATAAATTCCTTGCCGCCGCTGTCATTCTTGGTAAAGCTGCAGATTTCATCCTCGCCCTTGTAAAGGGTCACTCGTAAGGTTGAAACACCTCTTAAAATCTGCTCATCCTTGACAGTTACGTTTGTGATTTCACCGAAGCGGTAATTCGTGCCGTCAACGGTGAAGGCTTTTTCGTCAAAGTAAATTTTGCTTTGTGAAAGAAACTTTAAAAGAAAAAATATAAATGCACCTATCACAATAGCGTTAAGAGCTATTGACGCGGCAGACAAACCGCCCGTGCTTATAAGCTCGGCGATTGTTGCCCCTACACAAAGCACCGCCGCAACACCGCAGATGATTACCGTAAGCGGTGAAGGTTTTACAACTTTCTTCATTTTTTTACACTCCCCTTTTTACTTTATTCTATTTCACCCTTCCAGCTGCTTAAGCTGTTTTTAACATGGAATTTTACTCTGTGCTTTTTAAGTAAGCCGATAAACTCCTTATAGCCCACATCATCGTCGGTGAAGGTCAGCACACTCTCACCTCTTATGTAAATTCTGACCCTTGTAAGGATGCAGAAGCGCATACGCTTACCCGGTATAAGCACACGCTTGTAGCTGATTTGGGCCTCGGAGACCTCCGAAAAGCGGTAGGTCTTACCCTTGACGGTAAAGCCGTCAAAATCAAACTCAATCCTTTTGGCAAAAATGAATCTTATAAGGAAATACAAAAAGCCGAGTATAATTCCCGCCGTGCCGATTGTTTCCTCAAAGGTAGGCGTTCCGCCGGTGTAGACGTCAAGTCCGACAACGATACCTGCCACGGCAAGCAGTACACCGAACACAATCACCGTCCACGGTGAGGGCTTTATTTTCTGTTTCATAGGCTTCTCCCTTTTAATTTCTTTAATTCAATTATACACCCTGAAAACAAAAAAACAATATGCAAATGCATACTTTTAATGGGTGAAAAGTATGAAATTGCATACTAAAATGAATGTAGGGGCAGCAGATTGCCGCCCCCTACGCTGTTAAATTGTGCCCTTATTGTCAGTTTGTGCAGACTGACAAGAAGGGTGCAGAATGCCCTTTTCTTCGTCCCGAAGGCGTATTATTATACTCCGAGAGGGCGAAAAAAGGGCAAGGCGGTGAAAAAGCTGTCGGGATTCGATGTCCCGACAGCTTTATGCAACATTCAAAATATTATTTTTTGCACCGCCGTTTATGTGCCCTTATTGTCAGTTTGCCTCGAAGGTGCCTGCTTCAATTGCCATATTCTGATCCACACGGCGCTGATGTCTGCCGCCCTCGAACTCTGTCGAAAGGAAAACGTCAACCATTTCGATTGCAAGGCCTGCACCTACAACTCTGCCGCCGAGGCAAAGGATGTTTGCATCGTTGTGAAGGCGTGTGAACTTTGCGCTGAAGTAGTCACTGCAGCAAGCGGCTCTGATGCCCTTTACCTTGTTTGCCGCCATAGAAATGCCGATACCTGTACCGCAGCAGAGGATACCTCTTTCGCATTCGCCTGAGGTGATGGCTGTACCTACCTTGTAGGCAATTGCCGCATAGTCAACGGATTCGGGTGAGTATGTGCCGAAGTCCTTATATTCGATACCCTTGCTGTCAAGGTATTTTTTAATTTCTTCCTTTAATTCGTAACCGCCGTGGTCTGCACCGATAGCTATCATAGTTATATCTCCTTAAAATAATGTTTTGTATATAATAGCACGGTTGATGGGATTTGTAAAGAGGTGAAAACCACCCTTCGGGTGTAATGAATAATGAAGTCGCTTCGCTGATGAATAATGAATAGTGAATAATTAAGGGGAGCGACCCTGTCGCTCCGATTATAATTAATGTACTTGACTTGTATCACATAAGCTGTTCTGCGGCAAGGATGAAAAAGCAGTAACGGATGCAAACCCGCGACCGCAATTATTCATTATTCAATATTCATTATTCAATATTCATTAACAACTACCTACATCAGGCTCTCCCTCAATTGCATCAGTATCACCTTTTCCCGCCGTGACACCTGCACCTGACTCATACCAAGCTCCTTTGCGGTTTTAACCTGGGTCAGTCCCTTGAAGTACCTGAGTTCAATCAGCTGTCTGTCCCTTTCCTCGAGGCGATCAAGAACGCTTTTGAGTGAAAGCCGTTCACTTATCTCCTCCTCGGGGGGAAGGGTGGGAATGTCAAGCTGTGCCTCGTTTTTGTCCTCGCCGCTTGTAAGGGAAATTGTGGGCATTGATACGGTGATAAGCTCTGCCGCGGTGGAAATATCCGTACCCAGCTTTTCGGCAAGCTCGCTGACAGTCGGCTCTCTGCCGAGCTCCGTAGACAGCTCCTCACGAATTTTCATTGCGTGGCGGGATTTTTCCTTTAAGCTTCTGCCGATTTTCACCGCACCGCCGTCACGGAAAATGCGCCTGATTTCACCGAGGATGACGGGCACGGCGTAGGTTGAAAAGGCAAAGCCTCTTGATGAATCAAAGTTGTCTGCCGCCTTTACAAGACCCACACAGCCTGCCTGAAAAAGGTCATCATATTCAACGCCCCTTCCGCGGAATTTGTTTGCGCAGGCGTGAACAAGGCCGTAGTTTTCGTTTATTAAGGTTTCTCTGCTCATATCCTGCGCCAAAATGCTTACTCCTTTTTCTGTTTAAATAAGTGATTGGTTTCTGTTATGTTCCGCCTCAAGCCGTACTTTGTACTTCTGTTTCTGCCGTGGATACTGCCGTTAAATCCGTTCCGCTCAAGCCGCGGAGGCTCTTCCTTTGTCCGGAGCGACAAAGGAAGCAAAACGCTCTTGGTTGGGTGCCACCAGTCCGCAGTGGCGGTGAATTTTTCCGTCTTTACTTTTGTGTATAAGCAAACTATGTTCTATTTCCCATCATTTGCTTTATGTGGAAATTACTGCTTTTTGGAAAAATTCACATTACTACTTGGGTGCCTCTCAACTGCTCGGGTGCGGACAACTCTATTTAAAACAACATCGTACAAGTCCGTCCGCTAGACCCGTCGTTTCAGCTTGGTTCGTTGTTGGTCTTCTTTACTCGTCTGCCCTTTCGGTAATGGGTACCCGACATACGCAGACCGCTCCTCGGGTTGTTTTAACGGCTCGGGTAGGGGCAGATTCGTCAGGGCGACATTCTGCCACCTTGGGCAGAATGTCATTGCACCGCACCGCAGAGCCTCACCTTTTACCCCTTATCCTCTTCTCAAGCACAACCGTTGTGCCCTTATCAGGGGCGGACTTCACCCTCACCTTGTCCATAAAGCTTTCCATAACCGCAAAGCCCAGACCTGCCCTTTCACCGCCTGCCGTTGTAAAAAGGGGCTCCATTGCCTTTTCAACATTTTCAATGCCCACTCCCCTGTCACGGATTTTTATGCGGACAAGCTCCCTTTCAAAAATGCTCACCGTTATGTAAATTTTGCCGTCCTTTTCCGCGTAGCCGTGAACAACGCAGTTTGTCACCGCCTCACTGACAGCGGTTTTGATGTCCGTCAGCTCCTCTATATTGGGGTCAAGGCAGGATACAAAGGCGGAAACCGCCACACGGGCAAAGCCCTCATTCACGCTTTTTGAATCAAGGGTCATTTTCAGTTCATTTACACATTTCAATTTAAACAACCTCCTTTTGTTTAACCTCACCGAGCCGTTCAATTCCTGCAAGGCACATCACCTTGTAGGCTCCCGGTGAAAGGTTCTGCACGCGGATTTTTCCGCCAATGGTTTTCATCAGCTTATACCTTCCCATTACAAGTCCTATGCCCGAGCTGTCCATAAAGGTCACTCGGTCAAAATCAAGCACAAGCAGAGAAGGACGCTTTCTGCTGACCGCCTCGTCAATGCTCACACGGATGAGTGATGCGCTGTGGTGGTCTATTTCACCGTCGAGGTAGACACAGATTTCCTTTTGCTTATATACAATTTTTGCTGCCAAAAATAAAACCTCCCGTAATCGTTGTTATGACTTTGACATCATAATTGATTACGGGAGAATATTTTGCCGAAAGGTGACATTAGATTTTATTTTTTAATTCGCAATTCGGAATTCGCAATGCGCAATCGTAGGGAACGCTTCGGGTAAGGGCGCGTAGGGGACGACCTGCGTGTCGTCCCTTGTCGTATTGATTCGCGTTGTTGCGGTCGGGCGGACACCCGGGTCCGCCCCTACTGCTTTTTTCAATCCGCTTCGCGGATTTCGCTCACCAGATAAAACGAGCCGCACACAAGCAGTATATCATCCTTGCCCGTGCGTGAAAGGGCAATTTCGTATGCCTTTTTCGAATCAGGCTCGGCGGTACAGCTTTTACAATAATGCTCTGCCTCACGGCAAAGCTCCTCGGGGGCTTCACCTCTTATCGGGTCAACGCTTGTGAAAATCATTTCATCACAGCAGGGAGCAAGAAGCCCGAGAGCCTCTCTGTGGTTTTTATCCTTCATAAAGGCACAAAGGGCAACAACTCTTTTATCCTTTGCATAAAGCTTAAGGGTTTTGGAAAGCTCTCTCATGGCACCCTCGTTATGTCCTGCGTCGAGGATAACCGTCGGCTCGGTGCTTATACATTCGAGTCTGCCGGGGATGAAAAATTCAGCAATGCCTATTTCAATGTTACTGTCGGTTATCCAGTAGCCCTCCTCGGAAAGTGCTCTGCAGGCGGTAACGGCGGTGAGGATGTTGGCACTCTGAAATGAACCGCACATACCTGTTTTAAGGTGTATTCCGTCATAGTAAACCTCGTTGCCCTCAAGGTCACTTTTGATGAGCCTTGCCTTGGTCATATCAGGCACAAAAAGTCTGTTACCCTTTTCACGGCAGATTTTTTCAATCACCTCTGCCGCTTTTTCGTTCTGCGGTGTAAAGGAAAACTCTCCGCTTTCAAAGGGATAGGATACAACGGGACAGCTGCCTTTAATAATACCGCACTTTTCACGGGCAATTTCCTCAATACTTTCACCGAGGACATCGGTGTGGTCAAGGGAAACCGAGGTGATTACCGAAAGCACGGGGGCGTCAATAACGCTTGTGCTGTCCTTACCTCCGCCTATGCCTGCCTCAAGGACAACGGCATCACAGTTCATTTCGTCAAAGTAAATCATTGCCATTGCGGTGATTACCTCAAACACGGTGGGATAAAGCCCTTCCTTTTCCATTAAGAGGATTTTTTCCTTTAAGTGCTTTGTGATGGAAGCCACGGCACTTTTGGGGATATACTCACCGTTAACTCTTATTCTTTCGCCGAACTCCACCACAAAGGGTGAGGTGAAAAGCCCCGTGATATAGCCTGCTGACTGAAGCACCGAGGCTATGGCGGTACTCACCGAGCCTTTTCCGTTTGTGCCGACAACGTGGACAAAGCGGAGTCTTTTATGGGGATTGTCACAAAGCTCTAAAAGGCGTCTTATTCTTTCGTGGCCTGAGCTTTTCTGAAATTTTCTTCGGGAATATATAAATTCCAACGCTTCCTCGTAGGTCATAAACATCTCTCTTTTCTATATATACGGTAGTCGGTATTTTCATTTATAATGGGATACAACCTTCAGTTCCGTTCCGCTCAACCCGCGGGGCATCGCCACCGAACCGCGTCCTGTGGCCGATGAAGCGAGGCGGGGATGGCGCAGCGGTCAAAATTGCTCGGCGCTCCAAGCCGATAAGCAATTTTGGGAACCGCAAGAGGGAGTTCCTTTGTCCGGAGCGACAAAGGAAGCAAAGCGCTCTTGGTTGGGTGCCACCAGTCCGCAGTGGCGGTGAACTTTTGTGCTTGTCAGCACAAAAGCTTCACATTACTACTTGGGTGCCTCTCAACTGCTCGGGTGCGGACAACTCTATTTAAAACAACATCGTACAAGTCCGTCCGCTAGACCCGTCGTTTCACCTTCGTTCGTTGATGGTCTTCTTTACTCGTCTGCCCTTTCGGTAATGGGTACCCGACATTCGCAGACCGCTCCTCGGGTTGTTTTAACGGCTCGAGGAGGGGCAGGTTCGTCAGGGTGGCATTCTGCCACCTTTAGTTTTTCTATTGACAAGTTCATCCTTGCCTCTCCCCTCGGGAGAGGTGGATTTTTGCATAGCAAAAAGACGGAGAGGGCATTCCGTATTCCGAATTCTACTGACTACTGACTACTGACTACTGAAATTATACCCTTCCCCCAAGGGTCATGTCAACCTCATTTTTTTAAAGCTCATTTCCCCGAGAGCCTTCACACCTGCCTTTTCGTAAAGAGCGGCAGCAAAATGCAACGAGGCTATTCCCCTCGGGCGCAGTAGCTCATATTCCCCCGGCAAGGCTATTCCGTCACCGCGGATACAATAGCTGCAAAGGGGCTGTGTGGGAGCATTCGTGAAAAACAGACCTGCGTAAAGGGAGGAAAAGGGTACCTCATCGGGGCTTATCACCGCCGTGCAGTCCTTCACCGCAGAGGTGAATCTTTCCCCTACCGTAAGGCACATACCGAAGCTCTCCATAAGCTCCTTCTGTGTCCTTTTGTAAGCCGAGGGCTTGCCCGTGCAAACCTGAATTTTTGAAAAAAGAGGCACCGCCTTGAAAATATGGTCGGCATAAATTCCCGTAGGGTCAAAAACCGCAAGTGAGCTTTTGAGGGCAGGTATGCCGAGGTTTTTTATGTACTCAAGGGCAGAATTATAAAGAAGGAGTGACGAAAGCTCCTTCGACTCAAATTCAAGCTCCTCGGTTCTTTCGTCTGTGGGAAAATCAAGATTAAAAATCACGCTCCCCTTTAATCGACGGAGCTTTTCGCAAACCTCCTCAACGGGCACCTGACCGCGGTACTCCGTAACGGTCACACGGTAAAAGCTATCCCCGAAGGGCACTTTCACCCGTACAAGCTCAATTTCAGGCTCAAAAAAAAGGTCACGGAAAAAGCTTTTCATTCCCCCGGGAGCATCCCGTACTTCAACAGTTGCAAACAATTATACCACCTCGGGAAAGTATATGATAACGCAAGGCGGAAAATGAGGGAAGACTCTCCACATTCCACACACTTGTTGAACAAAAATGTTGAAAAACCTGTCAGTAAAGTTGAAATCTTTACATTTAAAAGCCGTTTTTGGTGCAAAAATCGAAAATAATGTTGAATTTATCAACCTTTTTAACATTTTAGACGGAGTTTTCCACATAGGAAAGAAAAAACCTTTACAGCAAAAATTTTGCCGTAAAGGTAAAAGCTTTACTTTTTTGTTGTAAAAACGGAAAAAATCCGTTGGTTTTACACCGACTTATTCGGCAAACAGATTCTCAAACAGCCTTGCAAGGTCGTCCATAGTGAGCTTCTCGGCACGGACCGTTTCACTCAAATCTGACTTCTGCAGCGCTTCAATAATCTGTGCCTTGGGGATGCCCATTGCGGAGCTGATTGAGTTGACGGCAGTTTTTCTTCTTTGTGAAAATGCACCTCTTACCATCTGGAAAAACTTCTTTTCGTCGCTTACCTTAACGGCAGGCTCGGGTCTTATATCAAGGCGGATAACGGTGCTGTCAACATTGGGCGCAGGCATAAAGGATCCGCGTGACACCTGAAAAAGCTGCTTTGCCGTAGCGTAATAATTCGTACAGACGGTGATTGCCCCCGAATCCCTTGAGCCGACGGGAGTACAGAAGCGGTCTGCCGCCTCCTTCTGAATCATAACGGTGATAGCCTCAATGGGAAGCTTTTCCTCAAGGAGCATTGTTATAATAGGTGAGGTGATGTAATAAGGCAGGTTTGCGCAGACAACCACCTTCATACCGCTGAATTTTTCCTCGATGAGCTTGTGAAGGTCGGTTTTCATAACGTCGGCGTTGATGATTTCGATGTTATCAAAGTCGGCAAGGGTTTCGTCAAGGACGGGAAGAAGGCGTGAGTCAAGCTCCACGCAGACTACCTTTTTTGCTCTTTTTGCAAGCTCGACGGTGAGAACACCCACACCTGCACCGATTTCGATTACACCTGTGTTTTCGTCGGCGCCGCACATATCAGCCATTCTCGGGCAGACGGAGGGGTTTATGAGAAAGTTCTGACCGAGAGCCTTGGAAAAGCTCATACCGTGACGCTCCATAACGTCGCGGATTACGGAAATATCAGATAAGTTTTTCATTGTATATTATCCTTTCAGGGTTAATTTTTCGGTATAGGGAGAAGACTGTAGCGCCGACCATTGGTGGGCTTTGAGAAAAAGAGATTTAAATTTGTGGCGCCGCCCCATGGGCGGCCGGTCGCCGATGCGGCGACGCTACATTCCGAATTCAATTTCCGCATTTAGGTATTGCATTTTGACAAAACGCGTTGTATAATTCAAGAGTATACTTTTATATATTATAAACGAGGTGAAGGATAATGTCAATTCTTGTAACAGGCGGTGCCGGTTATATCGGCTCACATACCTGTATTGAGCTTCTCAACGCAGGCTATGAAATTGTTGTTGTGGATAATTTTTACAACAGCAAGCGTGAATCACTCAACCGTATTGCGGAATTAAGCGGAAAGGAATTTGCTTTCTACGAATGCGACATCCGTGATAAGGAAGGTCTTGACAAAATTTTCAAGGCAGAAAAAATCGATGCAGTTATTCACTTTGCAGGCCTTAAGGCTGTTGGTGAATCCTGCGCAAAGCCCCTTGAGTATTACGACAACAACATTGCAGGTACTGTATGCCTTTG
This sequence comes from Acutalibacteraceae bacterium, assembly GCA_045643805.1. GTDB lineage: Bacteria > Bacillota > Clostridia > Oscillospirales > Acutalibacteraceae > UBA6857. The sequence continues at coordinate 39,972 of JAZRFT010000014.1, forward strand.
TGAGGTTATGAAGGAAAACGGCTGTAAGAAAATCGTTTTCAGCTCCTCTGCAACGGTTTACGGCAGCAACAATGTTTCTCCCCTTAAGGAAACAATGATGACCGGCGGTACAACAAATCCCTACGGTACAACAAAGTATATGATTGAGATTATTCTTTCTGACCTCTTCAAGTCAGACAATGAATGGGCAATCTCAATTCTCCGTTACTTCAACCCCATCGGTGCTCACAAGTCAGGCAGAATCGGTGAGGATCCCAACGGCATCCCCAACAACCTTATGCCCTACATCACCCAGGTTGCTATCGGCAAGCGTGACTGCCTCGGTGTTTTCGGTGATGACTATGACACCCACGACGGCACAGGCGTAAGAGACTACATCCACGTTGTTGACCTTGCGCTCGGCCACGTAAAGGCTCTCGGAAGAGCACTTAATCAGTCAGGTCTTGACATTTACAACCTCGGCACAGGCACAGGCTACAGCGTGCTTGACGTTGTAAAGGCATTTGAAAAGGCAAGCGGTGTGACAATCAACTACAAAATTGCACCCCGTCGTCCCGGTGACATTGCTACCTGCTATTCCGACCCCTCAAAGGCATTTGCCGAGCTCGGCTGGAAGGCTGAAAGAGGCATTGAGGAAATGTGTGCCGACTCCTGGAGATGGCAGAGCACAAATCCCAACGGATATCCCGATTGATAAAAAAGCACCCGTGAGGGTGCTTTTTTTAATAGTAGGGGCGGCTACTTTCATTTATAGTGGGTGGCAACTTTTAAATCCGTTCCGCTCAAGCCGCGGGGGAACTTTACACCCTCTGTGTTACTTCTTTTACTTACGTCTGCCTCAAGCCGGCAGGGCTCATACTTTGTCCGGAGCGACAAAGTATGCAAAGCGCTCTTGGTTAGGATGCATCCGTCCGCAGTGGCGGTAAATTTTTCGTTTCAGCTTATGTTGTTGCGGTAACTTAATTTACCTCATCCTACTTTGCTCTTGCGGTGTACTTACAGCTGACGAAAAATTTACATTACTACTTGGGTGCCTCTCAACGGCTCGGGTGCGGACAGCTCTATTTAAAACAACTTTGTACATGTCCGTCCGCTTCTGTGTTTGTTTCACCGTCTGCCGTTATGGTCTCCTTTTCCCGTTCCCCTTAAAACAACTCGCCGTCCGACATTCGCCGCCGCTTTTGTGCGGTTTAATCGGCTCGTTTCGGGGTAGGTTCGTTGGTTCGGTAGATTGCCGCCCCTATGCATGGCGTATTATATTGTAGCGAAGCGACCCTCAATATTTGCCGTAAGGCAAATTCATCATTCCGCTTTGGCGGAGCATCATTAGCCGAAAGGCGGCATCATATCCGCGCAGCGGATACATCATTGCACCGCCACGCGGTGCTACTCCTCCGGCGGCACATACTTTATCCCCACCGCTTTTTTGGTAAAGGCGCTCACATCAAAGGTGGGCTCACGCCTTTCACCGGGCGGTTTTTTTGTTGCCGTATTTCCCTTTGCTGCAGCTGTGCTTGTGTAGGAATGCCAGTTGATAAGCTGTGCATAATGGTCACGGTAGGTCTTGCCTGTAGCCTTCATATAAGCAGAAAAGGATTCTATTCTGCTCAGGTAATCGGGAAAGCGTTCGGTAAGCCGCTTGTATTCCTCGGGAGTAAGAAAAACATTTTTAAACTCACCGAAGGTATTTTTGTGTGTATGTATGCTCTTCCCCGCCTGTGTGCTTTGCACCGTCGGGGCGGGAGAACTGACTTCAGTATCAGATTTAACATTAACATTAACATTCACATTATCACTATCATTCACATTAACATTCTCTTTAACCTTTACATTGACACTATCATTAACATTAGCATTATTATTACCTGCTTGAGCATGCTTAAGCATGCTTAAGTATGCTCGAGCATCTTCAGCTTCTGCTTTTTCTTTTTCCACCTTTTTCTTCTCCTCCTGCTTCTCCCAACGTTTTTTTGCATATTCCGAACGTTGCTTACATACCTTTTGATAGTTTTCTCGGCTTGAATCAAGAAAGCGTCTGATGTTCGAAAACGCCATTGTCATTGCTCTGTCCTCAAAGCAGGGCTCCTCCCACGTTGTTTCGTAAACAAAAATCGCCTTTATAAGCTGTCCTGCTTCCTCGTCGGACAACATATTGAAGCTGTCCTGAAACTCGTGAAGCAATAAAAATGTTTTCATATAATATAAATCATCCTTTATTATCATATTTTCGTTGGGGTGTTTGCGGTCACCCCGTATATATAAAAACAAGGGTAACAAATACAAACATTTGTTCCCTTGTAATAATATTTTAGGACGGATTTTTACCTTTGTCAAGAGATAAGTCAAATTTCACCGCAAAGGTCAAAAAAAGTCAAAAATTTCAATTCCGTGAGAAATCAGGCAAAAATCAAAGAAAATCGGAGATAATTAAAAATCAAGCCTTGTTTTTGACCTTTATTGACCTTTGCAAAAGCCTTTAAATCGGCTATAATATAATCAAAGGTCAAAGTTAGTCAAAATCAAACAAGGAGGTGACGGCCTTGAACTTATCCAACGCCATTGCAGATATGATTTTCGGGATGCTTGAAGAAAAAAGCGAAATTGAATTTCAGCGTAATCTTCTTGCCCAGGACCTGGGCTGTGTTCCGAGTCAGATAAACTACGTTCTCTCCTCACGCTTCACACCCGAAAGGGGCTTCATAGTTGAAAGCCGAAGAGGCGGAGGCGGATGCATAAAAATCTCACGAATAAGCTACAATAAAAACAGCCTTTTTGATGAGGTGCTTTCCTCGGTGGGTCAGAGAATTGACGAGTCCACGGTGAAAAACTACCTTGTGAATTTAATTTACCACGGACTTATCAGCGAACACGATGCAGAGCTTATCCTTTCCGCCACAAGCGACAGCGTACTGCGTGCCCTCCCCTGGGAATATCGCGACTCCCTCAGGGCGGTGATTTTTAAGAATATGCTGCTTAAGAGTAGTCAGTAGTCAGTAGTCAGTAGCCAGTAGTCAGGGAACGCCCTGCGGGCGTGAAAATTCGCAATTCGCAATGCGCAATCACAGGTCGCTTCGCTCCGATTATATGCGGACACAGCTATGGGTGTCCCTACAACAATACTTCCCCGTAACGAGCTGATTAAACCGAACGGAAGCGGCGGCGAATGTCGGGACGGCGGTTGTTTTAAGGGAAACGAGAAAAGGAGACCATAACGAACGGTGGTGAAACCAACACAGTAGCGTACCGTTGTGTACAAAGCAGTTTAAACAGAGCTGTACGCAGACGAGCAGTTGAGAGGCACCCAAGTAGTAATGTAAATTTTTCCGTATGGCAGTGTTTTCCCTAAATAACATACGAAGGGGAAACGGAATGCAATTTACTGATGCACAAGGGTAAAAGCGGAAAAATTTACCGCCACTGCGGACTGGTGGCACCCAACCAAGAGCGTTTTGCTTCTTTTGTCGCTCCGGACAAAGGAAGAGCCTCCGCGGCTTGAGCGGAACGGAATTAAAAACAGCCACCTATTATAAATAAAAGTATAAACTAACCAAGCCGCCCACGGGGTGGCGCTGCACGAAACCAACAACGGAAGACATAAAAATTTTCCTTGTCTTCCCCTACAATAAAGAATGAGGTGAACATTATGTTATGTCAGAACTGTAAGAAAAATGAAGCAACAACCCATATCAAACACGTAATCAACGGTGAAGCAACGGAAAATCACTTTTGCCACAGCTGTGCCGAAAACCTCGGCGTAGGCGGATTTTTCGACGACTTCTCCCTCAACCTGCCCGGTATTTTTTCATCCTTTTTCGGGGACAGCGTTTTCTCCCTCGGAGAAAGACAGCTTGACCGCTGTGAAAAATGCGGCTCCTGCTTTGACGATATCATCAAAACAGGTAAGGTCGGCTGTGCAGACTGCTACGAAAAATTCTACTCAAAGCTTCTGCCCTCAATTCAGCGTATCCACGGCAAGGCGAAGCATCAGGGTAAAATTCCCGAAATCCACGGCGTAAAGGTAAGCGCAAAGGAAAAGACCGCCGAGGAAAAAATCGCAGACCTTCAGAAGGAAATGCAGAAGGCAATTGACGAGCAGAACTTTGAAAGAGCCGCCGTCATCCGCGACGAAATAAAAAAGTTAAAGGAGGCAGAATAATATGAGCTGGTACAACACCCTTGGTGAACACGGTGACATTGTTTTAAGCACAAGAGTGCGCCTTGCACGTAACCTTGAGGATTTCCCCTTCCCCGTAAGACTTGACCGCGACGGCAAAAAACAGGTTGCCGAATGTGTAAAGGATGCACTTTCGGATTATAATGAAATTAAGCTTAACTTCATTGATATGGAGGAGCTTTCCCGTAATGACGCCGTTTCCCTTGCGGAAAAGCACCTCATCAGCCCCGAGTTCGCCTACGACTCCACAGGCAGAGCCCTTTTGCAGAGCGACGACGAGGAAGTAAGCATTATGCTTTGCGAGGAGGACCACATCCGAATTCAGGTTATCCTTCCCGGTCTTTCACAAAAGGAAGCCTTTGAAAAAGCAGAAAAAATCGACAAGGCTATTGAAACAAAGTTCAACTATGCCTTCAGCGAAAAGCTCGGCTACCTTACCCAATGCCCCACAAACCTCGGCACGGGTATGAGAGCCTCCGTTATGCTCCACCTTCCTGCCCTTGTGCGTAAGGGTGCAATGCGCAGGCTTTCCACAACCGTTGCAAAGCTCGGTCTTACCCTTCGCGGCTGCTACAGCGAGGGCGTCGAGGCCGCAGGCGACATCTTCCTTTTGAGCAATCAGGTGACCCTCGGCATCAGCGAGGAAGCCGCCTTACAGAACCTCGGCTCAATTGCAATGCAGATTATCGCAGAAGAAAAGCAGGCCCGTGCCGTTGTGATTTCCGACAGCGAGTTCATCGACAAAATCTACCGCTCAAAGGGTATTCTTCAGAGTGCTTACAAGCTCACCTCAAAGGAGCTTGTGGGACTTACATCCCTTGTGCTTATGGGTGCGGAGGAAAAGATTATTGATGTGCCTATGGATAAGCTTGCTTCAATGAACATTCTGCTTATGCCTGCAACTCTCCGCAAGGCAGAGGGTGCTGACCTTTCCCGCGACGAGAGAGATATTATCAGGGCAAAGAGGATAAGGGAAGTGCTTCATTAAATGCAAAATGTAAAATGCAAAATGTAAAATTGAGGTCGCGGGTAAAGTTGAGCAAATGATTTTTCGTGCTTACCGCAGAACCGCTATGTCAACATGTGCAAGACTCAATAATTAAAAAGGAACGGCAAAGGATAATTTCCCTTGCCGTTTTTGTTTTTGCCCTCTCCGTCAGACCTACGGTCCGCCACCTCCCTGAAAGGGGATGGAAAAAGCCGCCACATAGCTCCCTGCAATGTTATAATAACGAGCCTGACCGCTATCACACGAGCCGTTCTGCGGCGGATATAAAAAAGCGGTCGCAACACTTACACGCGACCGCAATTTTGCATTTTGCATTCAAAAACGCCGTCAGCCATCCCAGACTACTGACTACTCCACATCCCACCTATCTATCAACAAGGAGGTACCCACAATGTACAAATTCACAGGCTTTACAGAAAAAGCAAACCGTACCCTCAACCGTGCAATTGAAACCGCCGAGGATATGGGGCACACCTATATAGGCTCGGAGCATCTGCTGACGGCACTTTTATTCGAGGAGTCGGGCTACATTCAGTCCTGCTTTTCCTCAAGAGGTGTCACAGGAGCAGGTGTGCAGGCTGCCGTAAAAAAATCCATCGGCACGGGTATACCCACAGTGCTGACCCCCTCGGATTTTACACCGAGGACGAAAAACATAATCGAAAAGGCTCTTTCCCTTGCGGCGGCGGAAGGCTCGGGCTATGTGGGAACGGAGCACCTTTTCAAGTCCCTTTTAAGCCAGGAGGAGTCCTCGGCAGGAGAAATTCTCAAAAGCTTCGGCGTTTCGGTTCCGCTTCTGCTTGACGAAATCTCGGGTGGCGGCAGAGCCTCCTCGGGGAGCATCACTCCCCTTTCAAGAAGGCAGAGAAACGGCAAAAGCTCGACTCCCTCCCTTGACAAATACGGTCAGGATTTAACGGCAAAGGCTCAGAGAAATGAAATTGACCCCGTCATCGGCAGAGAAAAGGAAATTGAGCGTGTTATTCAGATTCTCTCAAGGCGAACAAAAAACAACCCCTGCCTTATCGGTGAGCCCGGTGTGGGCAAAACCGCCATTGCAGAGGGACTTGCTCTTAAAATTTTCTCCGGTGATGTGCCCGAAATCCTCAAGGATAAGCGCCTTGTAACCCTTGACCTTACGGGTATGGTGGCGGGCACAAAATACCGCGGTGACTTTGAGGAAAGAATCAAGGGCTGTATTGACGAGGTGATAAAGGCACGGGACGTCATACTTTTCATCGATGAGGTGCATAATCTCATCGGCACGGGCTCGGCAGAGGGTGCCGTTGATGCCGCCAACATTTTAAAGCCCACCCTTGCAAGGGGCGAAATTCAGCTTATCGGTGCAACTACCCTGGGTGAATACCGCAAGTTCATCGAAAAGGATTCTGCCCTTGAAAGACGCTTTCAGCCTATAAAGGTCGGTGAGCCTTCGGAAAACGAGGCGGTGGAAATCCTCAAGGGACTGCGTGACCGCTACGAGGCTCACCACAAGGTAAAAATCACCGACGAGGCAATTTCTGCCGCCGTCAGACTTTCCGCAAGGTATATAAGCGACCGCTATCTGCCCGACAAGGCAATAGACCTTATTGACGAGGCGGCTTCGAGAGTAAGACTCCGCAGCTTCACCACCCCTGACGAAATAAAGGAGCTTGAGGAAAAATTAAAGGAAATAACCAAGGAAAAGACCGCCGCCGTTGACGGTCAGGACTTTGAAAAGGCGGCTTCCCTTCGTGACAGAGAAAAGGAGCTTATGAGTCAGATAACCGTTTCCCGCACCCGTTGGAAGGAAGAAAATGCAAAGGAAAAGGGAAGCGTAGGCGCAAGGGAAATCTGCGAGATTATTTCAGGCTGGACGGGTATTCCCGTGACGGAAATTACAAAGGAAGAAAGTGAAAGGCTCCTTAAAATGGAGGAGGTATTGCACGAGCGTATCATAGGTCAGGATAAGGCGGTTTCCGCTGTTGCCCGTGCCTTACGCCGTGGCAGAAGCGGACTTCGTGACCCGAAAAAGCCTATGGGGTCATTTGTTTTCCTCGGCCCCACGGGTGTGGGCAAAACCGAGCTTTGCAAGGCACTCTCCCTTGCGGTTTTCGGCTCGGAGGATGCTATGATACGCTTTGATATGAGTGAGTTTATGGAAAAGCACAACGCCTCACGCCTCGTCGGCTCTCCCCCGGGCTATGTAGGCTATGACGAGGGCGGTCAGCTTACGGAAAAGGTACGGCGCAAGCCCTACAGCGTGGTGCTTTTTGACGAGATTGAAAAGGCTCACCCCGATGTTTTCAATATGCTGCTGCAGATTCTCGACGACGGCATCCTCACCGACAGTCAGGGCAGACGGGTGGATTTCCGCAACACGGTGATTATTATGACCTCAAACCTCGGTGCAAAGCTCATTGCAGGTGAGGATAAAGCCATCGGCTTTACGAAAAACGAAAGCTCCGACGACACCGACAAAAGGATTGAAAACGCCGTGATGAAGGAGCTGAAAAAGTCCTTCCGCCCCGAATTCATTAACCGCCTTGATGAGATTATTGTTTTCCGTCAGTTAAGAAAAGAGGAAATTCTCCTTATCACCAAAAAGCTCCTTTCTGAGCTTACAGACCGCCTGAAGGAGCAGGACATCACTCTGACCTTCACTGACGAGGTTGCCGAGAAAATTTCCGAAGAGGGCTTTGACCCCGTTTACGGCGCAAGACCGCTTAAAAGGGCAATCCGCAGGCTTGTTGAGGATCCGCTTTCGAGTATGATACTTGAGGGCAGAGTTAAGGCAGGAGTGTACTGCGGAGAGATGCGTGAGGGAGAGTTTTGCGTAAGGGAAGCACTTTCGTAAATGATGTATCCGCTGTGCGGATATGATGCTTGCCTTACGGCAAATGATGTTCCGCCAAGGCAGAATGATGTATTTGCCTTCGGCAAAAATTGAGGGCATCGTCGCCGAAGCGCCGCCTGTGGCGGATGCAGCGAGGCGAGGATGGCGCAGCGGTCAAAATCGCTCGGCGCTCCAAGCCGATAAGCGATTTTGGGAACCGCAAGAGGGAGCGACGCATTGTAAACGGACCTGCCCCAAGCCGAACGACCGAAAGAAAACAACTCAACTACCCTCCACCTTAACGAACCTGACCCATCACAACTATCTGAAACCACCCGAGGAGCGGTCTGCGAATGTCGGGCACCCATTACCGAAAGGGTAGACGAGAAAAGAAGACCATAACGAACTGTAGAGAAATGACGGGAGGAGCGGACAGACTTGTACAAACTATCCTTAAAGCACTTTGTCCGCACCCGAGCCGTGATGAGCCCGCCAAGTAGTAATGTTTAATTTTGTGCCGGCAGGCACAAAATTAAACCGCCACTGCGGACGGATGGCACTTTCTAAAAGCGTGTTTTTGCTTACTTTTGCCACAATCGGCAAAAGTAAGTGCCGCCCGCACAGAGCAGTAGGATTTAAAAGTTACAACCTCGGTTTGGTGAAGAAGTATAAAGTCCAAGCCGCCCAATGGGCGGCGCTACACCAAGCACAAACAAAAAGGTCACGGATTTTTCTCCCGTGACCTTTTTCGCATATTGTTAATTGTTTAGTACCAAGAGGGCTCTGCCCTCTTGACTCCCGCAAGCTTTTGTAAAAGCTTGACCAAAACTTTACCGTTTTTTTATTCTAATTCAAACGCACCCGTATAAAGCTGATAATACTTGCCCTTCTTCGCAATCAGATCCTCGTGAGTGCCGCGTTCAATAATAACACCCTTTTCAAGCACCATAATTACATCAGAGTTCATAACCGTAGACAAACGGTGTGCAATAACAAACACCGTTCTGCCCTTCATAAGGGCATCCATACCCTTTTGCACAAGAGCCTCCGTTCTCGTGTCAATAGAGGACGTAGCCTCGTCAAGAATCATAACGGGAGGATCAGCAACCGCTGCTCGGGCAATGGAAATAAGCTGACGCTGACCCTGTGAAAGGTTTGCACCGTTGTTTGTGAGCACCGTGTCATAGCCCTCAGGCAGACGGCTTATGAAGGAGTGAGCATTCGCCTTTTTTGCCGCCTCAATGATTTCCTCATCGGTGGCGTCAAGGTTGCCGTAACGGATGTTGTCCCTTACAGTACCCGTGAAAAGGTTTGTATCCTGCAGAACTATACCGAGTGAACGGCGAAGGTCTGCTTTTTTGATTTTGTTGATGTTAATGCCGTCATAACGGATTTTGCCGTCGGCAAGGTCGTAGAAACGGTTGATAAGGTTTGTGATTGTAGTTTTACCTGCACCCGTCGCACCAACAAAGGCAACCTTCTGTCCCGGCTCAGCGTAAAGGCTGATGTTGTGAAGGACAATCTTTTCCTCATTGTAGCCGAAGTCAACATCAAAAAATCTTACCTCACCCTCAAGCTTGGTGTAGGTTGTGGTGCCGTCCTCGTGGGGGTGCTTCCACGCCCAGAGGCCTGTATGCTCCTTTGTTTCCGTAAGCTCGCCCTTTTCGTCAAGCTTTGCATTTACAAGGCTTACATAGCCCTCATCCTTTTCACTTTCCGTGTCAAGGACCTCAAAAATACGCTTTGCACCTGCCATTGCCATTACAACGGAGTTGAGCTGCTGTGAAACCTGGCTTATGGGCATTACAAAGGCTCGTGAAAGCTGAAGGAAGGTGACAACGCTTCCGAGCTCGATAAAGAAAATATTTGAGGGACTGAAGCTGCCCTTCTGGGAAAGCACGGCAAGAAGACAGCCGACAATTGCAAGGATTACATACTGCAGGTGACCCATATTGTTGTTGATAGGTCCGAGGATATTCACAAACTTGTTTGCGCTGAAGGTGTTTTCAAAAAGAGCCTCGTTCTTTCTGTCGAACTCCTCCTTTGCCTTTTCCTCGTGACAGAAAACCTTTATAACCTTCTGTCCCGTAATCATTTCCTCAACAAAGCCGTTCACATCACCTATGGTCTGCTGCTGCTTCATAAAGAATTTGCCGCTGTTACCTGCAATTTTGCCCGTAACGGTCATCATAATAAATACGCAGACAATAACAATCGCCGTCATGGGAATGCTTGTGGCAACCATGGTAACAAGGGTTGAAATTATAGTCACCGCCGAGGAAATAAACTGAGGAATGGACTGTGAAATCATCTGACGGAGAGTATCCGTATCGTTGGTGTAACGGCTCATAATATCGCCGTGGCTGTTTGTATCAAAGTACTTGATGGGCAGGGTCTGCATATGGGTGAACATTCTGTCCCTTACCTGCTTTAAGATGCCCTGGGAAATCACAACCATAAGCCTCTGCTGACAGAAGGCGCTGACAATACCCACAAGGAAGATGCACGCCATTTTAAGAAGCATTGAAAGAAGGGGTGCAAAATCCGTCGAGCGGGTCTCGAGCATCGGGGTTATATAGTCGTCAATAAGAGTACCCGTAAACAGGGACGATGCAATGTTTGTAAGTGAGGAAAGGAAAATGCAAAGGACAACAAGGAGCATCAGAAGCTTATACTTCGCTCCCACAAGAGAGAAAATTCTGCCGATAATCTTCAGGTCAAGCTTTTCGCCCTTCATTCTTACGGGTGTACCGCCGTGGCGTGACATGGGCATGCGGGGAGGCATAGGAGGTCTTTTATCCTGAGGCTGATTACTCATTTTCGCTTCCTCCCTTCTTCTGTGAAAAATATACTTCACGGTAAATTTCGTTGCTTTCGAGCAGCTCTGCGGGAGTGCCGAAGCCTGAAACACCACCGTCGTCAAGGACAATTATTTTGTCCGCATCCTCAATTGAGGAGATACGCTGGGCAATAATAATCTTGGTGGTTTCGGGGATATATTCCCTGAATGCCTTTCTTATCATGGCATCCGTAGCCGTGTCAACGGCGCTTGTGGAGTCGTCGAGGATAAGCACCTTCGGGCTTTTTAAAAGTGAGCGTGCGATACAGATTCTCTGCTTCTGACCGCCTGAAACGTTGGCACCGCCCTGCTCGATATATGAATCGTAGCCCTCATCCCTTTCACGGATAAAGCCGTCGGCACAGGAAAGACGACATACCTCAAAGATTTCCTCATCGGTGGCGTCCTCCTTACCCCAGCGGAGATTATCCTTTATAGTGCCCGAGAAAAGGACATTCTTCTGCAGTACCATTGCAACGGCATTGCGAAGGGTGTCAAGGTCATATTCGCGTACATCTCTGCCGCCGACCTTAACGGTACCCTCGGTTGTATCGTAAAGACGTGCAATAAGCTGAACAAGGGTTGTTTTTGATGAGCCCGTTGCACCGATGATGCCTACGGTTTCACCGCTTTTTATGTGAATGTCAACATTCTTAAGGCAGAAATTTCTGCTCTTTTGTGAATAAGCAAAGGAAACATTGTCAAAATCAATACTGCCGTCATTTATCTCATAAACGGGATTTTCGGGATTTGTAAGGTCGCTCTTTTCCTCAAGCACCTCGCACACTCTCTCACCTGCCGCCTTGGACATTGTGAGCATAACAAAAATCATTGAAAGCATCATCAGGTTCATAAGAATCTGCATAACATAGGACAGCACGGAGACGAGGTCACCCGTTGTCATTGCAGCTTCACCGCTTGAAACAATGAGGTTTGCACCGAACCATGCAATCAGGAGAATACAGGTGTAGGTTGCCGTCTGCATAAGCGGAGCGTTGAAAGCGATGATATTCTCTGCCCTTTTGGTGTCACGGTAAATTGTGTCGGAAACTCCCTTGAACTTCTTTTCCTCTTCCTTTTCACGGACAAAGGATTTTACAACCCTGATGCCGTGGAGGTTTTCCTCTACAACGCCGTTAAGCTTGTCATAGGTTCTGAACACCCTTTTGAAAATGGGGTGGGCATTTTTTACAACAAGTCCGAGACCGAGGGCAAGCACGGGAATAACGCAGAGGAAAATTACGGAAATTCTTGAATTGATGCTCATTGCCATCACAAGGGAGAAAATGAGCATTGCAGGTGAGCGCACCGCAATTCTTATAATCATCTGATACGACATCTGCAGGTTTGTAACATCGGTTGTAAGCCTTGTAACAAGACCCGAGGTTGAAAATTTATCGATATTTGCAAAGGAGAAGCTCTGCACATTGTGGAACATATCGTGCCTTAAGTTTTTTGCAAAGCCTGCCGATGCCTTGGCGGCGGTAACACCTGCTGCCGCACCGAAGAAGAGGCTGAAAATACACAGCACAACAAGTAAAATACCCACCTTCACAACAAAGGAGGTATCACCCGGCTTAATACCCTCATCAATAAGCTTACCCATAAGAAACGGGATAAGCACCTCCATTACAACCTCAAGGCAGACAAGTATCGGTGTAAGTATTGAAGGAAGCTTGTATTCTCTTATACATTTTGCGAGGCGTTTAATCATTTTCCTGTGTCATCCTTTCTATATTGCTCTTTATTTTGTCAACGGTTTTAAGGAAGGCTTCCATTTCCTCATCGCTTATGCCTTGGGAAATGTCCTCCTCCATTTTCTGAAAAGCACTTTCAACCTTTCTGTGAATATCAACGGCCTTTTGTGTAAGCACAATTTTTTTAAGCCTTGCGTCCTGTTCTACGCTTTGGCGTATTATAAGCCCGTTTTTTTCCATCAGGGCAAGGATATTGCTTGCCGTTGAGCGCCTGATGTCAAATTCCTTTTCAAAATCCTTCTGAAAAATATCTCTGTCACGGTTTGCATAAAAATAACCCACCGCCCAACCGTGGGTGCCAGTCATTTCGTCAACGTGGCTTTTCACCGTGTTTGTATCCATATAACGGCGGATTATTCTTGCACAGTGATTGATTTCAAAGCCGATTTTTCTTTTCAACGTCTGAACCTCCCCTTTGAAAAATGTTAGAAGGCTAACAATCTTTTGTTATTATATGCCTTGGTGGGAGAAAAGTCAAGGGAATGAAAGAGGAAATTCGAAATTCCTCAAGCAGTGGCGATCCCGTACGGTCGCCAAACTAAACAGCCGCGATGGCTACTTTCAAAGCCTACTGCCCTGTGCGGGCGGCACTTACTTTTGCCGATTGTGGCAAAAGTAAGCAAAAACACGCTTTAGAAAGTGCCACCAGTCCGCAGTGGCGGTGAATTTTTCCGCCTTCACCTTCGTTCGTTGATGGTCTTCTTTACTCGTCTACCCTTTTGGCAATGGGTACCCGACATTCGCAGACCGCTCCTCGGATGGTTTCAGATAGTCGTGATGGGGCAGGTTCGTTGTAGAGCCGACCATTGGTCGGCCCTTCATTCCGAATTGCGAATTCCAACCCTCTCTCTCCTCCACTTTTTTGTTAACAAATTTCTTTAAGTATTGATTTAATTAAATGTATTATGATATAATATACCGATTGTTCAATTATAATGTTTATATACATATATATGATTTAAATTTTACGATAAAATGAATGAGGTGGTCAAACTGAAAGCTAACAGATTTTTCAAAAAATTAACGGGTGTTTTTCTTGCAGTTCTTATCTTCGCAATGACCCTTATGCCCGTCGGCTATGCCGTGAATTATCCTGCAGGGGTAACCCCCGAGCAGGCAAAGCAGACTATGACAAAATTTGACGTGGTGATGCACACCCTCGCACAGAATACCGAGGGTAAAAGCCTCTACGATCTCATTTCACCTATGATTTTCTGTGACGAAACAATGTCTGCCCTTGCTAAAACAATGTACTCCATGAGTGAGGAGAATGCGGCAACCTTCAACACAATCGGCATTCCCTCAACTCCCGCACAGATTGCTCCCTACCTTTCGGCATATCCTGCCGTTCAGGCAAGACTCCTTTCCGCAACATCGTGGAGTGCGGTTAACCTTGACGGTGCTGTGTGGGGCATTCAGACCCTTCAGGATTTCGTCAAAGCCGCAGTCGCTCTCTTTACTCCGATGAACGACCTGCTTTACACCCTGCTTTGCGGCGGCTCCTATTCCCTTAACCCCCTTGTGGGTATTCAGGGTGCAAATGGCTACGAAAATGCCATTGTGCAGATTTTCATTCAGTTCGGTATGGACAGCTACACCGACCCTGCAACCTTTGTTGCACAGGCACAGCAGGACAAGAGCACCATGGTGCAGAACCTTATCTACGACATTGCCGACTACCTTAAGAAGATTTGCTCCGCACCTGCAACAATGCTCAGCACAAAGCTTCCCGTAATTGCCTACTTCATTGAAAACGGCGGTCTCGACAATGCGGTTTCACTCCTCGTTGAGCCCCTTAAAATCAAAATCCTCGGCATCACAACCCCCATTCAGATTGGCAGCGTGATGGACCTTGCACAGCAGGGTGAGGCGGGTACAAGCCTTGACTTTGACATAAGCATAGGAGATTTCTCCGCATCGGGTACACTTGTTACCGCACCCTTTGATATGGCAGAGCTTTCCTCCTTCGTGACCTTTGACGGCACGGCTTACAGCGTGAACTCCGCCGACAGCTTCATTTACATTATGAATTGGATTATCGAAACCGTAAGACTCAACATCAGCTCAATTCCCCAGATGCTTTCAGAAATGGACCTCGGCATGACACCGACACAGATAAGTCAGATTCTTACAGGCCTTTTCCAGAAGACCAACGACGAGCTTATGGCAACCCTTATCAATCTCCTTACCGCAAAAAGCGGAACTGTTAACCCCTATGTGTGGTCCTTCAATCAGATTACACCCATCACCGTAAGCTACACTCCCAACCTCACCCAGGATAAATATCAGCGTGTGCTTGACGGTATCGACGCCCTCATCACCGACTTCATCAAGGAAGGCGGAGAGGCTGACAGCATAAGAGCTGCCGCTGCTCCCATGATTTATTCAAACAACCTTATGACCGAGCTTGTTGTGGGCATTTACAGTATGCTTGAGGACGAAAAGATTTCAATGCTCACAAGCGTTGCAGGCTTTGATTTCAGCCCTGCCGCTTTAGGCAATAAGCTTACGGAGGAGACCTATTCATCAATCAGCTCCGCACTTAAGAGCATTACAAAATTCTCACAGCTTAAGGAGCTTAACACAACCTGGGGCTTCAAGGACGGTGACAGAGATGCCTTCATCCGTACCTTAAGTGCTGTTTTCAGACCTATGGATTCACTTTTACGTATGATTCTCTGCGGTGAAGGTGTGACCGTGCTCGGTGCAGTTTCCGTTTACGGAAGTGACGGCTACAACACAGCCGTTATCCCCCTGCTCGAGGCAGTAGGCTGTACCTACGAGGAAATCCGCACCTACGACGATTTTGTAGCGGAAATCAAGCAGACCGACGTTATGTTCCCCATTGTTCAGGCGGTTGTGACTCTCATTGAGCGTATGCTTGACTACCCCGTTTACACCCTTACGGGAATACTTCCCAACCTTATGTACTTTATCAACAACGGCGGTATTGAAATCTGCCTTACAAACCTGCTTTATCCCGTAACAAGCCTCATTGCTTTCCTGGGACTTACCGAGCAGATTAACCTTTCCTCACTTATGCAGATTGACACCGATGCCCTCGTTAAGGAGCTCACCTCAAAGCTCGACCTCGGCATTATCCTTCCCGAGCTTGATTTGGCACAGTTCGGCTCAATCGGTTACCTCATCCCCGTACAGACAAAGCGTACACAGCAGGGTCAACCGATGACCATACAGTACCTTCAGTCCGACAGAACAGCGGTGCTTATTACCCTGCTTCGTTACATGGTGCAGATTATGAAAACACCGGGCAACGAGGGAATCATCGACTCCTTTATGGCGTCAAACGGTGACAACGAAATGTTTGCAACCTATTCCTCAGGCATCACCGAGGAGCTTGCTGCAATGAGCGTTGACGAAACAGTCGAATGGCTTTACAAGCTCTTCTTCCGTGAAAGAGCAACCGTTGAGGAGCCTGAGGAGGAATACACTCCCACAATCATCTACGAGGAAGAGGACGGCTTCAGCGGAGTAACCGTTATAATCTGCCTGCTCGTTTTACTTGCGGCAGCAGGTGTGATTGCCTTGCTCAACAAAGAAAAAATCCTGCAGTTAATCAACACTCTCAAAGAGAAGAAAGGCGTCTGATTTATGCTTATATTAAAGAACATTGTTAAAGATTATGTAACCGGTGACACCACCGTAAGAGCCCTTGACAAGGTTAATATCAAGTTCCGTGAAAACGAGTTTGTTTCAATCCTCGGTCCCTCAGGCTGCGGTAAAACAACCCTCCTTAACCTTATCGGCGGCCTTGATGTTTACACCGACGGTGACCTTTTAATCAACGGCAAAAGCACAAAAACCTTCACCGACGAAAACTGGGACACCTACCGTAACCACTCAATCGGCTTTGTTTTCCAGAGCTATAACCTTATCCCCCACCAGAGCGTGCTTGCAAACGTTGAGCTTGCACTTACTCTTTCGGGTGTTGACAAAACGGAAAGAAGAGAAAGAGCAATCCGTGCACTTGAGCAGGTAGGCCTTGCAGACCAGCTTGACAAAAGACCCAATCAGATGTCCGGCGGTCAGATGCAGAGAGTTGCCATTGCCCGTGCACTTATCAATAATCCCGATATTCTTCTTGCCGACGAGCCGACAGGTGCTCTTGATACGGAAACAAGCGTTCAGATTATGGAGCTTCTCAAGGAGATAAGCAAGGATAGGCTTATTATCATGGTTACCCATAACCCTGACCTTGCTTATGAATATTCCAACAGAATCATCCGCTGCCTTGACGGTAAGATTATTGACGACAGCAATCCCTACGAGCCCGAAGAAATGGACTATGTAAGGGAAACCGTAAAAGCCGAGGAAGAAAAGAAAAAGGGCAAAAAGCCTTCAATGAGCCTTAAAACAGCCTTCGGTCTTTCTCTTCGCAACCTTGCAACAAAAAAAGCAAGAACAATCCTCACAGCCTTTGCAGGCTCAATCGGTATCATCGGTATTGCCCTTGTGCTTGCCCTTTCAACGGGTATTCAGAACTATGTTGACAAAATGCAGCACGACACCCTGCTTGCCTTTCCTATGTCTATCGAAAAGGAAAGCATGGATATGAACAGCCTGACAAATACCCTTATGGGTATGAATCCCGTAGGCTATGTACGTGACCACGAGCTTGACGCAATTTACGTAAATGCCGTTTTCGGTGAAATGATAAACAGCTTTATGGCACAGTCAAACTCAAATAACATTGCCTCCTTCTGCAGATACATTGAAAATAATCAGAAGGCATTCGACGAGGTATGTAACGACGTACAGTACAAATACGCCGTACCGCTAAATATCTATCTGGCAGACACAACTAAAAAGGCCATTCAGGTTAACCCCTCTACAATGCTTGACTCCCTCGGAGCAGGCGGCATGATGGAAATGATGGAGGGCTTCCTCGGAGCAGGACTTAATATGTGGAAGGAGCTTGTAGGTGATAACGAGGTTGTTGCCGAGCAGTACGACCTTGTTTACGGCAGACTTCCCAAGGATAAGAGTGAAATTGTTGTGGTTGTTGACGGTAACAATGAGATTAATGAAACAATGCTTTACGCCCTCGGTCTTCTTGATCAGGCTGAATTCCAGTCGAATCTTATGTCAAGCCTTGCGGGCAACAAAACCGAGCACGACCTGAAGGAAGCTTACTCCTTTGAAGAAATCTGCAATATGAAATATAAGCTTGTGCTTTCAAGCTCCTATATGGTAAAGAACACTAAAACGGGACTGTGGGAGGATAAGAGAGCAAACACCTCCTTTGTCAAAAAGCTTGTCAACGAAGGCTTTGAGCTTTCCATTGTAGGTATTGTACGTCCCGGTGAGGACAATGTGCTTTCAGTAGGTACGGGCGGTATCGGCTACACTCCCGAGCTTATGCAGTATGTACTGAGTGAAACTGCAAAATCACAGGTTGTTCAGGAGCAGCTTGCAAATCCCAAAAAGGACGTGCTTACGGGTCTTGAGTTTGTTGACCTTAACGTTAACGACTTTGACCTTGCGGACATTGACCTGAACAAGATTGATATGAACTATCTTGACGTAGGTCCCTTTATGAGTATGGCAGGTGACATTGACCTTTCACAGATTGATATCACAAACCTTACAAGCCTTTTCAGCTTCGGTGATATGACCGACCTTCAGAAGAAGCTTATGGAGGGTTACCTTACCGACGAGCAGGTTATTGCCCTTAAGCAGGCATACATTGACACGGTTAACTCCAAGTGCTCTTATGACAGAACAATGGAAATCCTCGGCTATCAGGCTCCCGAATCTCCCACCTCAATTTACTTCTATCCCAAGTCCTTTGAGGCAAAGGAAAAGCTCAATGAAATCATCGGCTACTATAATCAGCAGGTTATTGCTGACGGACATCCCGAGTATGAAATTGCACCTACTGACGCTATCGGCGCATTGCTTACAACGGTTACAAAGGTTATTGACATTGTTACCTATGTGCTTGTTGTATTCGTTGCAATTTCACTTGTTGTTTCATCAATTATGATTGGTATTATCACCTACATTTCCGTGCTTGAAAGAACAAAGGAAATCGGTATTCTCCGAGCAATCGGTGCTTCAAAGTCCGACGTTTCGAGAGTATTCAACGCTGAGACCATAACCATAGGACTTGCGGCGGGTATAATCGGTATTATATCGACGCTTATACTTGAGATACCCATCAACATTCTGCTTGAGTATCTTACTCACAGTGGTGCGAAGGCTGTACTTCCCGTACCTGCTGCGATTATTCTTATTTGCATCAGCGTATTCCTTACCTTTGTTGCAGGTCTTGTACCTTCATCACTTGCGGCTAAGAAGGACCCCGTAGAGGCACTTCGTACAGAATAAAATTTGTAAAGTTTTTTTGATTACTTTTTTTACAAAAAAAGTAATGCCCGACCGGCGAGCGAAAAAATTACACCGTCTTGAAAAAAGGCGGTGTTTTTTATATCCGAATTGTAGCACCGCCCAATGAGCGGATAGGTCGCCAATGCGGCGACACTACTTTGCGGACACGGCAAGCCGTGTCCGCGATAAAAACAACAAAAAAATGAACGGCAAGGGAAAATCCTTTGCCGTTTTTGTTATATACGCGTAGGGGACGACCTATGTGTCGTCCCTTTGTCGGGGGGGTAATGTAACGGTACGGGTTAGGGCGGACACGCGGGTCCGCCCCTACACATTTTTAATATCCGTTTATAATCGGAGCGTAGCGACCCTTAATATTTGCCTTAAGACAAATACATCATTTCGCTGTAAGCGAAACATCATTAGCCTAAGGCGGCATCATATCCGCAAAGCGGATACATCATTGCACCGCATCTCGGTGCACCCTCATTCCATCACCCTTACCGTCAGCTCCTCACCGTCAAGGTCAATGCTGTGCATATCAACCGAACGGATACTGCTGTTGTCGTAGGTGGTGTAGTAGTAAATCCCCTTGCGTGTGTTACAGCAGGAGGTGTACACCGTGTACTCATAGGCTCCGTTTTTCAGCTGAACGGCTCCGCGAAGCTGACTTACCGAGCCCAGGATGTGGAAAAACTGACTGACACGCTTTTGCTCACTGTTCTGATAAACGCTGTTCATTTTGTTGAAGGCGGCACGGACAAAGCGTGACGAGGAGCTTGAATCCCCCGGCAGACCGATGGCACCCATACCGTGACTGTACTCACGAAGGTCAAGGCTTTTGCAAAAGCTGTTTACGGGCGGCTGATTGGTAAGGCACATAAAATTGTTAAGGTAAAACATCTGCATCGGGAAGGGCGGATTATTCGTCAGTACTCCGGGAGGATTACCGTAAACCTGCATACCCTCCCTTGTGCATTCAAGCACAAGGCTCTCCCTTTCGTCGCTTATCATCCAATGAAGCTCGGCAACGGGAAGAGCAGCAGAAAAATCAATGTGGGCAACGTTGGTTTCACAAAGAAGCTCCCTCGCCTCTTTTACATTGCCGCATCGGGTCAGAATCCACGGGATAAGCTCAAAGGGAGCTATGTTTGTTTTCGTGTCGGAAAGCGGATAAAAAACAGCGTTTCCCACAAAATTCAGCCCTGCCATAGAAAGACCCTTTTCGTTTGTAGCGTCGTAAAAAAGGGGCACACCGTCGCGGATTATTGCCGTGCCGATAAGGGCAAGGCTTTTTTCGGGGCGTTCGGCATAGCGGAAGGTAAAGGGGAAGTTACGGGGCATAATTACCACATCTTCCCCGAAGGAGCAATCCATATCAAGGTTTCTGCCGAAGTAATGGTTTCTTGTTTTGTAGCTTATGGCGGTACACATTATAAATCACCTCATTATATTTATAATATAAAGTATACCCACCGAAGAAGTAAAAGTGTGTCGAAGGGGGATTTTTAAATGCAAAATGTAAAATGCAAAATGCAAAATTAAGGGTCTGCGACGCATTATACCCTCTCAGTCAACCTACGGTTGACAGCTCTCCCATAGGGAGAGCCGAGAACGAACCTTACCCGCACCACTCAAATAATTCCGCGGCAAGCACAAAAAAGACAGCCGCGGAGTTCATCCGCGACCGCAATTTTGCATTTTGCATTTTACATTTTAAAAATATCTCATCATTGCAACAACCTTGCCGAGGATAATAACCTCATTGACAATAATCGGCTCAAAGGCGTCATTCTCCGGCTGAAGACGGAAATGGCCGTTCTCCTTGTAGAAGGTCTTTACCGTAGCCTCGTCCTCAACAAGGGCAACAACAATGTCACCGTTACGTGCAGTAGGTGTCTTTTCTGCAAAGAGTATATCACCGTCGTAAATACCTGCTTCAAGCATACTCTCACCGCGTACACGAAGGGCAAACATCTCCTTGTCCCCCGAAACAGGACCCGTAAAGGGCAGATAGCATTCAATCTGCTCCACAGCAAGGATAGGCAAGCCTGCCGTTACAACACCCAATAAGGGCACGTGACGGATATTCTCCGCCTGACCGACAATGCGGATTGACCTCTTGAGAAGCGGGTCACGGACAATGTAGCCCTTCTCCTCCAAAGCGTTGAGATTAACCTGCACCGAGGAGGTAGACTTGAGCCCCACCGCCTGACAGATTTCTCTGACCGAGGGAACTATACCGGAGCCTGCACGCTCCTTGAGGAATTCAAGAATACGGAATTGATTTTCACTCAGCTGATTCATTTTCGTACCTCTTTCAAAGTTTATTTTTTATAAAGCACACCCACTAAAAGGCATACAAATGTTCTTTACGCAGTCATTATATCATATAAAAACAGAAATTGCAAACATTTGTTCGAACTTTTTCGGCGTTTTTTTACATTTTTTTGACTTTATTTGAAAAATCTTCCTGTATATCATATAACGGCTATGGTAATAATTAAGGTGAAAAAACAAACCGAAAGGACAGTTGCAATGAAAAAGTTCAATTTCAAACAGGCCGTTTCAAAGCCTAAAACCGTTTACATTATGGCAGGTGTAAGCTTCCTTGTTACCGCTATTGCCATCGGCATCATCTATTCAAAAACAATGAACACCCTTGAAAAGAATCTGCCGCAGTCAAGCACAACACAGCAGGTAAATCAGGTGCAGTCAGGTGAAGAGGACCCACGCAAGGTGACGAGGGTGACAACAACAATACCTCCCTCAACAGCCGTCGGAGAGGAAATCACTCTGCCACCTGCAACAACTGTTCCCGTAACCGAGGATGCCGTTGCAACCACAGCCGCACCCGAAAAGCAACCCGAAACTACCAAGGCAAGTCAGACTGATTTCATAATGCCCCACGACGGTGAAATCATCCGTGCCTACTCCCCTGATGTGCCCCTCTACTGTGAAACAATGAACGACTGGCGTACCCACCACGGCATTGACATTGCCGTCGGTGAGGGTGAAGATGTGCTTTCCGTAGGCAAGGGTAAGGTCAGCAAGGTGGTGGCTGACTCAACCTACGGCTACACCGTTGAGGTGGACTATGGCACCTTTACGGCACGGTACTGCGGAATGAAGCAGGGCGACTGTGTGGGCATCGGTCAGGTGCTCGAGAAGGGTGACAGCATCGGCACGGTGGATGTTGTTCCTTGTGAGGTGAATTCACCGAAGCACCTGCATTTTGAGGTGGTCATTGACGGGGACAATGATGACCCGTTGAAGGTCTTGGGGTGAAGGAGTAGTCAGTAGCCAGTAGGCAGTAGCCAGGTCCTCTCCGTCACGGCATAGTCGTGACCCCTCCCCAAAAAGGGAGCTGCAAGAACAATTTAACAACCCAACTCCCCCCAAAAAAACGAACCTGACCCTACCCAAGCCACTGAAACCACCACGGGAGCGGTCTGCGAATGTCGGGCTCCCATTACCAAAAGGGTAGACGAGTAAAGAAGACCATCAACGAACGAAGGTGAAAAAATTGGGGCCCCCGAAAAGCCCAATAGGCTTTTTGGGGAAGAGGAAGCACAACGGAGCGGTGAGCTTTTCCGAAAGGAAAATGATGAGCGTAGTTTGTGCTGACGAGCTAGCGGACGGACGTGTACAAACTACCCTTAAAGCACTTTGGCCGCACACGAGCAGTTGAGATGCACACAAGTAGTAATGTAAATTTTCCGTAAGGTACAAGGCAGTTGTCTTATCATTCTGCGGAATAAGGAAACGGTACGACTTACGCAAATGTAAAGGCGGAAAATTTACCGCCACTGCGGACGGATGGCACTTAAAAGCGCGCTTTTGCTTACTTTTGTCGCAACCGACAAAAGTAAGTGCCGCCCGCACAGGGCAGTAGGATTTTACGTCAGCCGCTTCGGTTGGAAAAAGAAGTACCGAGTGCGGCTTGCGCGGAACGGAACTGAAGGTTGCCACTCATTATAAATAGAAGTATAAACCAACGAAGCCGCCCAATGGGCGGCACTACATCAATGTGCATACAAAAACACCGCCTTGTTTCCAAGACGGTGTAATTTATTTTCAATTTTTATGTGTAAGGGGTTTCACCCCTTACCAACCCTGACAAGCTTTTGTAAAAGCTTGACCAAAACTTTACGCTTTTTTTCCTTATGCGCTCTGCTCTGCAGCCTCTCTCTTTTCACGAATGAAAGCATAAATAGGCTCAAGTCTTTCTTTAGTAAGAGGATAACCGAA
This sequence comes from Acutalibacteraceae bacterium, assembly GCA_045643805.1. GTDB lineage: Bacteria > Bacillota > Clostridia > Oscillospirales > Acutalibacteraceae > UBA6857. The sequence goes on from JAZRFT010000014.1 coordinate 63,168, forward strand.
TCTCATAAGAAGCCATACACCTGTGTAAACAACAGCAGGAATGATGGTGCAGATGAACATAATCTTCTTACTTGTGTCGTTAGCAGTGATGAAGCCGTTGCCGGCAGTTTCGCTGTCATACTGTGCCCACTGGAGAAGGAAAAGTCCTGCACCGTCAGCAATGGTCTGACCGAGCTTACGTGAGAAGGTGTAAACAGCATAAACTGCACTTTCATTACGGATGCCTGTTGAGTATTCCTGATAGTCAATAACGTCCATAACAACTGCCCAGCAGGTAAGGCTTACGAATGTGTAGCCGAAGCCGATGAGAAGAAGGCAAGCCATAAACATCCATGCAGGGAAAATGCCTGTTTCGGGGTTGAGCTTGTCAATGATGCTCTGATTGTTTGCGCAAACAGCAAGAGCAACAGAAGCAAAGGCGGAAATGATTGAGAACTTACCGCAAAGCTCCTTTTTACCGAATTTTGCTGAAAGCTTGGGAGTGAAGAGCACAAGGCATACCATGGGAAGATAGTTGCATACTGTGCCGAGAATGCTCAGGCTTGTATTGGTAAAGTAGTTTTTGTAAAGGTAAGCGTTAAAGGAGTTGAACTGAAGCTGACCGCTGATGAGAACACCTGCAAGGGCAACAGTAACAAAGGGACGTGACTTGAGAAGACCTACATAAGTTGCCTTGAAGTCCATCTTGGGGTCTGCTTCTGAGGGAACTCTTTCCTTGGTGGTCTTGTAGCCCCAAAGGTAGAACACGATTGAAAGGATACCCATAATAAGGCCGAAAATGCACATCTTTGTGCCGTCGGCAATTTCAACAGCCTTGCCCGTTGTCTGGTCGATAACCTCTACCATCTGATTTGTGGCGGGGTCCATCTGCATCTTTGTTGAGTAAATCACCATGGGTGCGATGAGTGAAACAACGGCACCGCCGATACCTGAACCGATTGAACGGAAGGTTGAAAGAAGGTTTCTTCCGTTGGGGTCATCGGTGATAACGGAAGCAAGTGAGCCGAAGGGAATGTTCATACCGGTGTACATCATTCCGTAAAAGATGTAGGTTATGTAGGCTATGATAAGAAGAATTGTGGTGTTATCCGTCAGCCTGTCATAGGGCAGGAAGCAGAGTATGGTTGAAATACCGAGAGGAACTGAAACCCATTTGAGGTAGGGTCTGAACTTACCGTCCTTAACGGGAGGCTTTTTTGCAACCATTGCGCCCCAGATGGGGTCGTTGATGCAGTCCCACAGACGGGTGATGATGAACATAAGACCGGCTTTTGCAGGTGCAATTTTAAGCACGTCGGTCATGAAAATTTTAAGGTAGCTTGAAATGTAGGTAAGGTTGAACATATTACCTGCTTCGGCAATGGTGTAGCCTGCGGCTTCCTTTATACCGATTTTGTTGGGATGCTCATTTACCGGCTTTTCCTTTTTTACTTTTTCTTTAGCCATTTTTGTTCTCCTTTGAAATATTTGTAAAGGTCAGGTCGGCTGAAATCAACCGAAAAAACCCGTTTTTACTGTGATTTCACCGGGGGTGAAGCCCTCATTTTCAACAGCCTCAATAAGAAGCTTTTCGTCGATATCCTTTTTCATTGTAACGGTAACCGTATTTTTTTCACGGTCAGCCTTAACCTTTGAAACGCCGTCAATTACCTTGATTGCATCCTCAACAGCCTTTTCACAGTGACCGCAGTGCATACCCGTTACATCAATGATTTTTTTCACTTTAACCATCCTTTCCCGAATAAATTTATACATTATATAGAATACACCGAGAAGCAAAAAAAATCAACAGTTAGGTGGGATTTTTTTGAATAAGGGAGAAAAGTAGCCGGTAGTCAGTAGTCAGGGGGGCAGGTGGAAGGAAAGCAGGGGCGGATATCCGCCTGTGTTAAACGTATGGTGTGCGTCGTAGCGTCGCCGCATCGGCGACCGGCCGACCATGGGTCGGCGCTACATTCCGAATTCCGAACTCCGAATTGCGAGTTGCAAGCTCCTACGCGCGGGAACACAAAAAAAAGTCACGCACAATCTGACTCGTGCGTGACTACTGGCTACTGACTTACCACTCGTGAATAACCTCGGGATTTGCAAAAACCTCTTCAAGCCTTTTGATAAAGGGAATAACATCACCGAAGCCGCCAAGTCTGTGGTCAAAAGCCAGAGTGATGGGGAGCATCTTCTTTGTGCCGATGTCAACCTCTCCCTTTTCATTTTTGAAAGCATACTCAACATCCTTGATGTTGCTGATACCGAAAAGGAACACCTGAGGATAAAGCAGAGGTCCGTAGGAAATGTGACCGGTAAGGTCACGGGAAATAGAGCCGGTGTTAGTGAAACACACCGTACCCTCGTTGAAAGCGTACATATCAAGGCTTTCGGGGTCTTTTTCTTTTTTATTGAACAAATCCTTAACACTTGTAACGCTGTACTTGCCCACAAAGCCTGACAAAATCTGCATAGTTGTTGAATAAAGCTTACCCTTGAGCATCCAGCCTATCATTCTCTGCTGAATGAGGTCAAACATCAGCCCGTCAACATCAGTCTTTTCAAGTCTTCTCATAATATCCGCAATCTGGTCGGAAATTTCCTTAAGGCTCTGACTTTCAATACCGCGCACCTTTACGGGGAAGGTAACTCCTCTGTCCATAAAAATAGGCATTGCCACATCAATGTGCTTTTTGATGATAAGTCTGCCTGCGGATTTGGTGTGGTTGTACTCAAGATGAGCATTGAGTCTGGGTGCAACCTTAAGACCCTCTGAAAGAAGCTTCATCATAAGGGTGTTGAAGGAAAGCTGATATCCGCATTCCTCCTTGAGCTTTTTGTACTCGGCATAGAACTTTGTAATGTCTGCCTCGTACACGTAGGTGGGTGTGGGGATGTTTCTCTGCGCATTTACAAGAACATTGCCCGAAACTCTTGCCTTGAGGTTAAAATATTCAATTTTATCCCCGTCCTCGGGCAAGTCAAGTGCCTTTTGCATATAGTACTTGAAATCCATGTTTTTCTTACTTCCTTTTTCTCATATATCTGCCGTCCGAGTGACGACTAAAGCCAATTATCATTATAATACAACATACTGTTGCGTTTGTAAACACCTGTTTAAGAAATTTATAAAAATTATCAATTTAATTTTTATCACCTTATGTTTGTATTGATTTTTATACCCTGAATTGTTATAATATAATGAAAAATAATATTCATAAAAATGTTAAGCTTACTTTTAAGGAAAGAGGTAATAAATATGATTAAAATTTCACCGTCAATTCTCTCCTGCGACTATTCAAAAATGGGTGAGGAATTCGAAAACATGAAAAGATG
>JAZRFT010000015.1:0-3349 GCA_045643805.1 Acutalibacteraceae bacterium
CGTTACCTTTCTTGTAAGAAAGGTAACCCAAAGAACTTTAAATTTTATACAAGAGGTGAAAGATTGTAAAGTGCATCAGTAGCCATAAACCTCTGATACTCTGTCATATTATCAACAGTAGGCTGATTTTCACTTAAAATAAGATCAACAGCAAAATCTGCAAACTGTGTGCCGTACTCGAAAGCAACATGGTCAGCATCCTTGATAAACCATGTATATTCAGGATAACGGCAGGTGGAAGCATCAATCACCTTATCAGCCGAAATATACTCAGGGTTGCGTGTTGCAATATAATCCGCATCAAGAGTCTTGCCGAAGTCTGCAATTGTCGCAAAGTTGCTTGTAAGCTCACTTTCAAGAGTGCTGTCGCTGTTAAGTACAGCCCTGGGATAAATGGGGATAAGCGGCTGATTGTAGTTTGAGGTAAACACAACCTTAACGCCGTCAGCGTAAGCCTTGTCAATTGTGCTTTCTGTTGATTTCACAAATGCCTCAACACCGTCAAGCTGACTTAAAACAGAAGCGTACTTATCCTCTTCACCTGCAAAAATGAACTCTCTTCCGCTTGCAAAGTCATCATCAGGACAAAGTGCCCACATTCCGAGTGCTGTGCCAAGTATATCACGAAGGCCGCCTGAATAAACCTGAGCAGAGCTGTCCTTTACAAAATCATTTACAAAATCACAGAGCATATCCGTAACACCGAAAACTCTTGCAATTTTAAGTACAAACCAGGTGAAGAAGTTTAATCCGCCGTCTTCAATAAGATGAAGCAGTGACTGCTCGAGAGTATCGGGAGTGAAAGAAATTCTGCCGTTGAGAGCATCACCGCAAACGTAAGTGCCGTTGTGTGCACCCGAAAGGTAAGCAACGCTGTCAAGTGACTCATTACCGTAATAGTACATATATGAGGTTATTACCATACCACCCATACTGAGCGCCGCAATGTGTACCTTATCCTTGCCGGTCTGTTCCTTTGCCATTTTGATGAACTCATTAAGCTCAGCGGCAATTTTTTCAGGACTCTTTCTCCAATCATAGGTGAAATAGAAAACGTTCTCAGCACCGATTCTGTCACGCAGAGAAAGTGCAAGGTTGCCCTCACCTGAAAAGCTCAGATAATCATCGGTAAGTTCCTCAGGGAATTCGTCAATTGAGCCGTAGTACTGCTTCATACCAACCTTCGGATCCATTGATGAGCCGTCGGGATTACTTGCTATAGGGCCCATAATGTCCCACACAAGATCCAAAGCGGGAGAAACGAGGAAGTCCTCTTCTTTTTGTACGAACTTTGAGAGAACAACATCAATAACAGTTTCAAGGATATCAATGCCATTCACCTGCATTGCCTTTGATCCATCCTCAAGATTCACAAGGCTGCCAAAGTCAATACCTCGTACAATTACAACGGGATAACCGTCGTACTCGGGTTTTGCACTTTCAGTAACGGCAAAGGCAGGCATACAAAGTGTAAATGCCATTACAATGCTTAAGAGTAAAGCTATAATTTTCTTCATTTTTTACAGTCCTTTCAATTATTTATATTTAATAATTTTTTTCAATGTATTTAATGAAATCGGCAACAGCTCCATTGTTGCAATGGCAGGCGTGGAACTCACATATATCGTGAAGCTCCTTCGGAGCCTGTCCGCAACAGGCGGGGTGTGCAACGGTTTTAAGCATTTCGTAATCGTTAAAATAGTCCCCTATTGCGCCGATATTTTTTTCGTCGATGCCGAGCATTTCAGCAAGTACCTTTACCGCCGTACCCTTGTGAGTCGTCTCGTTCACAAGGTCAAAGGAAACAGCTGTGGTATCAATATACCTGACTCCCTCCTGCTTTTCAGAAAGTAAAAAACTTTTAATCTGCTTTTTATTCCAGGGCATACAGAAGAAAATCACCTTACCCCAATTCCCCTTGGGAACCTCGTCGAGAGACCTGCAAATCACATAATCGAGCGAGTCAATTACCATCATAATCCTTGAGCAGATTTTCGGTCTGACAAGATAAATTTTTTCCGGGGTAAAAACAGCAACCTCAAGTGTAAAAAACTTGTCAAGAGCTCTTTTTATAATAGCTTCACTTCCCGTGGGAATTGCATTGTACCAGAGCATTTTCTGCTTTTGAAAATCGTAAATTCCCGCACCGTTGAGAATAATTGCAGGAGTAGTTTGGTCATAAAGCTTTTTATAATGCTTATAAAGCGACGGAGTACACCGTGCCGAAGCAAGAGTAAAACGACCGCCCGCCTCACAAAAACGACGGATTGCTTCAAGATTAATTTTGGGCGTTCTTCTTAATTTGTTGTTAAGTGTGCCGTCAATATCCGACACTAAAAGAAAGTGACTTAAATTCTTCATAATCAATAATTATACACTATTTTATCCTTATATTTTTCTGCCATTGAAAGCAACTCTTCTTCAGTAAGGTAAGCAGTTGTACAGCCTACCGCGGTTACACATTTACCACCCGTCAGATTGCCGTAAAGAACACATTTTTCAACAGGCTCGCCCTTCATTATGCCGTACATAAAGCCGGCAAAAAAGGCATCTCCTGCCCCTGTTGAGTCAACACGTACAAATTCATCAATACTGCCTACAAAGGTGAATTTGCCGTCCTTATAGATAAGACAGCCGTCCTTATCGAGCTTTACGATTGCAGTATCAAGATATTTTGAAAGTATTTTTGCCGCTTCACGGGGATCATCAGTTTTTGTAAGCTTCAGAGCCTCTGTTCTGTTGGGGAGGAAGTAGTCGGCGATTGTGAGTATTCTCTCATAGCCTTCAAGGGTCATATCATCATAAAAGCCCGTGTCGAGGATAACGGTAGTCCCCTCTTTTTTGAGTCTTTCATAAACCTCAGGGAAGCCCGTGTGCATTGCAACTGCCTTTGCACCCTTAAGGGCATTGTATACATCCTCACCGTCAACGGCGTTTTCCTCGTTACCGTAGGAAACAAAGGTGCGATCCTTAGGCGTAATTGCCGCCGCAGTAATATTTACGGCAATATTTTCGCCCTTGAACACATTAACGGGCTCAACACCTGCTTTTTCAAATTCCTCTTTTGCAAAGCGTGAAAACATATCATCGGAAAGCTCCGTAACTGTTTTTGTCGGCACACCAAGACGTGAAAGAGTAATCATTGTACCGGGAACACCGCCACCGATACAAAGTGAGAATTTATCAGTATAAATCTCCTCACCCTCCTCGGGAAGTCGGGGCATTTTATCAAAAAGCAAATCTACATTTGTTTTGCCGTAACCTGCTGCAAAATTCATATTATCATCCTCGCATTTTTCTTCTAATATATTTTAAACAATGGTAAAAGAAAAGTCAATACAATATTAAA
>JAZRFT010000016.1:0-5621 GCA_045643805.1 Acutalibacteraceae bacterium
GCTCCTGCCATTGTCAAGACCTGCAAGCTTTCCATCAAGCTTCAGATGAAGTCTACGTACCTTAACAATGTCCTCAAATCAGGTATCAAGCAGCAGATGCTTGACCTTATGCAGAAGTGCTTTGTCAACAACAAGAATATCTACGATCAGGATATGGCCCTTGCAGGCGTAACCGTTGAAGAGGTTGAGGATAGCTTCTTCGATGATAAGGACGACGAGTTTATCAAGGCTCAGCTTAAGGTGCTTGTTGATTTTGCAATGATCAACACCGTTGTTGAATCAAAGATGATGGCACTTCTCGGTGCAAGCTGTGAAAAGGTGCTCGGTGTACCCATCAACAAAATCAAGTTCTTTACAAATCAGGATGTAATCCTTGAGGATGAAGAGGACGAAGAGGAAATTGCCGAATAATTTTAACGACCTCCTTTACTGTTAAGGGAGGCCGTTTTTTGTGCGGTTGACTGATTTTGCGTTGTGTGGTATAATTTCAAAAACATTTTTTAAAGAGGGGTAAAAATGGAAAAGACAGTAGTAGCCGAAAGGCTTAAGCCTCAGCAGACGGGTGTGAAGACCGCAGGACGTAATCCGTCAATGGACGTGTTGAGAATATTTGCCTTTACGATGATTGTAACAACACACTACTTTTTGCAGTCAGGCTTTTATCAGAGAAATCTCGTTGGCCCGAGAATGTTTGTAATGACGCTGGTACGTTCTGCAAGTGTAATATGTGTGCCGACCTTTATACTTCTTACGGGCTTTCTTATGAAAAATAAAACCTGGAGCCCAAAGTATTATTCAGGACTGAAAAAGACCCTTGTAACCTACTTTTTTGCAAGCGTGCTTTGTTATTTGTATTGGGTTTATGCCTTTGACAGCCCCTTGGATATAAAGGTGTTTTTATCACAGGTGCTCAATTTCCAGGCGGCTAAATATTCCTGGTACATAGAAATGTACATTGGTCTGTTTCTGCTTATACCCTTTTTGAATGTACTCTGGAATAATCTTCCGTCAAAAAAGCTGAAGGTAGTACTGCTTCTGACCCTGATAGCTATGACAAGCCTGCCTTCGGTTGTGAATGTTTATAATTTTGTCACCGACGGCTGGTGGGTGACACCGATGATTTCCAAAAAATACAACCCGATTATCCCTGACTGGTGGACAAACATTTATCCGCTTACATATTATTTCATCGGCTGTTACCTCAGGGAATATCCCGTGAAAATCAAAAAATGGGTCAACCTTGTTATGATTGCGGCTTCGGTACTGGCACTCGGCGGTTATTCCTATTGGCGAAGCGCTCCCGGAAAGTTTATTTCAGGCAGCTGGCAGAGTCACGGCTCAATACTCAACCTTGCTCTTACGGTGTCTATTTTCATTTTCTTTGCAAATCTTGATTTGACCTCATTGCCCGACAGGGTCAAAAAAATCTGCACACGTCTTTCCGAGCTTTGCCTTGGTGCTTATCTGCTTTCAAATATACCCGATAAGCATTTTTATGCCATACTCAACGAAAGGGTGTCAGACATTGCAGAAAGATTCAATTATTTTATTATAATTGTTCCTGCTTGTATCGTCTGTGCCTTTATACTTGCCTATGTTGCCAACATTGCTTCAAAGGGTACGCTTAAGCTTTGGGATAAGGTTGAAGAAGGAATGTTAAAGCTTTTTAAAAAAGTGTAATATTTACAGGTGACAGAGCCCGGTGCTCTGTCACTTTTTTAGAAAAAATGTAATAATTTTTAATTTATTTTTCTCAAAACCGATGACAAAATTAAAAAGCCGTGATATAATTTTTATAACTTTGTAGTAATTTGTGATTTTCGGAGGATACCGATGAAAGAGTATATGTCCCGCCTTAACAAGGGATGCAGTAAGCAGACTTTCATACTCTGGTGGATATTGAGGGCACTGATGCTTTTTAGCTTTGCTGCGAGCCTTTCTGACGAAACGGCAACCCTCACCAATCAGATACATACGGCACTTTGCTTTGTCGGCTCATTTTCATGGGAGCTTTCAATGGCAATGCCGAAAAGGAGCTTGTTCCGCCTTGTGCCTGCATCAATACATACGGCTGTAAATGTCGGCCTTGCAGTTTCTTCCTTTGCAGGCGTTTATCTCAATCTTTACTATTCAACCCGATTCTTCGATATGCTTCTGCAGGCATTTTTCAGCTTTGTTGCCGTGCTTTATGGCTACGAAATTGCCTACGCTATGATTAAAAAGGAGCATTTTGCGGCAACCAAGGCAATGGTATATTTTGTTGCCTTCGGTATAAGCTTTATTCTTTTCAATGCCTGGGAGCTTGGTGAGTTTTTCACCGACCAGCTTCTCGGTCACCTTACGGGTGAGCCGGGCAATGCACAGTTCTGGTCAGTCGTGTTTGCAGAGGGTACGGCAAGGGCAAACCCCGTTTTCCCTTCTCTTGTTCCCGAACGAGAGCCTCTTATGGACCTGATGTGTGACATTATCGTGCACACCTTAAGCTCCTTTGCGGCACTTATATTTGTCAATCTCTGTCCCTACCGTTTAAGGGGTAAATACAAATACGATGCCGAATACGGCAACAATATTGTCAGTGTAAACGCAATTGCTGCCGGCCGTAGAGTAAGCGGATTTTTCAGACGACTTAAATATAACTGCTCAACCGGAACCTATGCTTTCTGGTGGTTGATACGACTTGCAATGGTGGGGCTTTTCATAAAATCCCTTTTTGACGAGCCCTTCAAGCCCGTTATTTCGGTAGAGATTCTTATGAATCTCGGTATGATGTTTGTTTGGGAGTTATGTATGCTGATGCCCAAGTGGACAGTTTTTCAGTACATACAGCCTCTTATGCAGACGGCAATTATAATAGTTGACTTTGTTGCAGTTGTCACGGCTTATCTTTTCAACTTCTATTATGAGGTAAGGCTCTGGGATTCCTTCCTGCACTTCGGCTGCGGAGCGGGACTTGTCTTTTTAGGCTACGAATTTGCCTGTGCCCTTATCAAAAAGGAGAAAAAGACCGCCTCAATGACGATGATAATTCTTGCGTCGGCAGGCTTCAGCTTTATGTGTGCAACAATGTGGGAGATTTTCGAATTCTCCGGCGACCAGGTAATAGGCATTGTGACAGGTGAGGTTGCTTCCTCACAGTTCTGGTCTTATACAAGGCTTATAGGCACGGACAAGATGCAGACCATATTCGAATACTTTGATCGCGGCAGATATCCCATTATGGACACAATGGGTGACATTGTGATGAACGTATCGGGTGCAATTATCAGCACACTTTTACTCAGGCTTTACCCATACCGTCACAAGGGTCGCTTCAAGCTTGAATTTGTTATTCCTAAAGAAGATGTAATAAATGAAAAAGCAGAGGTTTAACCTCTGCTTTTTTAAAATATTACTGTCCTGCATTCATAACCTTTGCAGTGATTTTTCTTGTTAAAGCTGTAATGAAATCTGCAACGTACATCAGCACAACACAGATGATAACAGTACCGACTGACATAATAACAAACCATTTCAGCGTAACCACATCGGGACTTTCAAGAGATTCTGCTATTGAATATCTTATAATGCTGTGGAAAATGTATATCGGCAGAGAGATTTTACCTAGGTAGTTGGTGAATCTGTTTCCGGGAATGCAGTAGCTAAGTCCCGAGAAGGAGATGGTGATTACAACAGCACAGAAAAAGTAAGCGTGCAGGTTGAAGCCCTTGATGGGAAGTCCGAGAGCAAACAGGAACACAACACCTAAGCTGAACAGCTTTACAGCGGTGAAAAACAGCCTGACTAATTTGTTTCTGTCCGAAATATCACCGTATTTTTTCTTCAGCCAGTCAGCTAGAACAAACATGCTTGCACCGAAGGCAATTTCACCCACAGCCCTTAAAACACCGTTGAAGCAAAGGCCTGACCAGGTTCCCCAGTTGGCTATTGTTTTATAGGTTTCATAGAGATAACCCATAACGAACATTGACATTGCAGGGAAGAACAGCTTTGAGGAGATGTGAAAATTTTTAAGCAGGAAGGGGAAGAGAATAAACATTGCTATAATCATAGCGGATAAGTACCAGGTGCTTCCTACGTGTAAGGTTTTGGAGTTGTTGTTGAAGCCGAGGAAGGTCAGCGTAAAGGTCGGGATACTCCTTAAAAAACCGCTTACAAGGGAGTCAATATTCTCGTGGTTGACCATGATGTTCCTGACAATAACCTGAAATATAACAGCAAATGCGTAGTAAGGATAAAAGGCCTTCACTTTTTTTATGATGAACGACCAGGATAAATCCGCGATTTCCGAAGGCTCAAGCTGTTTCTTCTGACTTGTAATTTTATACGCACTTTGTGCCATAAGATAACCTGAAAGCAAAAAGAAAAATTCCACGGCTATGTATCCGTTGTGCAGTATGTTGAAGTTGAATGAAGCGTTATAGTGATGAATAACGATCATTACCGAAAAGATAAAGCGGAGTAAATCAATTTCCCCGTTTCTTTTTTTCGCCATAAATAAACCCTCCTGAATATTTATGTAACAATTATATACCATTTTAACATGGGTTTTATATTTTTGCAACTTGAAATAAAAAATCTGTTATTTAAGAGGCTTTTGCTGAAAATAAACACCGCACACATAACAGTATACGGCAATGTTCGGCAGGGCAACAATCAATGCGAAGCATTGTATGTGATCATTTTGTGGAAGGAAATATATTTACAACTAATATTTTAAATTAAATATTTTAATGAAATATCGCTATGCGATATGAAATAATCCTGACGGATTATGAAATATTTTGTCTTTCGGCAAAATATGAAATAAAATAAATCTCTATACGTTGCAGCATATTTCACAAATTCCGTAAAGGATTTATTTAATTGAAAAAACCTCGTTCACAAGAACGAGGTTTTTTTGGAGCTGATAACCGGATTTGAACCGGTGACCTCATCCTTACCAAGGACACTCCGGTCTGCAAGCAGACCGTTTGGGTGATACTTCCCTTGAACAAAAGGCTTTCAGATTTGTTGCATTTTCTTTTGGTTTTATCCAACTGCATTCTTTTTCCAAAAGGTAGTATAACACTTGATTTGTTCACGAAACAAGATGTTTGAAGTTAATTGAACATCTTGTTTTTATTTTTTATCAAGTCTGAACATCTTCGAACACAAACGAGCAAGAAAAAAGATAAAAATAAAATAAAAAAAGTTGAAATAATTATATTGATGTCCGTTCTATTGGATACCAATTCCTGTATAATAAAGCCATAGCAAGTGAGGAAAGTAAAAGAAAAAAATAAAAAATAAAAATAAAAAATAGTAAACCTCACGGAAAGGAAATAATGCTATGAAAACAAAATTCTTTACAGTGGACTTTATCAACAAGGAAATCAGAGGTTCAGAAAGAGCCTTCAACCGTGCCGGAAGAGGCTTTGAGGCAGAACTCAAGGAACTTACAACACTTATGGCAAAGCATGAGGGCTTCGAGCTTGTAAAGGCTGAAGGAAACAAGAAAAAGACAACTTACAAGGGATTAGATATTGATTTTATGAGAGAATTTATTTCTTTAAATAATCCTGACCGTCTGCCTGAATTTGAAGCAATTGTCGAGAAATTTAAGTTCCCTACAGTCAAAAAGT